>JAFSRY010000036.1 GCA_017445845.1 Prevotella sp.
CATCGAGAAGAATGGCACGCCAGCCTCGCCGGCAACGGCCTTGGCCAACAGCGTCTTACCCGTTCCCGGAGGGCCTACGAGCAGGGCACCCTTGGGTATCTTTCCACCGAGTTCGGTATATTTCTGCGGGTTCTTCAGGAACTCCACAATCTCCTGCACTTCCTGCTTGGCACCAGCCTGGCCTGCGACGTCTTTGAAGGTGATGCCCATCTCGCCGCCTTTCTCATAGAGTTTGGCTTTCGACTTGCCCACATTGAAGATGCCGCCGCCCATTCCGCTTCCCATGCGTCCGAAGATAATAACCCACAGGAAGACGAGAAGGAGGATTGGAAGTATGCTGATAAGGAGGCGTTCGAAGATACTCTCGGTCTTCGTTTCAAACTTGCAGTCGGTCAGCCTTCCTTCGGCGATGGCCGTGTCGAGCAGTTTCTGCAGTTCTTCCCCCGTGCCATAGTCTGCCAATATATAGGGCTTGTCGCCTAACTCTTTGGCATCCTTTTGGAATACGTCACGGTAGTGCTCGGCGCGAATGAACATGCGCACCTTTCCCGTTCCTTTGTTCACGATGACTTCCGAGCCATATCCGCTGTCAACGTATTGTACGAACTGAGTGTACGACACTTCCTTCTTGAAGCCTTGGCCTGACGCCATTTCGTTGCCTTGGCCGGTGAAGAAGAATAATGCGAGTGTTGCTATTATAAGAATGTATAGCCAGTTCATGTTGAACTTCGGCATCTTTGGCTGATTGTCGTTGTCGCCGTTTGGTTGTGTCGGAGGAGTTTTTTTCTGATTGCTCATACGTCTTCTATTTCAGTGATGGTGGCATCCTGCCACAGGTTTTCTATATCATAAAACTCGCGGGTTTCGGGAAGGAAGATGTGGACGAGTACGTCGACAAAGTCCATCGCTACCCATTGGCTCAGCCCCAGGCCCACGACGTTGGTGGGTTTTTCGCCCAGGTCCTTTCGCATCGTGTCACCCACGGACTCGGCAATGGCTTCCACCTGCGTGGGCGAGCCGCCCTGGCATATGACGAAATATTGTGCGATGGCACCGTCGATGTTACGGAGGTCAATGACCGAGATGCGCTGTCCTTTCTTCTCTTGAATACCCTTGATGATGGTGTCTACTAATTGTTTGTTTGTTGTCATTCTCTGTTATTTTTCCTGCAAAGATACTCTCTTTTATCCGAAAAACCTGCAAAACGGTATGATATTTGATTATTTTTTGCATTCGCAGCCCCCTTTTCGGCCTTAAAAGAGGATTTTTTGAAGATTAAAATGCAAAAAGTTGGAAAAAAGTTTGGCAGTTTCAAAAATATGCCGTAACTTTGCATCCGCAATTCGAAACACAACGATTGCGCAAGGCATTGGGGTATGGTGTAATGGTAACACTACAGATTCTGGTCCTGTCATTCTTGGTTCGAGTCCGAGTACCCCAACAGGCAATTAGAAAAGGAGTTCCGCAAGAGTGGAACTCCTTTTCTTTTTCCCCTCTCACCCCAGTATGATATTTTTTTATTGCTGTCCGGTAAAATTTTCTTTTATATTTGATATTCCCTGTATATATTGCTCCTTCAGAAGATTAAAAATGCTCAGGGGTTGAAGGCGGCCTGAACAGCAATAATACTTTTTTAGTAGACGGGTAAACGGCTAGACAAGTAAACGAGTTGTCTGTATTTTAGTTGACAATGCAAATACAAACAACTCGTTTAATTGTCTACTCGTCGGATAAAAAATCACTCACCGTAGACTCGCGTGGTGTGCTTGATGACGAGACCTCCGAAAATAGCCTGATCGACGTATTCCACCTGGGTGACCTTGGTGATGCCGCCGTTCATGGCAGCCTGCTTGATGTTGTTCTGCTCACCTCTCGACGAGAACAGGCCGAGGATGATGGTTGATTCAGCTTCGCCCATCTTAGGTCCTACGGGAGCCTTTTCGGCAAGGGCAGCACCGCTGTTAATGGTTGCGCAACTGGTCAGCATGCCGACTGCGAGCACGGCAGCGGCGGCAATAGTCTTGAAGTTCTTTTTCATAGTTTTTTCCCTTGTTTTTATTATTTGTGTTTATTCATCCTTTCGGATGTTCTTTCCTGATGCAAAGTTACGAAGTTTTTTTCTTATTTACAAATTCTTCTATATATTTTTAATGGTAATTCAACTTTGACTCCGTCGCTTTCGGAAGTTAATGAACTCAAGTTGTCACGTTGTGACCAGCCTTTGGTCTCATTGTGACCAGCCTTTGGTCTCGTCGTGACCAGCCTTTGGTCTCATTGTGACCAGCCTTTGGTCTCAATGTAAAAAAAATATTTTTGTTGTCTGTTGGCGTATTATTCTGTGACGACATAGTGGAATCGAATATCAAGTGTCGGCGTATGGCTCATATTGCGGGGTGTTTTTATTTCTGGCCGTTTTTTCTACCCGTTGTTTTGAAAATCAAGATGAAGGCAAAAGTGCCCTGATATAATTGATTATACCAGAGCACTTTTTGTTGATATAGAAGGATGATTCCTTTTACCTGATGACTTTCCGGCTGTGGTTTCCTTCCTTGATGATGTAGATTCCCTTCGGCTGTCCGACTATTCCAGAACCCTTTTGTCCTTGCAGATTGTAGAGCGTAGGTTGCGCTCCCTCTTCAGTTATCTGCAGGGGCTGGATGGCTGTTTCTTTCTTTTCAGCGGGGGTGACCACGAAGTTGTCGAAGCGGATGCAGGAATTGTGGGCACGGAAACCGGCTCGTCCGGTGATGAAGGGTTTCGTGTCGGTGTAGGTGATGAGTGGCTCATCCATGTTGTCCATGTAGCAGCGGATGGTAGCGCCCTCTACCTCCACTTTCATGTGGTGGGTGACGGCAGGGTCTACGGTAGCCGGTGCCGATGCCAGCGTCTGCCAACCGTAGTTATGCTTGCCGAGGGCTACGCTGGTGGAGCCTGCGATGAAGATGTATCCTTGCAGGAAGTCGGTGCCGAGCACAGGGTTGTCGTCGGCTCCACCTGTCGACGCATTGGTGGTTCGGAAGAGCAGGCCGCCGTTCATGGCACTGCTGTTGAGGTAGATGATGTCACACTCCACGGTATAGTCGGTGAGATGGATGTCGTCGAAGCCGCCCATGAGCATCTTTCCGTAGCCGCCCGTTGACTCGAGCTGGCCGTCGACGATGTTCCAGGCACCTTCCTTGTAACCCCATTCGGGGCTGAAGCCATTCTCGAAGTCGTCGGCCATGACGTGAGGATTGCTTACGCCGCGCTTGACATTGTATTCATAGATGAAGGGTGTGCCGTCGATGACTTCAACGGTCATCTCGTGGTGGCCTTGCTTCATGGGGATGTCTTTCAGTGTCTCGACGACCACCGTGGTGCGTGTGGCAGCCAGTTCGACATTGTCGGCAACGGGCTCTCCATCGAAGAGCAACCGCACATGGGCCACGGAGGCTGACCGGTAGCGCAGGCCGATGTTGTAGACATTATCGCGCTGCACATTGACTTGATACGTCATGGAGCTGCCGGCGGCACATTTCATATAGTAGGCATTGCCGATGGACATGCCGTAGGAAGTGGCGGTGGCATTTTCGCTCTCGGTGCAGAGGTTAGCGGCAATCATGCCGGGCAAGGGCAGGCTGACATCGAGGATGCCGCTGCCGTCGACGTAGGGACTGATGGCGGTGTAGGAGAAGTCGGCGGCGCACGAGCGTGTCACATAGCCGATGCGGCCTTCGGAGGTAGCCACGTTGACCTGACATTTACGCATTCCGTCGATGTAGACACGAAGCTTCATGTCGTTCTTTTCAATGCGGACGGCGTGCCAGCAGGCTGGGTCGAAGTCGTCGGGAAGTGGGAACTGGCGTGCCACCTTGGTTTCACCACCAACGTAGACGGTCACGTCAAGTTTCTTCGTTTCTGCATTGACGACGGCCTCGCCGTAGTTGTTCTCGTCGGCATAGGAGAAGAGAACGCCGAAGCTGCCGGTTGTGGCACCGGTTGCAGCCTTCAGAGTGTATTCGGCGGTAAAGTTGGTATAAGCACAGGGATTGAAGAAGGCGGTGTGGGCACCTTCGGCTGCTGTCTGACTCAGGTGGTCGGCATCGACAATCTGCCAGGTGCCGTCGGTCGTCCAGTCGTCGCCAATCTCTTCGCGCTCGAAATAGTCGTTGGTGGCCACGAGCGGACGGTCTTGCTCCCAGTCGGTGGGACCAGTCATCATCAGCTTGTCGCCGTTCCAGGCGATGCGTTCAAAGTTCAACAGACGGCGTGCCTTGTTGTCCTGCAGGTTGTGATAGCAGAAGAAATAGGTGTCGAGGTCGGGTCCGACAAAGGCGGTGCCATGGCCCAGGGCTTTGTGGGTGGGTGTCTCGGTGTCGATGAGGATGGGGTTCTGCTCGCTTTGCGGGGTGAATCCGGCGAGGGCACCGCTGCGGCTGATGGCATAGTCGATGCGGTAGCCGTTGGTCCACACATGGTTACCGGTATAGAGGAGATAGTAAAGTCCGTTGCGCTTGAACATGCAGGGGCCTTCGGTCCACTGTCCTGACATGCAGCAATGGAGGTCTACATCGTCGCCGAAAGACAGGTGGGTGGGCATGGTGCAACCACGAATGCCACCATTGTTGGCATGATAGAAGTACCACTGTCCGCTGTCGTCGACGAACATAGAACCGTCGATGTCGCGGCCCATGTTGCCCGTCTGATGGGTGAAAGGTCCGGTCGGACTGTCACTGGTGAGTATATAGTGGCCGCCGCCACGAGGCGATGTGCACATATAGAACTTGCCATTCCAATAGATGACTTCCGGCGCATAGGCAACGGCTGTCGTCTCATCGGTGCAGCAGATGTAGTCGGATGACCACTCCATCAGATCCTTCGACCGCCAGCAGTAGATGTTACGGTCGCCGGCACTGACGTAGAGATAGTAGTAGCCGCGATACTTCATGATGTAAGGGTCGCCGAGACTGCGGTTCTCAAGTCCCGGTAACACCATCGGATTGGTCCATCCATCGGCACGAACCAGTGAGGGCGCGCATGTGAGCAACGCAAGGATAGTAAGGATAAAGAGTTTCTTCATATTGGTTATGATGGTTCTATTTTTTATGCAAAGTTATTCGTTTGGGGCCGTGGCAACCTTTGTTTTTTGACAATTCACCTTTGTTTTTTGGCGATGTCCCTTTTTTCTTGTCGGTTTGCAGGACCGGATAAAGAAAAAGCCCGGAGGGACATCCGGACTTTTCTTGCTATGGATTGTCAGTGAGTGTTTATTGCTCCTGCTGTTCTTCCTGCTGTTGCTCCTCAGCCTCTTTGCTGTTTTCGGCATCGATGGCCTTGATTTGCTCGCGGGTGAGGTTATAGTCATCCTTGAGTTTCTGCACTTTGCGCTTCATCTCGTCGATGAGCGATGAGCCTTTCTTCGAAGCGGCATTAAGGAACCCGAGGTTGTTCTCGTAGGTCTGTATCTCCTGCTTCAGCTGCTCATAGCGGCGCATCAGACGGGTACGCTCGTTGTCGAGGGCATCCTCATCGCGCTTGGCAAGGTTCTTGAGGCTCGAACGGAAATTATCCAGACGGCGACGGGCAGATGAGATGTTGAGCTCTTTGTAAATGCGGTCGAGCACTTCGTGGTATTCGCCATAGAGTTTGTCCTTCTCGCGGAAGGGAACATGACCGACCTGGCTGTACTGCTCGATGAGCGACTGCACCTTGTCCTGAACGTCATCGACCTTGTCATCAACAAGTTTCTTCAGTTCGGCAATGATTTCACGCTTCTTGCTGAGGTTCTCGCGCTCTTCGTTGCGAGTGCCGGCAGTGGCGGCATTGCGTGCCTCGAAGAACTTGTTGCAGGCGGCAAGGAAGTCGCTCCAAAGCTGGTCGCCCAACTTCTTGGGTACCATGCCGATGGTCTTCCATTCCTTCTGCAGGGCAATGAGTTTGTCGCTTGTCGACTTCCAGTCGGTGCTGTCGGCAAGGGCCTGTGCCTTCTCGACGAGGGCACGCTTCTTCTCGGCATTCTCGGCAAAGCGTTCCTTCATCTGCTTGAAGTATTCAGCTTTGCGGGCAAAGAAGTCGTCGCAGGTGGCGCGGAAACGCTCGAAGATTTTCACATTCATCTTCTGAGGGGCAAAGCCGATGGTTTTCCATTCGTTCTGCACTTCGATGATTTCCTTGGTGTGCTTCTCCCAGTCGCCGGCACCCTTGTTCTCTTCAGCGGCGATGGCTTCAACCTTCTCGCAGAGCTCGGTCTTACGGGCGAGGTTCTCCTCTTCCTTTGAACGCAGTTCCTCGAAATGTTGCTGGTGGCGCTTGTTGATGACGGTGGAGGCAGCCTTGAAGCGTGTCCACACCTGTTCACGAAGTTCTTTGGTGACAGGGCCTATCTCGCGGTATTGCTGATGGAGTTCTTGCAACTGGTGGAAGGCGCTTATGATGTCTTCCTCTTCGGCCAGTTTCTCGGCAGCCTCGCAGAGCTTTGTCTTGAGTTCGAGGTTCTTGCGGAAGTCATATTCGCGGGCTTCGTTGTTGAGCTTGAGCAAATCGTAGAACTGCTCTACATAGAGCTGGTAGCTGCGCCAGAGCTCATTGGCCTTCTCGGCGGGGACGGCTTTGATTTCGCGCCACTTTCCCTGAAGCTCCTTGAATTCCTGGTAGGCTTTGTTGGCTTCGTCCGGCGAAGTTATCAAGGCCTTGATACGCTCGATGATATCGAGTTTCTTGGTCAGGTTTTCCTGCTTCTCGGCTTCTTGCTGCTGGAACTGTTGGGCACGGCGCTCCTTGATGACACTCATCTCTGCCTTGAAGACATCTTCGTCTTCATCGGGCTTAATCTGATAAGTTTCGGGATCGCCGCCGGCATCAAGGTATGTCTTCAGCTGTGCCTCGCGCTCGGCGATGTGCAGCTTGTAGAACTGAGTCTTCAGCAGGTCTACTTCGTCTTTACTTGGGTTTTCTTCGCCCGCTACAATCTCTTTCAGACGTTCCAGAATTTCGGTCTTGGTGGCATAGGTCTTCTGAGCCTCCTGTGTTTCAGGTTTTTCCGGGGTTTCAGGTTTTTCCTGTGTTTCAGGTTTTTCCGGGGTTTCCTGTTCCTTGTTCTGTACTTCGGCTTCGGCAGCTACGGCCTCGGCCTTTTTCTCGACGTCTTCAACTTGTCCCTGTTCCAGGATGTTTTCTTGAGAGTCCATCATTTCACTGTTTTTTAGTTTATGAATCGCTGTATCAACACATTACGCATCATGCGTAGCAAGGTGCAAATTTATGAAAAAAAATGTAACTGACGAAAAAAATGCACATTTTTTTTGTCTATTGTCAAAAAAAAGACAAAAATGTGTGCGATAGTGGGTTGAAAACCAGTGAAAACCAGTTACAGGCACTTGTCTATTTCAACTGCATAAGTACGTCCGATGGGCAATGACTGTGAATAGCCGTTGACAATGACCATTCGGCGGTTGTAGCTGGCGATATGTGCAAGTCCGACGACAAAGGAACATGTGTATCGGGTCAGTTCGATGAATTTCATGAAGGACTGCTCGGCACGAGAGTCTCTGGTGACAATGAGTCCGTAGAGGGCGTTCAGTGAGTTGTAGATGAAGTGGGGTTCGAATTGTGCCTGATACAATGCGAGTTGAGCTCTGTCGCGTTCCATCTCGGCCTCTTGCTGCAGGATGCGCTGGCGAGCCAGTTCGCTCAGGGTGCTGACGGCCAGGCTAAAGGCTTCGACCATCAAGAAGAAGAGCCAAGCCCGCTGCTGGCTCATCTCTACCTTGCGTGTTTCCAGATAAAAAACTGAGAGTTGTCTGAACGGCCAGCCTTCGGCCTGACTCGTAAGCATCATCATCACCACTACCTCGAATGCTACGATGGTGGTTGCTGTGGCACGATGCCATCGGCCGCGCAAATAGAGCGGCACCACCAACATCCGGTTGGTCGCATACATTTTTTTTCACTTTTCTCAGCTATTTGCCTTTAATTGACCACCCTCATTTTTGTGTCGTCTGTCACTTCTCCTTTTCGTTTTTCCCTGTCCAAAATAAGAAAAAGCCTTTTGTTTTTCGGACAAAAGGCTGTTGCTGCAGTCGTACTTCCAGACAGAGGTGCTTAAATCAGAGAAGCCTGCGGTAGTTGAGGAAGAACCATGTGAGTGCACTCACCAGGATAGAGAGGACGATGGCAATGGGGAATCCAATGGTCCAATTTTCCATTCCGTTGATGAGGTTCATACCGAACATAGAGGTCACAAGAGTGGGAATCATCAGGATGATGGTGACCGATGTGAGGGTACGCATCACGGTGTTCATGTTGTTGTTGATGACACTCTGGTAGGTATCCATCGTGGACTCAAGGATGTTGGAGTAGATGCTGGCCGTCTCACGGGCCTGTGTCATCTCGATATTCACGTCTTCGATGAGGTCGGCATCGAGTTCGTCGACTTGCAGTTTGAACTTCAGTTTGGCCAGCAGGGTTTCATTGCCTCGGATGGAGGTGATGAAGTAAGTCAGTGAGTCTTGCAGTCGCGACAGTCCGATGAGGCTTTCGTTGTTGACATCGTGGTCGAGGTTATGCTTGGCGCGGTCGATAAGTGAACTGATCTGCTTGAGCCGCTTCAGATACCAGACGGCGGAGGAGAGGAACAGCCGGAACGTCATGTCGACAAAGTCGGTGAAGCCGAGGCCCCGTTTCTGCTGATAGCTGATGAAGTCTATCATCATGTTCGTCTCGTAGTAGCAGACGGTAATAGTGACATCGCGCTTGTGGATGATACCCAGGGGCAATGTCGTATAGGGGGTGCGCGACCGTATCTCCTTCACATGGGGAATACGAAGAATGATGAGCATCCAACCGTCGTCGTACTCATAGCGGGCACGCTCATCGGTATCGCTGATGTCGCTCATGAAATAATCGGGAATTTGGAAGCGTTCTTCCAGTTCACGACGGTCGTCTTCCGTCGGACAAGTCACTTGTATCCAGCAGCCGGGCTGCCATTCGTTGAGAGCCTTCAGCCCTCCGGTGGTGTTCCAGTACGTCTTCATCGTGCTAATCTTCAATAATAATTCATGTACTGACCGAAGATTAGCATTCAGGATGCTTAATCCTCAGCCTTCATAGTTCATACTATTCGCCGGATAATCGTCCATACTTTTTGATAATAAATGGTTGTATTATAAAATCGGCTGCAAAGTTACAAAATAAAAATGAAAAAGTGAAATAAAATGACAAAAAAAACTGCCCTTCCCCGATAGAGGGAGGGGCAGGGCAGTTTTTTGCTTATTTCTCAGGGATTTCCTCGAGGGTCTTCTTGAGTAGTTCCCAGAAGGGGGCGACGGTCTTGATGAGGGCGCGCTCGGTGGTGGTGTGTGGGCTCTTCATCGTGGGTCCGAGGGAGACGACATCGAGATGTGGGTACTTGCCGAGGATGACGGAGCACTCCAGTCCGGCATGGTCGACCTGTATGATGCCGTCCTCGCCGTTCAGTTCCTTATAGACTTTCAACAGCAGGTGCAGTATTTCTGAGTCGGGGTTTGGATCCCATCCCCCATACGAGCCTGCCGTCTCTACCTTCATGCCTGCCATGTTGAAGCAGCTCTCAAGGGTGTTGACGATGTATTCCTTCATGTCTTCGCGACTTGACCGGGCCAATATCTTCAGGGCAGCCTTGCCGCCTTCGATGTCGATGATGGCGAGGTTGCTGGACGTTTCGACGACGCTGGGGTAGCTGGGTATCATACGCAGTACGCCGTTGTGGCAGGCATAGATGGCATCGACGATGTTGTCTTGGATTTCCACGGGCAGTTCTGTCTTCGGTGCTTCCACCTCTTCGCAGAACAGCTCGATGCCGCTTTCAATTGTTTTGTATTGGTCGGTAAAGTCGGCCAGGTAATCGCTGACGAGTTCCTTCAGTGCGTCTATGTTTTCCTTCGGCAGTGTCAGTACTACTTCGGCCTTAAAAGGAATGGCGTTGCGCATGTTGCCACCGTGCCATGAAGCCAAGCGAGCCTCGCAAACCTCGATGGCTTCGCGAACGACCTGCACCATCATCTTGTTGGCATTGCCGCGACCCTCATGGATTTCCAGACCGGAGTGTCCGCCGCGCAAGCCTTTCAGGGTTACCTTTACAGCTGCGTCTTCCGGGTCGGTCTCGGCTTCCTTATAGTCGAGGGTTGCAGTGACATCGATACCTCCTGCAGAGCCGATGACGAACTTTCCCCATGTCTCAGAGTCGAGGTTGAGGAGGATGTCGCCTTGCAGCATTTTTTCGGGAAGGTCGTTGGCACCATACATTCCCGTCTCTTCGTCGGCTGTGATGAGGGCCTCGATAGGACCGTGCTTCAGTGTCTTGTCTTCCATGATAGCCATGATGGCGGCAACGCCAAGTCCGTTGTCGGCCCCAAGTGTAGTGTTCTTTGCCTTCACCCACTCACCGTCAATCCAGGTCTGGATAGGGTCGGTTTCGAAGTTATGGGTTGACTCGGGTGTCTTCTGCGGCACCATGTCCATGTGAGCCTGCAGGATGACTCCCTTTCTGTTTTCCATTCCGGCCGATGCGGGCTTACGCATGACGATGTTGTTGCCTTCGTCCTTAAATACTTCCACGCCGACTTTCTTTCCGAAGTCGAGCAAGAATTGTTGTACTTTCTCAAGGTGTCCACTGGGACGCGGCACCTCAGTCAGTGCATCGAAGTTGCGCCAGATGCACTCAGGCTTCAAGTTTCTGATTTCGTTGTTCATAGGAGTATTATTTGAAGTTTGAAGTTTGAGATTTGGGGTTTGGATGAATGTCTTCTTCTGTTGAGGATGAGAGGATGAGACTCCTTACTCCTCCGAATATTCCCAGCAGGACGACGAGCAAAGTCTGTACACCGTGAACGATGAGGACGAAGAAGAGGGCTTCGTTTTCGGCTACGCCGTAGAGGATAAGCATGGTCTTTATGGCGAAATGCCATGGTCCGGCACCGTTGGGTGTGGGTACGATGACGGCGATGCTGCCCACGATGAAAGTCACCAGTGCACACGACATCCCGAGGTCTTTGGTGGCATCGAAGCAGAAGAACGTCAGGTAATAGTGGAGGAAGTAGCACAGCCAAATGCCTAATGTGAAGGCAATGAACAGCGGTACGTTACTGACGTTTTTCAGCGAGACTACGCCCTGCCAAATGCCGTTGATGGTCTCGCGTACCTTATTATATATATATAGGCGATGATAGAGCCGCCACGCCAGCAGGCCTATCATGGCTATACACAGCGCCGTGACCATCCACCCCGTGATGGAAAAGCCATGAAGGAGGTAGTTGAGGTTGACGCCCGTACGTTCGAAGAAAGTACCGAATAAACTCATCTGCCACAGCAGGGTGCAGGCCGTTATGACCAATACCACCAGCGTGTCGATGGCGCGTTCGGTGACAACTGTTCCCAGTGCCTTGGGGAATGACACACCGTCGCACCGCTTCAGCACTCCGCAGCGCACCAATTCGCCGATGCGCGGAATGAGGAGGCTGGTGGCATACGAGATGAAAACGGCGTCAACCAATGTTTTTCGTCGGGCTTTCTCGCCAGCGGGTTCCAGCGTCTGTTTCCATCGCCAGCCTCTGAGCACCTGTGCCATGATGCCGAAGGGGAACGACAGCAACATCCACTCCCATCGCATTTCATGAACCAACACCTGGCTCACCTGATGGAAGTCGAAGTCGCGATACATCCAATAGAGAATGCCACCTCCGAGAAGGAGCGACAACAATACGTTGATGGTCTTACTGCCGATATTCTTCATTTCAAAAAGCAAAATTAGTCAAAACAAGCCGCAATGCCAAAAAATCCACTCACTTTTTATGTTTTGTTCACAGCGAAGAGGGGGCTTTTCTTTGACTCGCGTCAACAAAAACCCCCTTTCTGAGGCTAAAAAAGAAAAATTGTTTGCGAACACAACGGAAAGTGCGTACCTTTGCACCCGATAACAAAACACTAGTGTAAGGGCAGTGAAAAGCCCTATCGGCCCGATGCGCAGGGCCTCAGGATAATAAAATTTAAAGAGAAAGGTAAAAAGAATTATGGTAACATTACTGGTTTTCGCCGTTGTTGCAGCGATAGTTGCACAGGCAGTACATTTGGGAAATCAGATTGACCTGAAGTAACAACAAGGGTCTTTCCTCCCAATCGTGAGATTAATAACATTTAACAACAAATATAATAGCAATGGGGATGTGTCCAGTCGGACGCATCCCCATCTTTTTTGCTGGAGTAGCAGTCTTGTCGTCAGAACAAAATGCTCGCTCCAAGACGGACTATTCCCAGACTACCATAGCCTAACTCGCCGAATATCTGGAAGTGGCTGAAGCCGGCAGTACCGCCTATTGCTGTCAGTTGTCCGGTGGCTCGCCATATGATTTTGTCTATATCCTTATACTCTACAATTTTCTGATCTTTGAAAGGAATCAGGTCAAAAGGTTTATCGCACACAATATAGCCGAATGTGTTGTGGTTTCGCAGTGCTCCGAGGGCAATGCGTGAGTAGCAGCGAAATCCTTTGGACTCCATCCATGTATATCTGACCGATGGGGCAATGACGAAAAAACGGCTGTCTTCTGAGGCTGAGACGTCCATGTCGCTTTGGTCATACATGTCGTCGGTATTCTGAGTTGACCATTTGCCGGTCTTTCCGAAATAGCTCTCAGTGTACCGTCCCCAGTTGGCCAACATTCCTACTTCCCATTTTCTGTTGAGCCGGTAATGATATTCCGCACCAGCCTGTGGATAAGCGTCGCCGAAAATGTTGCCGCATTGAAAATCTGTACCCAGATTAAAACGCTCCATATAGGGGTCCCGTATTTTGTTCCTGTCGTGGTCAGACTGGCAGGCTCCGATTCCAATGCTTCCCCGCAACTCATGTCTTGGATAGCGTTCTGGCAGTTGGCGTGACAGTACCCTTGCTTTTCTGTTTTCCTCCTCCATCTCTGCCCATCTCAGCGAGTCCGCCCGATGCAGAGAGTCGGCTTGTGTGCTTGGTGCTGCCGGTGTGATGAAAAAGTGGTCTTGCATAGGATTTTCGGAGGCATGGGTCGTCAGGTCAACGACAAGGGGGATGCCATACATCGATGCACTTGCTATGGACCATGGGTTAAACGTCTTTTTTAATACGATGTCGCTGTAGGCATAGTTCTCCGAGCTGATGCGAATATGCTGTCCGTCGAGGTTGCGACGCTTCACTTTAACTCTGGTGGGTAGTGATACGTCGTTGTATTCGCTATGGCTGGTGACAATGGTCAATGGCTCGTCGACGTCACCTTCGAGGTAGATGGGAGCAGTGGTGCCGGAGATGATGGTCGCGCACGAAGAGAGCAGTGTTGTCAGCAACAACAATGCCAAAGCTTTCATAGTATGTTTGCGGTTATTCATTGTCGTTTTGCATTTCGCCATCACTTACCTGCTGGGCGCTGGGGTGTTGGGACAGCCATTTTTCCAGTATATATGTGAAAGAGGTTAAAACGAAAGATAACTTTGGCTACATTGTATTCTCCTGTAGCCAAAGTTATCATGGGTTGCCGGCCTTTCGGCCTGTGTTTAGATGCCGAGTTTCTTGCGGATTTTCTTAGGCACGGCGTTCTTGTTGACCATATAGTCCATGGTGTTGGCGGCGATGAAGGCTTTGGTCATATACCAGATGCCTTTGTAGTCGCCGGTCTCACCCCATGAGTTTTTCACCATGTAATACTCTTTGCCGTACTGGTCTTTGGCGATACCGTAGATGAGCATACCGTGGTCGTCGGTGAGCTGCCAGTTGTCGAAGCGCTCCTGACGCTGTTCCTGAGTGGGTACAAGTTCCTGTACGCGGCATCCCAGCGAGTCGACTTGTGAACGGCGCTCAGCGGGCGACAGCTTCAGCCAGTGGGCCATGTCGCTGCCCTGCAGACTGCGGTCCTGCGTGTTGTACCAATAGGCAGTGCCTTTGCGGGTGAAGCCTTCTTCTGAAACGTCGCCGCCCCATGCTACGGTGTAGCCATTCATGACGGCATAGTCGATGACTTCCATCATCTCGTCCATCGGCAGGTTCCACGAGCCGGGATTACGCCAGTTATCCTGCACTTCGACAGGGAACTCCGTGTAGAAGGGGTGGTGAGTATAGCTGGTGATGCTCACATAGTCGTCCCAGTCGAGTCCGAGGCTCTGGGCGAAGCTCTGCGGGGTATATTCCTTGCCTTCATAGGTGAACTTCTCCGGGCACTGTCCGAGATAGGCGTCGAGGATACCCTGGAAACCGACCTTCCACTGTGAGGAGAGTTTTTTTGCGGTGCTCTTCGATACCGAAGCCACATAGGGTTCGAGAATGGAGAAGAACTCGGTGAAATTGTTCAGCGAGTCACCATAGAGAGAGCCCGCTGCGGGCATGGCGTCCTCGGGGCAGATGCCGTAGTTCTTGAGAGCGTAGAAGACATCGTAAGCCGAACCGCCCTGTGCAAACTGGCAGTCACCATGTAGGCGTACGACCTGTACGGCACGGTCCATGTAGGTCTTGTTGGCCACGAAAGCTTCGCAGAGGTCATAGGTCTTGCCGCTCTTTTTCAGAATTTCAGCCTCGAAATAGGAGAGCGTTGAAAAGTCCCAGCAGGTGCCGCTGCGGTTTTGGTTCTTGATACTGGTAATTGGGTTTTCCTTGACGACGGTGAATACGGGCTTGCCGGCATCGTCCTTCTGAGCCTGAGCACCGACGGCAAAGATGGCCATCAGAGCCAATGTCATGATTTTTTTCATTTTTACCTAAAGATTTTATGTATTTACGGAATTTGGTTATTTGTCTTGTTGCATGAATGCTTCGACATCCTTCGGGTGATAGGGTATGCGGTCTTTACCGATGAAGCGGCATCCGTCGGCAGTGATGAGCAGGTCGTCTTCGATGCGGATGCCTCCGAAGTCCTTATAGCTGTCGAGCAGGTCGAAGTTGAGGTATTCTGCGCAATGTCCGCTTCGGCGCCAGTCGTCGATGAGGTCTGGGATGAAGTAGATGCCGGGTTCGTCGGTGACGACAAATCCCTCCTCCAGACGTCGTCCCATGCGGAGGGCGTTGGTGCCGAACTGGTCGAGGCGCGGCTGCGTCTCTTCGTCGAAGCCCACGTAGATTTGTCCGAGTGCCTCCATGTCGTGAACGTCCATTCCCATCATGTGCCCCAGTCCGTGAGGCAGGAACATGGCATGGGCACCGGCCATGACGGCTTCGTCGGTATCGCCGCGCATCAGTCCGAGTTCTTTCAGCCGTTCGGTCATCAGGCGGCATACAGCCATGTGTACATCGAAGTATTTCACGCTGGGTTTGGCGATGCTGAGGGCGAGGTCGTGACATTCCTCGACAATCGAGTATATCTCGAGTTGGCGTTGAGTGAAGTGACCGTTGACGGGATAGGTCCGGGTGTTGTCTGAGCAGTAGCCTTCGATGCTCTCTGCTCCTGCGTCGCACAGTACGAGGCGTCCGCTTTCCAAGACCTCCATCGAGGGTGCTCCGTGCATAATCTCTCCGTGCTGGGTGAAGATGGTGGGGAAACTGACCTGCAGTCCGTAGGAGTGGCTGATGCCGTCGACAATGCCTCCGACATATTTCTCAGTCAGTCCGGGGCGTGTCGTGCGCATGGCTGCCGTGTGCATCTTATAGCCGATGACAGCCGCCTTCTCCAGTTCCTTAATCTCTTCGGCGGTTTTCGTCGACCGCATCTTGACGATTGCCTTGATGAGTGTCACCGACGCGGCGGCCTTCTGCTGAGAAGGATGAATGCCCAGAAGGTCCATGATTTGTATCATCGTGTCGTGACGATAGGGTGGAAGGAAATGAATCTCCTGACCCTGACCTTTGGCGCGGTCGACCATCGGCTGCAGCTCTTTCATCGGGGCCGAAAGGGCGACGCCCGATTGGGCAGCCATATCACTGACGCTGTCGACGGAGCCGTACCATACGATGTCTTCAATGTCGATGTCGTCGCCGATGAGCATTTCACGGTTGTTGTCGATGTCGATGATGCCCACCAGTCCGTCGCGCTGGACACCGAAATAATAGGCGAACGACGCATCCTGCCGAAACGGGTAATAGGCGTTGTCAGGGCAGTTGTTGGGCGACTCGTTGTTGCCGAACAGTACGATGAGGCCTTTGCCGACGAGCTTTTTCAGCTCCTCTCGCCGTTGGATATATGTCTTTTTGCTGAACATGTTTCAATTTGTTGTTAAAAGAAGATGCAAAGTTAATAATATAAATCGAGAAAATAGTAAAAAGTAATGATTTTTAAACACTTTTTATTTCTTGAGCAGGTCGGGGCGCAGCCGGCGCGTGCGTTCCATCGCCTGGTCGAGTTCCCACTGCTTAATTTTTGCCTCGTTGCCCGACAAGAGTATTTCGGGCACTTTCCATCCTTTGTAGTCGGCGGGTCGGGTGTAGATGGGAGCCGACAGCATGTCGTCCTGGAAACAGTCGCTCAGGGCGCTCTGTTCGTCGCCGATAACGCCGGGCACTACCCTGACAATGGCGTCAGCCATAATCGCGGCTGCCAGTTCTCCGCCTGTCAGGACATAGTCGCCGATGGATATTTCACGCGTTATAAGATGTTCGCGTATGCGATGGTCGATGCCTTTGTAGTGGCCGCAGAGAATGATGATGTTCTCAAGCATCGAGAGCTCGTTGGCGACATGTTGGTTGAACTGCTCTCCGTCGGGCGAAGTGAAGATGACTTCGTCGTAGGTGCGTTCTGTCTTCAGGGCAGAGATGCATCGGTCGATGGGTTCGCACTGCATCACCATTCCTGCAAATCCGCCGTAGGGGTAGTCATCGACGCGCCGCCACTTGTCCAGCGTATAGTCGCGCAAGTTGTGAAGGTGTATTTCGGCCAATCCTTTTTTTTCGGCCCGTGCAAGGATGCTTTCGTGAACAAAGCCCTCGATCATTTCGGGCAATACGGTGATAATGTCAATTCGCATGGTTTCTGAATATTTTGAGTGCAAAGGTACTAAATAAAATAAGAAATGAGGAATGCTGAATGAGAAATTATACGAAAAACTATATTTTTATGTGATAGAGATTAAAACATCCAAGACTCTGTCGTTGGTGAACCGATAAGGTGTCAGTTCTATTCGGCCGACCATAAAAGTTACTGAATATCAAAAAAGAAAACAATCAATTAGTGTTTCGCCACCAATGATTCGTCATACTTATGAAGACAGTACCACATTTATTAAATAAAACACAAAATCATGAAAAGAAAAGAGACTTTAAGAAGTTGGCTGGTGGCCCTTGTGGCCATTGCCTCATTGGCTTCATGCTACAAGTTCGGACGCATTGCAGCCCCGAAGGAAGTCAACCCCAACGAAGCCTATGTCGGCCGTATCGTCGTTGTGAATGACAACAACAACGGTTCAGTTACAACGTTTGGTATCTTTGCCGTGCGTGTACCCTTGAACTGGGATGTGCTGGTGGAAGAAGGTGCCTACGAGCAGTATGCTAAGGATGGTGTCGTCATTCCTGCCGACGACGGCGACCCCGTAAACAAGCCCGAAGGCCCCGGTGCCCTGAAGGGCGACATGCACTACAGCGCCTTGCTGAGTTCTTTTTACAACCAGTCGAACCCGAAGGATGGCTACACATGGGTGGCCTTTGTGACCAACGAGAAACATCGTGCCGGTTTGCAAGGGTCTGGCAGCAACAGCTGCGACTCTATTGCCTTCAACTTTAAGGTCATCAACGATGGTGTAGCCGGCGAATATGAACTCGACTATATCGTCGGCGACGAGGAAGATAACATTGAACGTTTCAACTCTGTCCAGGATGCGCTTGGGACGCGTGTCTACTGCACGTCGACCGAGTCCTCCATCCTGCCGAAGAACGACAATGGCGAAGAGGCCTTTGATCATGTGCAGGCAGACTTCAAGACCACCATCAAGGTGCTTGAAGGCGGGACTCCCACCGTCCATAAGCCTGCAATCTCCGTTGACAATGAGAATCCGAAGGCCGGCGAAAGCGTGTCTGTCAAGTTCGAGAATCTTGCAGCTGGTTCTCAGGTGGCAGTTTATCGTGCTTTCGATATTGTTCCTCAAAAGCAAACCTATGCCGTTGAGGGCAATGCCCGCTTTAATGAAGGCAGCTGCACTTTCAATGGCTTTGAGCCTGGTGTCTATCATGTTCGTGCCTTCGATGTGTCAGGCGCTCCTGTGAGTGGACTTCAGGAAGGTTCCTTCACTGTGGCTTATCCCGAATTTGCCAAGGGCGACTACAGCTTCATCGTCATGAGCGACATGGAGATGTTGGCTCCAGAACTGGTAAACTTGGAGAATGTTCCCGCAACAGCTTCCTATGCTTCCTATCTGCAGAGTTCTGAGGTGGTGAAGGCTGCCCTCAACCAGGTGATATTGCAGAAGCCTAATGCCCTTTTCATCACAGGTAACCTGACGATGGCCGGTGAGAAGAAGAGTCACGAGCTGATGGCCGAGCTGCTCAAGCCCGTCGCCGAGGCTGGCATCAAGGTCTATGTCATCCCTGGCAGCAGCGACATCAACAATCCTAATGCCAAATCATTTGATGGTGATGATGAGATGTACGCTGAGAATATAACTGCAGAACAATTTGCCGACATCTATACTGATTTCGGCTACGGCGCTGCCGTTGAACGTGATGCGAACTCATTGTCGTATGTCATCTACCCCAATGACAAACTGACCGTCATCTGCCTCGACGACAACCGCTACAGCGAAAACGAACGAGCCGGCGAGGCGCCTTCAGAGGACGACGTCCTTGTCACAGATGGCCGTATCACGAAAGAGACCCTTGAATGGATGCGTGGCGTTATAGCCAAGGCAGGAACTCGTAAGGTCATTGTTATGATGAACCATCTTGTCTCGGCACCTTTCGACGGATATGAAGTATTGGGTTCGCTTGTCAACAAGGAAAGCTCAGATATCGGCTCGTTCATCGGAGGTGACGAAGAAGAGGATGGAGCCACCGAGCCTTACGAAGTGGACAATCAAGACATTCAGGATGCCTTCCTAAATATGGGCGTATGGGCAGTATTCTGTGGCGACCTTCAGTGTTCAGACATTCAGAAAGTCATCTTTGAGGACTCCGATAACAGTTACTATCAGATAGTGACGGAGTCTTTGCGATCCATGTACAGCAGCTATCGTCAGGTGATCATCGACGGTGACGAGCTCACCATTGTCACTCGTCCCATCTTCAATAAGGCTGATGAAATCGACGGTGAAAACAAGTATCTTTCTGCAGAAGAATATCTTGTAAATGCTGCTCCCATGGCCGTAGCAAAGACATGTGCCGAGAACTGGGAAGTCATCGATGCCATTTTCCAGGATAACTTCACCTTCGACTATGACCCTGACGTCGACCCCTTCAACAAGAATGACTTCATGCGTCTGCCCGAGTCACCTGAAGATCTGGCCTCTCGCGTCAACAACACGCTCACTCAACCCATTCTCAATGTCATCACTACATTCCGTGAAGGTAATGAGCCCCAGAAAGATGCACAGAAACTTATCGACGATGTGAAGGCCGGCTTCGATGCGTTCTTCGACTCGCTGAACACCCTGCCCGCCGTCATTACCCCGATGATCAAGGAAGGCTTTGCCTCTGCCGGCCTTGACACCGACGCCCTTGCTGAGACAATTGTCGGCAGCATTGCCAACGACTATGTCGGCGACAAGGACAACATCACCGACGACCACTTCGTCACCTTACCCTTTGCCAACGAGTTGATGTCTGTCAGCATCATTGCAGCCGAGCAGAACAGCAAGTCCCCACTCTACGACCTTCAGGGCCGTCGTCTGGGAGGTTATCCCTTGAAGGGAGTCTACATCCAGTCAGGCCGTAAGGTTGTGAAGAAATAGATAGAATTCACAAACTGACATCCACCCACCCCCTAACCCCCTTCCGAGGTGTTAGGGGGTGGGCTTTTTGTTGCGAAAAGTCGTTAAACAGCAGGCGTTTTGGGGTTAAAAAAACAAAAAACGGTGTTTTCCATAAGGCTTTTTTATCGAATATATTTTGTATTTTTGCGATTACTCATCACCGCTGAGAGGCTGTGTCTTAGCGTGTATGGGCAAACTATTATTTATTAAATGAAAAAGCTATGGCAAAGACAATTGAACTACAGATTGAAAAGAGTAAAAACCTGCAAAGTGGGCTTCTCCGCAACTTGAAAGAAGTGCAGAAGTATGGAGTCACGTCCGACGACTTGCGGACAATGGAAGCCGACATCGAAGCATTGAGTGCAGCCAATGAAGAGTGTGACCGTCTGCGCGCCGAATTGGCTGCAAAAGTGAAGAGCATGAACCGTACGCTGGCTGTTGTCAAAGAGCAGTTCCAGGTTAAGAAACGTGTCATCAAACTGAACTTTCCACAAGAACAATGGCATGTCTTTGGCGTTCAGGACAAAAGGTAACTAAATAAAGTAGCTCCCTTTTTATCCGAACAGGTTGCCTTCTACGGGTTGGCTTTTGGGGGCGGGGCTTTCGTTGGCGAAGCGGCTGATGAAGTCGTCTTCGGAGATGATGGGGATGCCCAGCTGTTGGGCTTTCTGGTTTTTTCCTGATGTCGACGTTACATCGTTGTTGATGAGGAAGGAAGTTGAACCGCTCACGCTACCTGCCACTCGCCCGCCCTGGCTCTCGATGTAGGCTTTGAGCTCGTTGCGGTTCTTATAGTGATGGACGTCGCCTGTGATGACAAAGGTAAGTCCTTCGCACTGCTTTCCAGTGGGTGCCAGCTGCGGCTGCTGAATGGTGATTTCCTGCATCAGCCGGCGCAGCATGGCCAGGTTGTCTTCGTTGCGGAACCAGCCGACGATGAGTGCCGACCGCTCGGGACCGATGCCATCGATATGTGGGAATACCTCCTCGGGAGGTGTCTCTGTCTGGCAGGCAGCGATCAGTGCCTCGATGTCGTAGTGACTGAGCAGTCGCTTGGCTACGTCGCCTCCGCACTTCGGGATACTCAGGGCGATGAGCAGATGTTGGGCGTCGACGTTGCGTGACTTCTCTATCGACCGCATGATGTTCGTTGCCGAGCGTTCGCCGAAGCCTTCCATCAGTGCGAGTTCGCGGATATGCCGATTCAGCCGGTAGAGATCGTCGTACTCACTGATCCAGCCGAGGTTGATGAATTTCGAAAGGGTCTGTCCGCTGATGCCGTCGATGTTCATGCCTTCTTTCGAGACGAAGCGGGCGAACTTCTTCAGCTGCTTAGCCGGACAGCCGGGATTGGTGCAGTGGAGGGTGCGGGTGCCGCTGGCTTCACTGGTAACGACGACGGTGTCGTGATGACATACGGGACATTGGGTCGGGACGAAAAAGGTGCCGATGGTCTCATCGACCTTGATGACTTTCGGGATGATCTTGTTGGCTTTGATGACCTGTAGGCGTGTGCCTTTGCCGCCGATGCCGAGTCGTTCACATTCGCTGATGTTGCAGAGTGAAGCCCGTTTGACGGTGGTGCCTTCGAGTTCTACGGGGCGGAAGATGGCCACTGGCGATATCGTCGAGGCGGCACACGACCATTCCACTTCCTCGAGCTCGGTCGCGGCGGCTTCGTCCTGCCATTTGAAAGCCAGTCCAGCGCGCGTGGCATGATGTCCGGTGACGCTTCCTGTCCGGGCGTATTCCGTGTCGTCGTAGCTGATGACAAGGCCGTCAACGGGATAAGGGCAGTGGTCGGGTTGCCAGTGGCTGATGACGTGCTGTAAGTTTTCGGCGGTGGGGTTGCTGATGAGTTCATTGTCGACGGGTGTCAGCCCTTGCTTCTTGAGCCACTCCAACCCTTCGCCTTTCGATACGCCAATCTGTGGTGTGAGCAATGTGAAGGGTATCCATCGGATATTTCTGCGCTTTACCTCTTCGATATCCTTCAGCGTCAATGACCCTGATGCGAGATTGCGCGGATTGGCATAGTCCTCACCGCTCTCGATGAGGAAACGTTCGAAGTCATCGTAGGCGATGACAGCTTCGCCGCGGACAACGGTGTGCTCTTTGGCGGGTATAGTGGCGAGCAGTCCGTTGATGGCTGGTGCCAGGTGTGTGATGTTGGTGCCGATGTGTCCGTTGCCTCGTGTCACGACCTTGGTGAGGCGGCCATTGTCGTAGGTGACGACGAGTGTGAGTCCGTCGAGTTTCCACGACATCCATATCGGCCTTCCCTCAGCCCATTTTGCCAGCTCGCTCACTTGTTTGGTCTTTGCCAGCGAGAGTGCAGGAAACTCATGTGCTTCTTTCTGTCCCTCTACGTTGTCTTCGGACACGCGGTTGGTGGGTGAGTCGGGCAGTATGGTGCCTGTTGCTTCCTCCAGACGTTTGAGCTCGTCGAAGCGTGCGTCCCACTCATAGTCGGTCATCAGTTCGCTTTGTCCGTTGTAATAGGCATCGGAAGCTCGGTTGAGTTCCTCTACCAACTGCTCCATCCGTAGTTTTTGTTCTTCGTTCATGGGTTTTCTTCTTTTCTGCCTGCAAAGATACGAAAAAAATGAGAAATGAGGAATGAGAAATGAGAAATTTACTTTTTCATTTCTTCAGGCACGATGGGCATGGCGCCGTTTTGTGTGCAGACGAAGGCTGATACGTTGACGGCCAGCTTATGGGCTTCGGGCACACTCTTGCCGTTGAGGATGGCTGCACAGAAAGAACCTGTGAACGAGTCGCCGGCACCGACGGTATCGGCCACTTCTACTTTCGGTGTCTCTTGGAACGACACATGTCCGGGCGTGAAGACATAGGAGCCATTGGTGCCGCAGGTGAGCACGAGCATGTCGAGGTTGTATTTGCCGAGGATGAGCCAGCACTTGTTCTCGATGTCCAGGCCGGGGTAGCCGAACATACGACCGATGATGACTAACTCCTCGTCGTTAATCTTCAGTATGTTACAACGCCGCATCGACTCTTGTATAATCTCTTTTGTATAGAACTGCTGGCGCAGGTTGATGTCGAAAATCTTCACGCAGTCGGCAGGTGTGAGGTCGAGGAACCGCTGGATGGTCTCGCGCGAGACGACGTTGCGCTGTGCCAGCGAGCCGAAGCATACGGCGCGGCAGTTGCGCGCCACTTCTTCGATGTCGCTGTTCATGGGGATGTTGTCCCATGCTACATTCTCCTTGATGTTATACGACGGGATGCCTTGTTCGTCGAGTGTCACCTGAACGGTGCCCGTGGGGTAGGGCACGCGCGGCATTATATACTTCAGTCCGTGTTCCTCGAGCGAGGCTATGGTCTCTTCGGCGAGTTTGTCTTCACCCAGTGCGCTGACGGCGAGTGTATTCTCCTGTCCGACGAACTGGCCGGCGTGATAAGCGAAGTTGGCGGGAGCTCCGCCGAGTTTCTTTCCTTCGGGCAGCACATCCCAGAGTGCTTCGCCCAGTCCTACTATATATCTTTTCATAATGAGTAATGAGAAATGAGTAATGAGTAATAAATTGTTTACTTGTCAACTCGTTTACTTGTCAACTAAAATTTTCTTGTTTACTTTTTCACATTCTTTGTATAGAAGATAAGGTATAGCGTGGCGATGGCCAGCACGAAGACGGCTCCAGCCTGACGGCCGACGGCATCGCTGCATATACCCATGAGCAGGGGGAAGACGGTGCCACCGAAAAGGCCCATGATCATCAGGCCTGACACTTCGTTCTGTTTCTCGGGCACAGAGAGCAGTGCCTGTGACATTATCATCGAGAAGACATTGGAGTTGCCGAATCCTACGAGTGCGATGGCTGCATAAAGCATCCACTGGTTTGTCTCATAGGACAGCAGCAGGATGCCGAGTGCAATCATGACGACGCTGGCTATGTAGAACGTCCTTGTCTTCATGACGCGCAGGAAGAAAGACCCTGTCAGGCAGCCGATAGTGCGGAATATAAAGTATAGCGACGTGGCGAAGGCAGCGGCATTGAGGTCGATGCCGAGTCGTTCCATCAGGATTTTCGGTGCCGTAGTGTTGATGCCCACGTCGGTGCCGACATGGCACATGATGGCGATGAAGGAGAGCAGGACAATGGGTTCGGTCAGCAGTTTCACGCTTCCGGCAAACTGTCGGCCGACGGATGCTGTTGTCTCCCGGTCTTCATTCTTTTCTTCTTCGATGGGTGTCAGCCCCAGCCACAAGGTGGCCACGGTGCCGATAATCAGGAAGATGAGGAAGAGTACTCTCCAGTCGAGGCCGAAGTCGGGGATGGCCTTCGTGGCGCCCCATGTGGCGAGGTAGGGTGCGGAGAAGGATGCAATGGCTTTGACAAATTGTCCGAAGGTCAGTGTCGATGCCAAGTTCTTGCCACCGGTGATGGCAGCTATGAGTGGGTTCAGTGAGGTTTGCATGATGGCGTTTCCGATACCGAGCAGCGAGAATGACAGGAGCATCACTGCGAAAGAGTTGCCGAAGATGGGCATGACAAGCGATACGAGGGTCACCAGCAGTGAGAGCATAACGGTCTTCTTACGGCCTATTTTGTTCATCAGCACTCCCGTGGGCACTGAGAAGATGAGGAACCAGAAGAATACGAGTGATGGCAGGATGTTGGCTACGGAGTCGGAAAGTTGAAGGTCGTTCTTTACGAAGTTTGAGGCAATACCGACCAAGTCAACAAATCCCATGGCGAAGAACGCAAGCATCACGGGGATGAGCGTAAGGGTTTTGTTCTGTTTCATTTCTTCCTTGTTTTGTTTTTGATATTTTTATTTCATTTTTTCATTACGATGGGGTATACGGTCGCCTTACCGCCCTTTACCCTTATATGGCTATAAGGCTCAGAGGGGAAGACAAGGTTGGTCATCGCCATGTGTCCTTCGGCATCGAAGGCCTCGATGCTGCAAGCGTCGATGAAGAGCCGCAACTGGCGCATCTGTCCACGAACGGGAGCTGTTGTCGTGCAGGCGAATGCATCACTGAATGAGGTGTCTCCACTGTCCGTGCGGTCTATCGCGAATGTGCGCTCCTTGTCGTCATAGTGCATCACCACCTGCTCGCCTTTAGTGTTGGAGAGGATGATGTCGGCCGAACCCTTCATGTCGACCACTACTTCGCAGGCCTCCGTCAGTTGCTTCTGAGTTTTGCCGCGTGCGGCCGTCATCTCGCGGACGGGTGTCACACCGACGTAGGTTTCTCCTTCGTATTCAAAAAGGTCGAGGTCACGGGCGATGGTGTTGGCCGACCGGAACTGCTGGGTGGGCACCTGATTGGCATACTGCCAGTTCGACATCCATGCCACAGCGATGCGGCGGCTGTCGGGAGCATTGTCGAAGGTGACGGTGGCATAGTGGTCTTTGCCATAGTCCATCCAGCGAGTGTCCTTGTGTTCACAGGTGAAGCGATGTCCGTCGAACTGTCCGACAAAATATTGTGTGGCAGAACCGCCAAAAGGTCCGCCAGGGTTGATGTTGCAGATGAGGAGCCACTTCTGCTCCGACGTGCCGCGTACCTGCAGCTTCATCAAGTCAGGACACTCCCATACACCGTCGTGACAGCCCAGTCCTTGTCCGAATGAACTCTCGTAGGTCCATTCCTTCAAGTCTGCCGATGAGTAGATGCGCATTTCCTGTCCGACGGCCAGTATCAAGTTCCAACGTTGGATGTCGGCATTCCAAAATGCCTTCGGATCACGGAAGTCGGGTTCTGGAGAGGTGAGGATGGGATTTCGGTCATATTTTGTGAAAGTAAGTCCGTTGTCCTTCGAAACTGCTGTCGACTGCGTCTGATGCTGACCAGCAGAAGTGTAGAAAGCCACCACCTCGTCGTGTTTCTTGTCGACCACGCAGGATCCGCTGAAGATGGTTCCTTGTGCATCAGGTTCAATAGCGGTGGGCTGAGCAGTCCAATGGATGAGGTCACGGCTCGTTGAGTGACCCCAGGTCATGTTCTCCCATTGTGAGCCATAGGGGTTCCATTGGTAGTAGAGATGAAACTCTCCATCTTTATAGAACATGCCGTTCGGGTCGTTCATCCAGCCGTAGAGCGGCGTGTGGTGGTAGTGCGGGCGGAAGCGCTCGCGGTTGGTGGTGTCGTAGGTGTCGGTCTGTTTCATTTCTCGCCAACACACGAAGTCCTTCACTGCCCCCGTTGTCCGGCGGTCACCGTGGAAGGTGATGTCGAGCAGTACGCTTTCCGATTCGAAGCGGCTGATGTCGAGAGGCACACAGTAGTCGGCCTTGTCGACAGCCAACCGTACATTGAGAGCCTGCACCTCGCGGTTGTCGACGATGACCCTGACGTGTGCATTCTCTTCACGTTCCTGAACCGGCAGAAGCACATATCGGCCGTTCTGCTGCAGGCGGAGTTGTGCATGGTGTTCGCCCAGCATCAGAGGTGTCTGTGCATGTCCAGTCGTCAGACCAGCCAGGGCGAAAAGAAGGAACAGTATTCTTGCTGTTGTTTTCATTCAGATATTTTTTAGGTTTAAGTTTTTTTGCAATGATGCTGCAAAGGTAATTATATTTGTTTTCTCACTATAAAAAAACGTTCATTTCGTCGTATTATTGTTACAAAGTAACATTTTATTTTACGAGCACATCGTAGATGATGGTGGTCGTTACTTCCTGTTTGAGTGACCGGACTTTGAGGGTCTGGCTGACATGATGGATTCCTGTCTCCATGTCTTTGCCAACGGAGAAGGTGACGGGGATGTACTCCTGTCGGTTCCCTTCGTCGCGATGTAGCACGACAATGCCGCGCTGTTTGGTCTCGCCCTTGTGCATGATGCCAAGGTCATAGTGGTTGGCTGACATGCGCAGGTCATCGTTGATGCGGATGGGAAACTGCCGTAGCAGCGTTTCCTCCGAAGTAATGCAGTTTCCTGTCAGTGACAACGCGATGCGCTGCGTCTTGTCGGAAACCCGATAGACAAGAGTGCCGGTTTCTTCAAAATCGCCACCCTTGCCTTGCGGGTTGAAGGTGAGGACAACGCTGGTGGAGTCGCCGGGTGCTACGACGGCATTCTTGTCGAAACCGATGGTGGTGCACCCGCATGAGGTGTAGCCCTGCACCAGTCTGACAGAGTCGTTGCCTTCGTTGCGTAGCCAGAACGAGTGTTCCTTGATGCCGTCGGCCTCATGGATTGTTCCGAGCGAGACGACGGCCGTTCCTATGACTACCAGCCACTGAGTCAGCGTGTCCATATTGTTCAATGCTTAGAAAATTTCATCGTCTGCGCCGACGGTGCCCGAGTTGGTGCTAATGCCCCAGTCGCTTTCGCCGTCCCAGTCGTTGTAATTCAGTGAGTGCAGGCTCTCCGATGAAGCGGTAAGCAACTGCTGTTCCAATGAGATATGGAAAACTTTGGTGTTTGGTTCAATATACTTTTTCATAATTATATTTTATTTGGTTGCTTGGTTGTTCAGTCCAAACGACTATTGTATTACTTTCTTACCTCCGATGATGTTGACGCCCTTCTGCGGAGCCATGAGACGCTGTCCCTGCAAGTTGAAGATGCTTGGGTTTTGCGTTTTGAGATTTGACGTTGCGAGTTCGCTGATAGCCGTCACTTCATCGTCGTCAATCGTAATGCTGAAGAACTTGGCAGGTGCGTCACCATCGAGCACGAGGAATGCTTTTCCGGCACCGACATTAGCATCGTCACCGAGCTGATAGAAACCAACCGTATCGTTCTTTTTACCTAAGACGTAGAGTGTCTTGCCTTCGTGGGCTGCCTTGAGTTCGCTGCCTGTGGCGGCAGTGGTTGTTCCGGCAAAGACATTGTCACCTACGGTCTCAGCTACGACGGGATAGAGCTGGAAGTCGAAAGCTGCGGCAGCATTGCCGACGAGCAGCACGCCCGTGTTGGCTGGGATGATGTTTCCGGCAATCTTCTTCAGGTTCAGGCTGCTGCCGTCACTGGTGGCACGGAAGGCCGTCACGCCTTCAGGGATGAGCGATGCCTTCTCTGCATAGAATGTTGCTGCATACTTACTGGTACCGATCTCTGCATTGGAGCTGAAGTTCACGCTGGCAGCTGTTGCAGGCTTGGTGAGCAGGTAGTTGATGGCATTCTTGGTGAACAGCTTGATGTTGTCGAGGAATGCGTTCTCGTTCACCCACTGGTAGGCTGCAGGACCGCAGGTCAGCACGGTTCCCTTCCACTCTTCATCGTTGAACATGCCCGGCAGGAACTCCACGATGAAGGCTCCGAAGTAGTCGCCGATATGTCCCCAAGTGCCGAGGTCGATGCAGTTCCACGACTGCTCAAACTGGCGCAGCTTATTGGGGTCGTCGTTGTTCAGCCCTGTTGTCGTGTTCAGTCCTTCGCCCTTCGGCAGCAGGTCATTCCAACCCGTGTTGATGTCGGTATACCAAGAGGTGGAACTCTCGAAAGCAAAGCCTTCAGCGCCGATACCATCCGTATTGGCAGTGCCGATGCCGGCATAGATGGGGTGTGCGGTGCGGTCGAAGGTGTTGGCAAGGTTGGCATTGATGACCCACTGCTTCAGTGTGCCTTCAGAGTTGGTGAATCCGCCGTGACCTTTTTCAGTGGGTTCGCACATGCGTCCGATGAGGTTGACCATCGGAACAGCCTCTTTCGTGAGCAGCAGTGAGCCACCGTTCTTGACGAAAGTCTTTAAGGCGTTCACGAAAGCCTCGTTGTTGTAGAGGGCTACATTCTCGTCATACGAATTGGCGGGTCTGTCGACGTTCAGCCATACAACACTCACGTCATCCATCTTGCCGTCGATGTTGTTGATGAACTCATTTGTATCCAGAAACTTTCCGATGCTCTGAGGGCATGTCTCGAAGGTTTCATTCACAAAGTACTGGTCGAAAAAGGTCTGTGCCTTTTCCATCTCGCCCGTGTTCTGGTTGGTCAGATTCCAGATGTAGGCCACCTTCTGAGAGAAGGTGTGCTTGTCAGCAGCAGTGCTGCCATCATTGTAAAAATCTTTTTCATAATTGTTATTTATTAATTGTGGATTAGTCGTTTGGTGGTTTGGTAGATTGGGAATACATCCTTGTCAGGGAGCAATCTTTCCGAAACGACCAAACGGCTAATCTTCTAAAACGACTAATGTTTCACTTTTTTACCATTCACAATCGTGATGCCTTTGTAGCCCTCGTCTACGCACTGTCCCTGCAGGTTGTAGATGCCAGCCGGTTTCTCGATGTTCACTTTTAGCGTTTCACTGACGATGCCTGTGGTCATTGACTTCAGGTAGTCGAGCATGTTTTTGGCAAATGCTTTGAAGTTGCCGTTGTAGTCGCACTGTCCCCAGTCGAAGGCTGCTAATCCGCAAGCGAGCACGGTGCCTTTGTAGGTGGTGGTGGGCATGAACTCAACGATGCCGGCACAACAGTAGTCGACGACGTGCTGCCAGGTTCCGAGGACGACAGCATTGGTCTTGTCTTCAAAGTCAGCCACCTTGTTGGGGTTCTCCGTCAGTCCGTAGTCGACAAGGTTCAGGTCCCACATGCAGTTGTGGTCGAACTTATGACCGTCGCCGATGAGGGCAAACGTCGGGTGTCCATAGGCATCGTTGCTTTCCAGTCCATTGTAGATGGGATGGGTGGTGTAGTCATAGATCTGACCTTCCACGTTGCCGATGACAGGCTGAATACCCCATTCATCGGGATTGGCGTCACCATTGCCGCTGCCATAGATGCCCGGAGCATAAGGGCATCGGCCGATAGATACTGCCAACTGAGTGGCATGATTGGTCAAGAGCAGGTTGCCACCTTGTTCCACATAGTTCTTCAGCACCTTCTGTGCCTTCAGCTTCAGTCCATCGGGCAGGTTGCTGTCGCCAACAGCCATATTTGTCCGATCTACCATCACCCACAGCACGTTGTAGTTAGCAGGGGTGAAGTCGTCACTTTCCAGTTGGTCGAGCGTAATCACATCGCCCAGACTGTTGTCCTGGAACCAGTCGAGTGCCTTCTGCTCCAATGTGCTGGGAGCAGAGAGTTTGAGCATGGCCGTCTTCTGTGCGAAGACCGAGCCCGTGAGCAGCAATGCTGCCATCAAAGTAAAAAACTTTTTCATAATTATAATTTTTTCGGTTGATAAGTCTTTTGGTGTTTGGCAGATTAGCAGATTGGGGATATTACCTTTTCAGGTTGGTATCTTTCCTAAACGACCAGACGACTATTCTCCTAAACGATTAATGTTTCACTTTTTTACCATTTACTATAGTAATTCCTTTGTAGTTGTTGTCTACACGCTGTCCCTGCAGGTTATAGAGGTTTGATGCTTGAGCCTTGAGATTTGAAGCTTGAGGTTGGGCGATGGCATTTCCGATGGTGTTGGGGTCGAGGCGCCATGCGTTGAGCGACTTCACCGAGGTCTCCACCGTTGAGTAGGCGGCCACGTCGATGGCATCGGCATCGGTGGGGAAGAGTCGGACGGAGAAGGCGTAGGTATCGTCGGCAAAGACGTCAACGACGGAGTGGTCGACAAATACATTCAGTTTGAAGGTCTGCCCGGCACGCACGCGGGTGCTCACCGTACCGGTGTATTTCCCGTTGTAGTTGCCATCGTTGACGATGCGGTCCATCTGTCCGAGGTCTACGCAGACGGTGTTGCCTGAATAATAGATTTTGGCATATCGATTGCCGTTCTTGAAGATTTGGAAGCCCATCTCGCCAGTGTTGACATTCTGAGAGGTTATTTCATATTCAGCCTGCAGTTCGAGCATACGACCCTTTATGCCCGTCAGTTCCTGCGTTCCGTTCAGCGTGATGTTATTGGTGTTGTAGGCGTCGGTAGCCTGCCTCATGGCCGAAAGCCCGCTGTAGGGACGCTGCACGAGGCCGTTGCCGGTGCTGTTGAGCTGAATCTCGCGGGGCAGAGAGAAGGTATGAGCCCAACCCATCTTGAAGTTCATGTCCGTCGAGAGGTGGTCGGGAACGATGCCCATGAGCAGCGTCTTATTGTCCTTTTGGTAGATGGTGGGCGAGAGCAGTCCGTATCCGTCCTTGCTCGTACCGTTCATCTCCAGTTGCTGCGGTGTGGCAGTGTCGGGCTTAAACTTGCCGTCGCCGTCGATGGTGCCAATCCAGTAGAGCGTGCGGACACCCATGTTCGTATTCATCGGTGTGCAGGTGAAGAGCCACTTGCTGTCTGAGAGGGCTGTGATGGTAGGCATTTCCCAGAATGTACCGTGCTGACTGGCAGAGGTGCCCTGGAAGAAAATGGTGCCGTCGTTAGTCCACGAGCCGTTCACCTGTCGGTGCAGCGTGCAGGCACCGATGCCGTTCTTACTTGTTCCCACGATGATATATCTATTGCCGCCAGCCTCGAAGTAGTAGGGGTCGCGGAAGTCGTCAGAGAGACCGGTGGGACGACCGTTGATGACGATGCCCTGCTTTGTCCAGTCGTTCAGTTCCTTGTCGTCAGCCTTTGCCTGGGCGATGGTGGCCCTGCCGTTGTCGACAGCCGTATATAATATATAAGGTGTACCGTCGGCTTCATAGACACATCCGCTCCAGCAACCTTTCAGGTCGTAGCCTTCCGAGGGTACGAGGGCGATAGGCTCTTCGTGCCACTGACAGAGGTCGCTGCTCGAGATATGCCCCCAGTGCAGACGTGCCTGATAGGGTCCGTTGGGGTTTTTCTGGAAGAAAACATGGTAGCGGCCGTCGCTATAGATCATGCCGTGGCTCTCGTTGGTCCACGACCCCGAGGGCATACCGTGGAACAGCGGACGCCACAGACCATTTTGACCATTGGTGTCGACGCTGTAGCGCGACGGCGGATAGTTGAAATCGGCACGGGGCAGCTCCCCTTCCGACGGAGTCGGTGTGATGCATTCGTTGTAGAAAGCAATGTCGTCGATGAGTCCGCAGAAGGTGTTGATGAGGAAGGGGCCGAACCGCTTCTCGCTGGCATCCTTACCGATGAGGAAGTCACCGTCAGAATGTATGATGTCGGCCCGGCTCATACGTCCCGTTCCGATGCTTTCGCCGTTGAGGTAGAGGATAGCGGCGTTTTTTGCCTTGTCGAATACGACGCTGACGGTGTTCCATCGGCCGCACGGCAGTTTCTTATTGCCGTTGACGGTGTAGAGGAAACCGTTGGCATAGGCAGAGGCAAAGCGCAGGCGCAGGTCGCCCTGTGACGACAGCTCCAGTGCCAGTCCTTTCTTTCCTGCTTCGTCGAGGTTTCCGCAGATGGTGGCAAAGGTGGGCGTGGTTTCGGCCTCGCCGACATTCATCATGGGATAGCTCTCGGCAGCCAGCACCACTTTGAGTGTCAGCGCCGAAGTGCTCAGTGAGGCAGCAGGCAGTCCTGCCTCTACATAATTAGAATAGCCGTCGAAGCGCAGAGCTTCGCCATCGAGGCCCCGACCCGTGACGGGCGGCAGTTGTGAATGCACGGCATAGCGTGTGTTCGTTACGGTTTCGCTTATCATTCCGTCAGTTGTCAGCGACATGTCGAAGTGTGCCGCCGTCTGCTGAGCAGCGATTCCGAGGCTTTGGGTGGCCAAGAGCGAAACGAGCATTAGGTTTCTGAATTTCATATTACTATTCGGTTTTGGTTTGTTACTCGCTGCAAAATTAGTTTTATTTCTCATCATACAATTTAATAATTGTTTCTTCGCCTTATAAAAATCGTTCAATGTAACAATAATGCTTTTAAATGTAGCGAATCTTATGACCGTTGGCAGCCATTAGAAAGGCTGGTTGTGTGAGGCGTGACATGCGAATGGCAATCGGTCTGCAGTGGGTTTGTCTTTTCCGACAGCGTCCTTCATTTTTGGTAATGGTGTTATCAACCATTGTTAACAGTATTATCAACCATTGTTAACAGCATTATCAACCATTGTTAACAGCATTATCAACCATTGTTAACAGGTGTACCAGTTGGCGACGAGGTAAATGAAAAAGAGGAGCGAGGTCACGACAGACCTCACTCCTCTCGAAACATAGTAACAAACCCATTTATTTCAAATAGTTTATGCAGTTACTGGTGAAACGTTCCAACTGGTCTTGGTAGGCATTGGTGCCTTGGATGTCCCACTCGTAGGACGCCAGTCCGACGGCTACGATGCGTGCCGGGAACGTGGTGGTGGGTTCGAAGTCGATGATGCCTGCGCAGCAGTAGTCAATGACATGGTTCCATGTGCCAAGCACTGTAGAGTTGGTGGTTTCCTCCCAAGTCTTCACGACGTTGGGATTGGGCACCAGACCGTAGGCATTGAGGTCCCACATGCAGTTGTGGTCACCCTTCACGCCGCTGCCCTCGAAGCAGTAGATGCTGCGCTCATAGAAGCCAGGCGTGAAGTCCATGCCTTCGTAGATGGGATGCTGTGAGTGGTCGTAGATCTGACCTTCCGCATTGCCGATGATGGGCTGCGAACCCCACACATCATCATTTTGTCCGCCGGGGCCACTGCCGAAGATGCCGGGAGCATAGGCCTCCGGAATACGTCCCAGAGGCACTGTGAGCTGTGTGGCATGATTGGTCAGGAACAGGTTGCCGCCGTCACCTGCGAAGGCTTTCAGGGCCTCGATGGTTTCGAGGTCGGCGAGTCCTCCAGGCAGATTCTGCCAGCCCCTCTCAACGCCGATACGGTCGCACATCACCCAGCACACACCCTGTTCCTCGATGTCGAGGTCGTCGATGGTGGCTGGTGTGACGACGATGCCGTCGGCAGCATAGTTCTGGCGGAACCAGGCAACGGCAGCCTTTTCGTCGTCGCTCTGCTCATAGTCGTCGGCTACGAGCAGGGCAATCTTCGACCCCTTGTGGAGCACATAGTCGAGATGGAAGCGAACGGTCTGTCCTTCGCTGACACGTCCGTCGTTGTAACGGGCTTTCACGGTGTAGGCAACGTCGACGTTGGCGGGAGCTTTCTTGATGAAGTAGCTGTTGATAATCTCATCGATGTTGGTGATGTCGGTGTTGTCCTTGATGATCTGGATGCCGCTCAGCCCTTCGGCCGTCGGGTTGGTCCACTGCAGCGTCACCTTGCGGCTGTTGTTGGTATAGTCGGCCTTGAGGTTGCTCACGGCTTCAGAGCGCACAGCCTCCTCATATTCGACATCGGAGCAGGAGGTGGCTAAAGGTAAAAGGGTTAAAAGGTAAAAGGGGAAAGCCGCTTTCGCCAAGTTCCTTACCTTACTATATATTGTTGTTTTCATAATAATCAATTGTTAATTATCTATTTTCAATTTTAATATTGCTTATAGAGTCCGTTGGAGTTGTCTATTTCCTCAAGCGGCACGGGCAGGAAAATCTCGTTGGCCGAGATGCTGCGTCCCTGATAGTAGGGGCGGAGGGCAGACTCCTGCTGCATGTAGGTGTTGATGGTGTTGAGGAGATAGTCGTCACCCCAGCGCACAAGGTCGAACCAGCGGTTGCCTTCCAGTGCGAGCTCAAGGCGGCGTTCCATCCGCAGGGCCATGCGGGCATATTCCTTTGTCCAAAGCAGGTTGCCGTCGCCGTCGGTAGGATAGAGCTCAACGTAATAGTCGGCCTTGCCTGGGTCGAGGTCGATGGGCATATAGCTTCCGTCGATGCTGTTTTGGGCACGCTGGCGCACCTGGTTGATGAGCTGACGGGCTTCCACCAGACCGTTGTCGGTAGCGGCATTGCTGCCCGTTGCCGTCTCGATGAGTGCTTCGGCCTTCAGCAGCAGAATGTCGGCATAGCGAATGAACATGAAATTGAGCGAGTTGCAACCCCAAGGCCACGATGCAAGAGCCTCTTCGGGAGCCGGCCAAGCCTTCTTGTTGGAGTATTCTCCGTAGGTGTCGTAGGCACGGCACCAGCCTTCCGTGTAGGTATATCCGCGCCAAGGCAGACCGATGCGTCCGACGGTGAAGTCGAGGCGTGGGTCGAGGGTGCCGTCGTAGAACTCAGTGACGTTGACATCGTTGAACGAGCCGTCGAGCAGGGGCAGACCTGATACAGGGTCTGTGCGGAAGGCGTTGACGAGGTTCTGCGAGCCATAGAAGAAGTCGTCGCCCGTTCCGTAGAGGTTTCCGTCGGAATAAGTGCAGTTGAGCAGATTCGACCAGTTGATGTGCGCATTGTCGTTGGCGGTTGACGTCTGCAGGGCGAAGATACTCTCTGAACCGTTGTTATGGTCAATCTTCGAGAGGTCGCCGAAGTTGGCATAGAGACTGTATTGTCCGCTGCTGATGACGGCACCGGCATTGTCGTTCACACCCTGCCAGTCGCCAGTGAAGGCGCAGACCTTTGCCAGAATGGCCTGGGCAGTGGTCTTGGTAATGCGTCCTGCAGCACTCTTCTGGGCGGGCAGCACACCGATGGCCTCGGTGAGGTCGCGCTTGATGAACGAGAAGATGTCCTCGCGTGAAAATTCGTCATTGGCCTTTTCGCTGGCATTCTCGCTCTCGGTGAAGTAGGGAATGCGGTTGAAAATGCGGATGAGGTCGAAGTAGTACCAGGCGCGTAAGGTCTTCAGCTCGCCCATCAGTTCATCGGCATTGGCGATGCCGTTGGCAGCCTGAACAGCCAGCATGGCATTGTGGACACGCGAGATGGCGAAGAAGTTGTTCTGCCATTTATTCTTGCAACTGATGTTGTCGCTGTTGATTTCACTCACCTCCAACAGGTGAATGTTCTCTTCCATACCCGTGCCGCCACCGCCTTTATAGGCGTCGTCGGAGCGGACATCGAAAATCCAGTTTGTTGACGGGCCGGCAAAAGCCTCGTTGTTGCCAAAGAAGTGGGCCTCAAGACCTGCGTAAGCTGAAGCCATCAGCCCCTCCACGGATTGCTCGTCGAGTTGCTCGGCGGTAAACTGTCCCTGAGGAACGGTATCGAGCATGTCGCTGCAGGAAGAGAGAAGCCCCCCTCCGACTCCCCCGAGGGAGAGAGCAGTTAGCATGTATAATGCGTAGTTAAATATATTATTTTTCATATTTATCTTTATGCTTTGATTATGTATAGTTTGGTTAGGGTGAGGGCCTAAAAGGTTACGTTAAGACCTACGGAGAAGGTGCGTGCACGCGGATATGGTCCGTTGTCGATGCGGGCACCATAGACACCCAGGGGCACTTCGGGGTCGAGGCCTTTATAGCCCGTCAGCGTGAAGACATTCTCCAACTGTCCGTAGAGGTTCAGAGCGTTGATGCCGACAGTCTTCATCCAGTTCTGGTCGAATCGGTAAGAGAGTTTAATGTACTTGCACTTCAGGTAGGAACCGTCTTCAATGAAGTAGGTTGACATACGGGTTTCGTTGTTGTCGTCGACGGTGGTCAGGGCAGGAATGGTGGCACCCGTATTCTGAGGTGTCCAGGCATCCAGCACGTCTTTGCCTCGGTTGGTGTAGAGGTTGCCGTAGGTCATGAACTCCAGCTGTTTGCGAGTACCGTTGTAGATGTCGAAGCCGAACTCGCCGGAGAAGAACGTCGACAGCGTCCAGTTCTTGTAGTTGGCAGTCAGCGTCAGACCCATACCGAAGTCGGGATTGGGATCGCCGATGATGCAGCGGTCTTCTTCGTTGACGACACCATTGCCGTCAATGTCGCGATAGATGAGGCGGCCGATGCCCTTGCCTTCCTGAAGGGCGTGGTTCGACACTTGGTCGGCATCCTGGAAGATGCCGTCGTTGACGTAGCCGTAGTAGACACCCATCGGCTGGCCTTCGATGAGCCGGAAGTCGCCGCCGATGATGCTCACTTCGTCATTGAGCTTCACCAGTTCGTTGCGATACATTGAGAAGTTCAGGTTGCCGTCCCACGAGAAGTCACCGTACTGGGGCGAGTGGTAGGCGAGGTTCAGTTCGAAACCATGGTTCTTCATCTCACCCGTATTCATGAACTTGGCCGCATTCTCACCAGCTACGGAGAGCACAGGCGGAATAGTAATCATGTCCTTCGTGTTCTTCCAGTAGTAGTCGAGGCCGAGGCTCACGGCACCGTCGAAGAGATAGGCATCGATACCGAGGTTGGTCTGCGTGGTAGTTTCCCATTTAAGGTTGGGGTTACCGGTCGTGGCCACCTTGATGCCGCTGATGACGCTGGTGCCTGTTCCGTTGAGGTCGTAGGCTCCGTTGCCGAGGTCATACATATAGGTAGAGAAGGCGGCGTAGTTGTTGCTGATGGCGGAGTTACCGTTCTGTCCCCATGCGGCACGCACCTTCACATTGTCGATGACATTGTTTTTCACCCAGAACTTCTCCTCGCTCAGACGCCATGCAGCAGAGAAAGCGGGGAAGACTCCTGAATTGTGGTCTTTATGCAGGCGCGAGGTCTGGTCGCGGCGCAGGGTGGCCGAGAAGAGGTAGCGGTCGGCATAGTTGTAGTCTACCTTGCCGAAGAGCGAGAACAGAGCCCACTCTTGTTTGCCGCCGCCATTGGTCATGGTGCCTGAACCGGAGCCAATCTGCATGTAGTCAGCATCCTCGAAGGCATAATTCTTGCGCATGGCCGAGAGGTCTTCGAAGACATATTTGATAGCTTCGGTACCGGCAAGCACCGTGAAGTGGTGGAGGGCACCGAGGTCGAAGAGATAGTTGGCGGTGTTAGTCCACGTCCAGGTGTCACCTTGTCCGTAGCCGCTGCTGACGGCGCGGTTGGCAGGGTCGTCGGTAGGACGGACGTTGCGCGTGAGGTTCTTGTTGAAGAACTGCAGGTGCTCGACACCGATGTTGCTCTTCAGCGTGAGACCCTTGATGGGCATGATGTCGATGTAGGCATTGCCGAAGATGCGCCACGATGAGTTCTGGTTGTCGCGGGCGTTATAGAGCGTCTGCACGGGGTTTTCAATATCGGAACCCAGCATGGCGACGGGGTCGGCAAAGGTGCTGGCAGCTGAATAGACGGGGATGGCGGGATGCTGGCGCATGGCGGTATAGGGAATGCCACGGTCGCCGTTGGTATCGGCTCCACGATTGTCCCACTTGGCAATCATCAGGTTCTCGCCCACGCGTATGTACTTATTAAAGTTATAAGTGGAGTTGATGCGGGCTGACAGCCGCTTGTAGAATGTCTGGTCCATCAGGCCGTTCTGGTTGATGTAGTTGGCCGACATCATGTAGCTGCCCTTCTCAGAAGCATTGGAGATGCTGGCAGAGAGGTTCTGCGTCCAGGCGGCGCTGTATACTTCTTTCTGCCAGTCGGTGTCGGCGGTATTGACACCATTGACGGTCTGGACAAGTTGGGGTGTGGTGCCGTTGCCATAGAGCGATTGGGCTGCTGTCGGTGCGATGCCGTTGTTGGCACAGGCTTGCCAGTAGGCTTGTCCCCACTGGTTGGCAGTGAGCATCTGATAGGACTTTGCAACCGTCTGCAAGGCTGCGTTGTAGTTCAGGTTAATGGCCATCTTGCCGTCCTTGCCTTTCTTCGTGGTGATGATGATGACACCGTTGGCGGCACGGCTACCATAGATAGAGGCTGACGAGGCATCCTTCAGCACCTGAATGGACTCGATGTCGGCGGCATTCAGTGAGTTCAGGTTTTCGTTCGTGGCAACGCCGTCGATGACATAGAGCGGGTCGCAGGCATTCACCGTGCTCATACCACGCACTCGGATGGTCGAGCTGCCACCGCCAGGGGCTGCATCGGTCACGATGTCCACACCGGCCAGTTTGCCCTGCATGGAGTTGAGCATGTTAGGGTCGCTCTCGCTGATGGGACCCTTCATGTCCATCACGGCAACGGCTCCTGTGAGGTCGGCCTTGCGCTGGACCTGATAACCGGTTACGACAACTTCGCTGAGTTCCTTCACGTTGTCGTTCATCACAACGTTCATCACAGCTTCTGCTTTCAGCTCCAGCTGTTCGAAACCAATGTAGCTGAAAACAAGTGTGGCACCATTGGCCACCTTCAAGGTGAAGTTACCGTCGAAATCGGTTACGGCAGCGTTGGTCGTACCTTTCTCGATAACGGTAGCTCCGATGATGGTCTCACCCGTAGGATCGACCACGGTTCCCCTGACTTCCATCTGGGCATACGTCAGTGTGCTCACTAACAGAAGGCAGGCAGAAAGAAACAATTTCCTTAGTTGTTCCATTAATCTTTCTTTTTTAAGGGTTAGTACTAATTGTTTTCAAAAAATCTGGCGCAAAGTTACCTCCTAATTGTCTTACAGGCATAAAATAATCGTTCATCGTGCCCGAAAAATGTTTCATGTAACATTTTTCGGGCACGATGAACGATTATTTGAATGGAACCAAACGGCTAACGTGCTCCTAACTCGGATGGGCTGATGCCGAATTCGTCTTTGAAGCATTTGGTGAAGTAGCTGGGTGCCGTGAATCCTACCTCGTACGCTACTTCGGAAATGGATTTGCCCGTTGTTTCCAACAGTTTGCGGCCGCGGTTCAGACGGGCCTTGCGCAGCAGTTCAACGGGCGATGAACCGGTGAGAGCCTTGATTTTTCGGTAGAGCTGGACACGCGAAAGGTTCATCTCGGCACTGAGGGCTTCAACACTGAACTCGCTGTCGGTAAGGCGCCCTTCGATTGCTTTCCTGAACTTCTCGATGAACTCCTGGTCGTGAATAGAAAGGGTTTCCTCCCCTCTTGGTGTGGGTTGTGACGGGGTTGCGGGTTCCAAACTGTCTTGTTTTCCCTTGAACAGGTTGCGGAGCTGACGGCGGTTGCGCAGCAGGTTGTCGACACGAGCCAACAGCACATCGGCCGAGAAGGGCTTCGTCAGATAGGCATCGGCTCCGCTTTGATAGCCCTCTATCTGATGTTTGCTGAGGGCGCGGGCAGTGAGGAGGACAACGGGAATGTGGCTCGTGACCGTATCGTTCTTGACGCGTTGGCAGAATTCAAGTCCGTTCATGACGGGCATCATCACGTCGCTGACGATGATGTCGGGCACCTCCTGCCGGGCTTGTTGCAGTCCGTGTTCGCCGTTGTCGGCTTCGAGCACGATATATCGGTTTTCAAGGATTTTTCGCAGATAGGTCAGGATGTCGGCATTGTCATCGACGATGAGGATGGTGGGTCGCTCGGCGTTCTCGTTGGCATCGGCCGTCGGTTCAGCAGTGGGCAGCTCACTATCGGCCATTGTGTCGTCGGTGGCTTGTGGAGTCTCGTGGGTTTCAGCCTTCAGGATTTTGTTGACAAGTGATGTCAACTGTTGGGCGTTGCGGCGGACGATGTCGAACAGATGTTTCGTCTCGTTCGAGGCATCCGTCATCTCCGTGGTGGCAGCGAGTTGTGAGAGCGGACCTTCGATGAGGGTGAGGGGTGTGCGCAGTTGGTGGCTCACGGTGGTGTAGAAGTCGAGTTGCTGGCGTTCCATCTGTCGGCGTTCCTTGTCGATGCGTGTCCGCTGTCGCGTGTATATATATATAATAAAGACGACACCCAGCAACAGTAGGACCGAGCCGACAGAGAGAATGGTGATGACGCGCTGTGTGCCGAGTTGGCTCAGATATAGGTTTGACTGTTCGCTCAGACGGTCGATGTAGTTGCTCTGCCGTTTGGTCTCCTCACTCTGCATGAACAGCACGTTGGCGTTGTCACGAGTGACGAGCGCCGACTGCAGCTTCGTCTCCTTCTCATAGGGCTCTCCTTTGAGAATGTTGATGGCGAGGTCGAGCAACTGGTCGCCGTGGGTGGGATAGAGATAGGACGCATCGAGAATGCCGTCGCGTACCAGCTGTATGCCGCCACCTTCACCTGGCAGACCGTCGATGCCGCAGAAATGAGGCAGTGGCTGGATGCCAGCTTCCATCAACGCCCTTCTGACACCCATCGCCATACGGTCGTTCTGGGCGAAGACAAAGTCTATCCGGGTATTGGCGGAGAGCCAGCCTCGGGTAGCTTCATAGGCACTCTCCTCCGTCCAATCGCCCTGCAGGGTGGCTGCAAGTTGTATGTCGGGATGACGACCTGTGGCATCGGCAAAGCCATTGTGACGTTCGATGGCGGGCGACGACCCTTTCAGTCCCATGATTTCCAGTACCCGCCCCTTACCGTTGAGGCGCGAGGCGATGTATTCGCCCATCAGACGTCCCATCTCGTAGTTGTCGGTGCCGATATAGGCGGTATACTTCTGCGAGTCGGTCTTTCGCTCAAACACGATGACGGGGATGCCTTGGTCGTAGGCACGGTCGATGGCAGGGTTGATGGTGTTCACCTGGTTGGGTGCCACAATGAGCAGGTCGATGCCGCCGGCGACAAGGCTGTCAATCTGTTGTCGTTGCCGTTCGTCGCTGTCGAGGGCCGAGGTAAACCGCAGCTCCACGTCGTCGTGGAAGTAGGTCCCCATGCGCATTTCACGGTTCTGTTTCTCGCGCCAGATGTCTTCTGAGCATTGGCTCACACCAATGACATATTGCTTTCGCTGCTGATGGCACGATGAGGTCAGTAGGCTTAATAGCAGGATTATGTATAAGGCTTGTTTTTCCATATATGGTAGGCTCGAAACATTTTATTTTCGCTGCAAAGATAAATAAAAAATAAGTAAAAATCAAAGAAAGGTTGACAAAAAAATAATATTTCTTGGATAATATTTCTCATTTCTCATTTTTCATTTCTCATTTTATTTTGTACCTTTTGATAAGATACTCTCGTTCTGCAAAACTAAAAAAATCATAAACAAGTTTCTGATTTTTTGTTTTGCGCTCACTTATTCGTACCTTTGCACCGCAATTGGTTCACTCGTATGCAGTGATGAAAAGGGAATGGGGTGAGAATCCCCAACTGTCCCGCAGCTGTGAGCAGCCGATTATGAGGGGCCGAACAGGTGCCACTGACCAAGATACTGATGTCGGGAAGGCGCTCGGTCTCGGGCTGCAAAGTCAGAAGACCTGCCGTTGCCGTTTGTGTCGCTCTGTCCTCGTGGATTGGGACGGAAGACGAGTATTGAAGTTGGCTTATGACGGTGCGATTGAGCTTCATGAGACATGAGTTTCTGATCATGGCAGCTGTGTTGACGATGGTGTCCGTGCTGAAAGGGCGGGCACAGACTGATGTTGACACCCTTGCACATCGGATGTTGGACGATGTGGAGGTGACGGCTCATGCCCCTTCGCATAGTGTCACCTCGGCGATGCCCACCCGTGAGATCAGCCGTGAGCGGATGCGACGGCTGGGCCTGACGGCTCTGCCCGATGCCCTGCGCCAGCTGGCAGGCGTTGCCGTGCGCGACTATGGCGGCATTGGTGGCATGAAGACGGTGTCGGTGCGAAACCTCGGAGCCCATCATACGGCGTTCAGCTACGATGGCATCGTCGTCGGCAACACTCAAGCCGGACAGATTGACCTTTCCCACTACCAGCTTGACAACGTCAGCCGGCTGAGCTTCGCCGTAGGACAAGAGACCTCGCTCTTACAGTCGGCGCGCCACTATGCCTCGGCAGGTGTGGTGAGCGTGGTGACCGACGAGGAACCCTCACCCCTGCGGGTGTCGCTGCGAGGCGGCGCATTCGGTTATGTCAGTCCGCGAGTGCGCTGCCACCGCCGTCTGTCCGATGCGACAGCGCTAACCCTCGACGGTGCTTTCCTGCGTGCCGACGGCAGCTATCCCTTCACCCTCCGTAATGGCCGATTCACCACCCGCGAACAGCGTCAGGGATCGGATGTGACGGTATGGCAGGGCGAAGCCAATCTGCGTCATCACTTTGCCGACGGAGGCCGGCTGCATGTAAAGGCGCAGGGGCACCATTCGGAACGCGGACTGCCCGGTAGTGTCGTCCTCTATAACCCCAACAACCGCGAACGCATGTGGGATGAGAATTTCGCCTTCCAAGCCCTCTATATACGGGAGTTGGGAGCTAACCCTCAACCTTCGGCCTTCAACTCTCAAACCCCTTGGTCGTTGGCGGTGCGCATGAGATACGACCACTCGTGGAGTCACTATGACGACATCAATGTGAAATATGCCGACGGGCGGCAGACCGACCTCAACAGCCAGTCGGAATACTACACCTCAGCCACTCTGGCCTGGCAACCTCGGAAGTCGTTAGGCATGGCCCTCGCAGAGGATGTCATCTACAACACCCTCCGAAACAATATCTATGACGGTGTGCGGCCCCATCGACTGACCTCGCTGACGGCCCTCACTGCCTTTGGTAAGTGGGACCGCCTGACAGCCAATGCTTCCCTGATGGCAACAAGAAGCCACCGCAGTCCCCAGGATGCTTACGAGGGACATTGGGGCACTTCATGTGGTCTTCTGTTTAGGATGGGTGGGGGAGCTTCCCTTCGGGCGATGATGAAGCAGACGTTTCGGCTGCCCTCGTTCAACGACCTCTACTACCGTCGCTTCGGCAATGTCAACCTGCGACCCGAAAAAGCTGCGATGTATGGCGTCGGCATCACCTGGAGCGGCAGTATATATAGAAATGTATATGTAGAAACAACCGTCGACGGCTACTACAATCACGTCCGTGACAAGATAGTGGCCTTTCCCACCACCTACGTCTGGCGCATGATGAACCTCGGGCGCGTCGACATCACAGGGTTAGATGCCACTCTGGAGGCGCAGTGGTCGCCCGTCAGCCGTTGGTCCGTCGACATCACCGCTGCCTACACGTTGCAACAAGCCGTCGACAAAACCGACCGCCGACAGTCCTTCTACGGACAGCAAATACCTTATACGCCCCGCCATAGCGGGACAGCATCGGCCGTCGTCAGCACGCCGTGGGTGGACATCGGATACAGCTTGCAGGCTTGCGGCGAGCGTTACAGCGCTCTCTTGCACAATGCCGATGCACGCATGAAACCCTATGCCGAACACAACGTGACGCTCTCGCGGAGCTTCAGGCTGCGACGCTGCCAACTCGCCCTCTCGGCAAGTCTGATGAACCTTACCGACGAACAGTTCGACATCATCCAGTTCTACCCGATGCCCGGGCGACACTGGCAGGCAGGAGTGGTGATGTCTTTTGACTAATTCAACTTCTTTAACTTCAACAAATTGAGCGAATACGAAATTTTAGTAACTGATTGATAATGTTGATAATGGAGAATGAGGGTGACCCCTGCCGGCGATATACTAACTGAAAAAGTCAAACTTTTAATAAATAAGGAAATGAAAGTAAGAAGTATTCTTTATGCCACACTTTGTGGCTTGTTAGTGACAACGGGCTTTACGGCCTGCAGTGATGACGACGATAATGACGACAGCTGGAAGGAAGGCTCTAAGGTGGAACTGCCACAGTATCGTGCCTTCATCCTCTGCGAAGGTATGCAGAAGCAGAACAATTCGCATCTGTTCTTCTACGACCCCACGGAGCAGAAGCTGATGACCGATGACATCTACGAGTTGCAGAACGGACGGAAACTCGGCGACACCGCGAACGACATCATCACAGCCAACGGCGACATCTACATCGTTGTCAACGTCTCGCAACTCCTCCTGCGTCTCAACGGCTCGGGGGTGGAGCAGGCTCGCTACGACCGCTTCGATGCAGACGGACTCGGTGAACCCCGCAATGCCGTCGTTGCTGATGGAAAACTCTTTGTCACCTGCTATGGCGGCTTCGTGGCACGCTTCGACCTGAAGACGCTCGCCCTCGAGGCAAAGGTCACCGTCGATGCCAACCCTGAACAGATTGTTGAACTCGGCGACTCTCTCTACTGTGTGAACTCCGGCTACGGAACAGGCCACACCTTGTCGGCCATCAACGTAAAGAAATTCGACAAGGCTGTGTCGCACGAGACGCTCTTCAACCCCTACGGGCTGCAGAAAGCCAACGGACGCCTCTATGTCTCTGCCTATGGTGCCGACTATAGCAATCCCGTCGGTATCTACGATGTGAAGACCACTGCCACGAAGAAAATCGGAAATGCAGGCCGCGTGTTGGCATCGGGCGACCGACTCTACATGCTCAACTCTACATCGCCCGACTGGGTCACCTATACGACGACTTTCTCCGTCTATGATGCCACCACTGAAGGCGTGTCTGCTTGGAATCTCAAGGGAGCTCCGGAGGCAATGACGACGGGAAAGGTGCCTTATTTCATGGAGGTAAACCCCGTCGACGGCTCGCTCTTCATCGGCTATACCGATTATTTCTCTGAGGGCACCGTCTATGTCTTCGATGCCAACGACAGCTACAAGGCCACCTTCACTGTGCCTGGCATCAATCCCAATGGCATGGCATTCTTGGCGAGGTAGGATGTTTTGATTTCTTTATAATGAGCAAGCGGTCATTCATCATAACAAGCATCGTCGCAGCATTGCTGCTGGCAGTTCTTTGGAAGCTCCCAAGAAGTTCCCAAGAGTCCACCCCCCTGCCACTCACGAGTGAGGAGAGTAATTCCTCCCTCCTCACCATCACCCCTTGTGACCATTACTGGCAGGCTGACATCCGCGACCCTTGGAAGCAGGGGCGCACACTCCATCGCTACATCCTCGTCGATAGGAAAGACTCCACACAGGTGAAGGACCTGCCCGACGGCACCGTCGTCTATGTCCCCATCGAGCGCAGTGTTGTCTTCACCACTGCCCATTGTCAACTGCTTTGCTGGCTGGGAGCCCAGGATGCCATCACGGGTGTCTGTGACAAGAAATACATCCACATCCCCATCGTTCAGCAGACAGCCGTCGACTGTGGTGACGGTATGTTGCCGTCGATAGAGCGCATCGTAGAGCTGCAGCCGCAAGCCCTCCTCGTGTCGCCCTTCGAAAACAGCGGTGGCTTCGGACCGTTGGAGAAAATCGGCATCCCCATCATCGAGACCGCCGACTACATGGAGACATCATCGCTCGGACGCGCAGAATGGATGCGCTTCTATGGTTTGCTCTATGGGCGGCAACGTCAGGCTGACTCGCTCTACCATGTCGTCGACAGCACTTATCATGCGCTGTGCCGACAGGCAGCAGCAATGCCACAAGGCCGTTCTGTGCTCACGGAACGCAAGACGGGCAGCACATGGTATGTGCCTGGCGGACAGAGCACCATCGGCACGATGCTCGCCGATGCCCATGCTGCCTATGCCTTTGCCGACGACAACCACAGCGGCTCGCTGCCCCTGTCGGTTGAGGAAGTGCTCGACAAGGCGGGACAGAGCGACCTTTGGCTCATCAAGAACAGTACGGGAAAGTCTATCACCCGCAACGACCTGCTGGCGGAATACCACGGCTACAAAATGCTGAAAGCCTTCCGGAAGGGTGACGTCTACGTCTGCAACACCTCAGAGAGACCCTATTTCGAAGAGGTTTCCTTCCGTCCCGACTACCTCTTGCGCGAACTCATCCTCCTGTCGCATCCGGAATGCCTTCAGAACGACACCCTTCGCTATTACGAGTGCATGGAGTAAATAATTATGGCATTGTTTTGGACTTTTCTTCTTTCCTTAATTTTGCAGTGGGTTAATGTCCTTTAACCTCTTTGAATTCTTTAAATTCAACAAGGTGAGTAAAAACGGAACACACGAACAAGGAAAATGAATATTTTTGACAATGACTGCAACCATTTTTATGACCAAAGGCTGGTCACGATGAGACCAGCCTTTGGTCACGATAAGACCAGCCTTTGGTCACAGTGAGACCAGCCTTTGGTCACGACGTGACCAGCAAGAGGTCATTTTTTTGGTCACGACGAGACCAATATCCGTTAACCATTTTGGTCACATTGATAATTGTGAAACCCCTTTGTATAAAGGTGTTCCCGGAATGCGGGCGGTTTGTGGACAATAAAGAAAGCCCGACGTCAAGCGTGTTGACGTCGGGCTTTCTTATGTTTGTTTTCAGCTGATTCTTATCGTGCGCTCTTGAACTCTTCGAGGAAGCGAATGTCGTTTTCGGAGAACAGGCGAAGGTCGCTGACGCGATATTTCAGATTGGCAATGCGCTCCACACCCATACCGAAGGCATAGCCGGTATAGACGCTGCTGTCGATGCCGCAGGCCTCCAGCACGTTGGGGTCTACCATGCCGCAGCCGAGGATTTCGAGCCATCCTTCACCCTTGCAGAGGGCACAGCCCTTGCCGCCGCAGATGGTGCAGCTGACATCCATCTCGGCCGAAGGCTCGGTGAAGGGGAAATAGCTGGGGCGCATACGTATCTTCGTGTCGGCACCAAACATCTCACGGGCAAACGTCAGCAGCACCTGCTTCAGGTCGGTGAACGATACGTTCTTGTCGATATAGAGGCCTTCCACCTGATGGAAGAAGCAGTGGGCACGGGCAGAGATGGCTTCGTTGCGATAGACGCGGCCGGGGCAGATGACGCGGATAGGAGGCTGGTGAGTCTCCATGTAGTGAGCCTGGTCGTTGGAGGTGTGTGAACGCAGGATGACGTTCTTCGCCACATCGTTCGGATAGGTCTCAATGAAAAAGGTGTCTTGCATGTCGCGAGCCGGGTGGTCGGCAGCGAAGTTCAGCTTCGTAAACACATGCAAGTCGTCGTCGATTTCAGGACCTTCGGCCAGGGTGAAGCCCATTCGCGAGAAGATGTCGATAATCTGGTTCTTCACGATGGTCAGCGGATGGCGCGTGCCAAGGCGGACGGGATAGGGGGTACGTGTCAGGTCAAGGTCGTCCTGACTGTCGGTCTGGGTATCCACCTGTTCCTTCAGCTCGTTGATACGCTGCTGTGCCAGCTGCTTCAGTTCATTGATTTTGATGCCGACGACCTTTTTCTGGTCAGCGGCTACATTGCGGAAGTCAGCCATCAGCTGGGTGATTTCACCCTTCTTGCTGAGGTACTTCAGACGCAGTTGTTCTATTTCGTCGGCGTTCTGTGCCGTCAAGTTGCTCACTTCCTGGAGCAGGCTTTCAATCTTCTCGAGTATCATAATGATTAAAAATTTGACTGCAAAGGTAATAATTTTCTCTCAAAAAGGGGACATTATCGAAAAATAATTGTACTTTTGTGGGCAAAATAACTAAAAGGAAGGTAAAAAACAGGGAAAAGAAACCTTCACAGGTGATATGAAACTGAAGTCATATACTTTTTGTATGGTTTTCACGGCAGCATTACTGCTGGTCGGCTGTAAGAATGGCAGGCCGGCGTCTCCTTTCTCTGATGGGGAGGAGCGCCCGTCGGCTGAATTGCAGGATTCATCGTCGGTATTCTTTGGGGAAGACTTGTCGGAAACGGCTGAAGACGTGCCAATGCCACTGGCTGCCGACGAACTCTTCGATGACTTCTTCTTCAACTTTGCCGGAAACAGCCGCCTGCAGCGTCAGCGCATCCTCTTTCCCCTCAAGGTGACCGACGGCGACGGAAACATCATGCACCTGCAGCGAAACGAATGGAAGACCGACCCGTTCTTCATGGAACAGGACTTCTACACCCTTATCTTCGACACACCCCTGCAGGCGGAGGCTGCCAAAGACACGAGCATCGTCCATGCTGTTGTAGAGCGTATCAATCTCGATGCCGACTTCGTATCGCAGTATGTCTTCGACCGGCAGCAGGGACGGTGGTTCCTCACCACCATCCACCATGAGCCGCTCGCCGTGAACCACAACGCCTCCTTCCTCGAGTTCTATCAGCATTTCTCTACCGACAGCCTCTTTCAGGTGAACAGTCTGAATCCGCTCATCAACTTCACCGCCACCGACCCCGATGACGAATTCAATACCATCACAGGCACCATGGTCCCCTCGCAGTGGGAAGCCTTCCGACCGAGCGTCATTCCCTCGGGAACCATCTATAACATCGTCTACGGCAATCTGTTACCCGAAGGTAGTGAAAAACTATTCGTCATTCATGGCATCGCCAACGAGATGGAAGCGCAGATGACTTTCCGTCGTCGGCATGGCGGGTGGAAACTGATGGGGTTCTCAAATTAACAGCAAACAATGGAGACTTTCTACAATAGCATCATCCCCAATACCTTCGGCATCGAAGCGCGTTGCCGCAGGCTCTTTTTGTTCGCCTCCGAAGATGAGTTAACGGACATTCTGAAAAGCCTTAATCCTTCGGAACCCCTTCTCGTTATTGGGGCCGGCAGCAATCTTCTGCCTACTGGAGACTATGACGGAAGTATCCTGAAATCAACCATCAAAGGCATGGAGGTGCAGACCGACGGCGATGATGTCTTCGTGCGATGTGGATCGGGATGGGAGTGGGATGCCGTCGTCAGCCTTTGCGTCGACAACGGATTCCATGGCTCTGAGAACCTGTCGCTCATACCTGGCGATGTCGGTGCCTCTGCCGTTCAGAACATCGGTGCCTACGGAGTGGAAGCCAAGGATATCATCTGTCGCGTTGAAGCCATCGAAGTGGCAACAGGAAGGAAATATGTATTCTCTAATGCCGACTGCCAATATGCTTACCGATATAGTCGCTTCAAGGCCGACTGGCGAGGGCGCTTCGTCATTACCTACGTCACCTATCGGCTCAGCCGCACGTTCCTCCCTAAGCTCGATTACGGAAACATACGCAGCGCATTGGCGGCAAAAGGTTTCATCCATCCGACGGCAAAGGAGTTGCGCGAGACCATCATTGCCATCCGCCGTGCAAAACTTCCTGACCCAAAGGTGTTGGGCAACGGCGGAAGCTTCTTCATGAACCCCATCGTCAGCAGGTCTTTGTTTGAGTCGCTGGCAGCACGGTATCCTGCCATTCCTCATTACGATGTCGATGCCGACCGTGTGAAAATTCCAGCTGCATGGCTCATCGAACAGTGTGGCTGGAAAGGACGGTCGCTCGGAAGGGCAGGAGTCTACGAACGGCAACCCCTTGTCCTCGTCAACCTTGGAGGTGCCACAGGGCAGGAAGTGCTCGAACTCTGCCGGCAAATCCAACGCGACGTCAAAGAACGCTTTGGTATTGAAATCCATCCTGAAGTAAATATGATATGAAGATAACATTCCTCGGAACAGGAACATCCGTCGGCGTGCCGGCCATCGGCTGCAACTGCTATACCTGTCGCAGTACCGATCCTCATGACAAACGGCTGCGGTGCTCGGCACTCGTCGAAAGCGACTGCACCCGACTGCTCATTGATGTCGGACCCGACTTCCGACAGCAGATGCTGGCACAGCCCTTCAGAAAAATTGATGCCGTGCTGCTCACGCACATCCACTACGACCATGTAGGCGGACTCGACGACCTGCGGCCCTTCTGTCAGTTCGGAGAAATCAATATCTATGCCGACCAGATTACTTCCGACGGACTGATGAAGACGGTTCCTTACTGTTTTGCCGAGAACCGTTATCCTGGCGTGCCTGCCATACAGCTGCACACCCTTACGCCCCATGAACCGATTATCGTCAATGAGTTCACCGTCACACCCTTCACCGTGTGGCACGGAAAACTGCCCATCACCGCCTATCGCATCGAAGAACAAGGCGGACCGACACTGGTCTACATCACCGACATGAAGACCATCGACGATGCCGAACTGCAATACATAAGCCCACCCCAGCCCTCACTCCTCGTCGTCAATGCCCTGCGCTTTGGAAAAGAGCATTACTCTCACCAACTCGTGCCCGATGCCATCGACTTCGTCCGTCGAGTGGAAGCTCCGCGCACACTTCTCATCCATAGCTGCCACGACATCGGACGACATGCCGAAGTCAATGCCCTGCTTCCTCACGACATCAAGCTCGCTTACGACGGCCAGGTGGTAGAAGTGTGAGTCCCGAAATAAAGGTTTCTTCAAAGATAACGTGATGAGCAAGAAGTCAATCCGTTTCTTCAACGACAGAGAGGTCCGTGCCGCTTGGGACGAGGAACACAGCGGTGGTGGTTCTCTGCTGCTTTTATCGTGCGGGCCGCTATCCGGAGAACTCGGGAAAGGATGACGCCATGATAGCCTTTATGATGGATTTCCTTCTTCAATTGTGAGGTCAAGTTCATGGATGAGCTTATCAAAGGCGCTATTGCAAGACGGCCCCATGTCCTGCAATGTCTGAAGTCTGCTTTGCTTGAAATTGCGGTAGAAAAGGATGTCGCGATGCAGATAATAGGACTTGTTTTTAATCTTCCCCCGATGCTTCAGGATCTCAATCCCAATCATGCCGCGCAAATTATTTCCTTTTTCATCCGTGAAGATATGTATTTGCTCATAATTGGTAAATCCGATGGCAACATCAGGATTGTGCATGTCGGCCCGGCTGCCGATATCTTTCAGCCAAGGCTTTATACAGAATCCCTCCCTCTCATTCCAAATATAGCAGGTCACCACGACAGGAATGTTTTTACGGATAGCCAAGGAGCCTATGGAACAAAAATCTGCAGTAGTATCCTGGAGCAGTCTATAATACACTTCATCGAAAAAAAGAATCTTGATGCCCATAGTATCGATGAATTCCCCTATGAGGTCAACATTTTCTTGTTTATCATACCAGCTGGCCTTCATGATATACAAAGGAGACTCTTTCAGCTTGCCCAGGAATTCGGCACCCGCTTCCTTATATGCTTCTGACCCCTGGATGTCATGCAGATCTTCCGATTCTATGCTGCAGTAGTACGCAATCAACGACAAAAGGAATACCCTCTCGCAGGTATCTTCAAGCAATACTAACGTCGGCAACTTTTGGTCAATGGCAATATGGCATACCTGATGAACGACAAATGCCGTCTTACAGCTATTCACCTCACCAATGACCGTTGTCACCTCTCCGGGATAATACCCCCTGATGGTCTTGTCAAGACACTCAATACCTGTATTTATAGGTGTTACCTTCTCGTGAATGATTCCGTCAATTATTTTACTGATGTGTTCCATATGCTAAGGGTTTGTTAGGAAAATACTAAAAATGATTATGGGAAAAGTGGCAAAGACTCACCATTAACGATGTCAGCTGAACTATCCTCATATTCCTGAAAGAAAATGTCTGCTGTTGCGTCTTCCAATTCCCCATAGCTGATGTCTGCTGAAGTATCCTCCAGTTCTTGATAGTTGATGCTCTCATTGTGCAGAGCATCTGAAAGCTTGTTTACTAAGGTCTGAGCCTCTACGTCAATCTTTGAAATCTGAGTCGTCATAGTATTATCAGTTTCATTCCCACCACTAAGCATTTGCAGCGTCAATCTCGAGGTGGTTTCGATGATTGACGCTGCAAAGTTAAGGTGAATTTCACAGTCTTGCAAGAAAAACAACCTTGTGAACGGTTCCTTTCTACTTGGAACCGTTTATGAAATCCTTATTCTAATGGAATATGCTCTTTGAGTCGGAGGAGCATTTGACGAAGACGGTCAATTCTTTTAGTCTTAATCCTTATTCTAATGGAATGAAGATAGAACAGTATTATTAACAAATAAAAAAATGAAAAGAGAAAGTCTTAATCCTTATTCTAATGGAATGAAGATAGAACCAATTTCTTATTAATTCATATTATGAAACTTAATTGTCTTAATCCTTATTCTAATGGAATGAAGATAGAACCCTTATTGTTAAATTATATGGGAAAATTAGTATCGTCTTAATCCTTATTCTAATGGAATGAAGATAGAACAAATATTATTAATTAAAAACTACAATTATGAAAACACTGTCTTAATCCTTATTCTAATGGAATGAAGATAGAACAAAACTCAATGAAAAATTTTTGAAATATGCTGCAAGTCTTAATCCTTATTCTAATGGAATGAAGATAGAACAAAAAAAATTATTAAGTTTATTTTTATGCCATTCGTCTTAATCCTTATTCTAATGGAATGAAGATAGAACAATCCTTTTATCTAATGATTTAAAGAACATCATTGTCTTTTCTATCTTTCTTACGACCTTTATTCTCAACAATTTAACTTCCATAATCTCAGATTTTCGCAAATACTATGCTTTTTCATTGTCAAATGCTGGGTTTTTATACATTATAATTCTGCTATCTTATTAATTATCAATTGATTAACCTATCTAAAAAGTTCGCAAATGATTCGTTTAGAATCTGTTTGACGGGTTCTTGCGAAATCTGCTCACAATTTCATTGGGTTTCCACTATGCAAAATTAGTCATTTTTCGCAAGAAATCCAAGAATATTGTCATTTTTATCTTTTGCGAAGAAAATCCATTTCATGGGAAAGTTCTCAAAAACTTAAGTTCCTCATAATGAGCAGAATAACCAAAAACGATTTTTCGCAAATGTTTTGCCATTCAAATGTGTACCAATAAGTCAAAGACCGCTTCAGCGAGTAAAGAATGAAAGCATACTATATTACTACAATCTTAACTGGTTCTTTCATCTTCACAGGTGGGATGTACTCAATTCGTCTCCTTTCCCCGGTCTATATGCAAAACTGTTAGGGAGGAAAAGTCGTTCAAAACGTGGCTCAATAATCTTTCTGATGGCTTGTTGGACTATTTTATCCCTCACAGCAGCCATTCCCAAAACACGCATCTCATTTGGATCCTTTGTCTTCGGAATGGAAATTTGCAAATAGGGTTGCGGTTTCCATTCACCTGCGATCAAGTCTTCACGGAGTGTCCTAATATGTGTAATCTTCTCCTTGTTAAACTCCTCTATCGTTACCCCGTCAACACCCCCTGCCGAGCCTTTCGACTTGACAACATTCCATGCATCGTATAGCGTGGCTTCCTGACAGAGGGTGTTGAACTGAGTGGACATAAGGCTATTTGTTATTATCTTCCAACGTGTCTAATGCTTGAGACAGCAAATTGTGGAGAGGAACCTGTGCTTTATCCACTTCTTTCAGCTTGTCCTTTTCATCAAGTCTTGTATCCTGACTATAGTAGTACAATGACCGGTTGCCGTCAATAGCCATTAAAGTCATTAATGAACCGACGATACCAGTTCCTGGTGTTAAATTGAAATACAACCTATTGTCCTTTGTATCTTTTGCTTTAACATATTTGTCAACAATTTCAAAGCATAGGTCAAACTGATTATAGTCTGCCTCTTGTTCTGAGAACTTAATCTTAAGACCATCAGGTATCCATTTCTTTTCAGGGAACATATCCATTGCAACCATCTTTATTAGATATTCCAGTTTTTCATTTATCGGTGCATTTGTTCCTAAAACTTTAGCCATAGGGTGTTCCTTTTTAGGCATCTTAATTAATATTTCTTTTAAGTATTGGTCATAGTTCCTTTTGATCTTTTCTTGTTCATTTTTATCAGAGTAATAGCTGCTATTCAGCACATATAGTTCACAACTTGTATCTTTATCGTCAGTCAATTGAAGCATTCTGACAAGCGGTGTTAAGTTATGGTTAAAAGGGTTAATAGCAGATATGCCAGATATGAAGACCTTTTGAGGGATCTTACTTTTCTGCTTACGACCGTCAGGGAAAAAACAGATAAGAGTAACCAATCCAAAAACACAAACACAAGTCGCTTTAATAGCATCCCATAGATTTTGATCAGGCATATACAGACTCATCATTGTATTTGTAAGCCATCCAATATGGATAACAAACAATAAAAGATAAATAGTACCAAGTCTTTTGGGGACTATAGCATTAGCAAGGAGTTTGGTAAGAATAACGCTCCTGAAATTAAAACTATAGTTGAAGCATTGCCCTACAATCCATAGAACAAAAACACAAACAATTGTAGTTATTGCCCATGGCTCCCAGCAACTCCAGTTTCCTCGAATGCCCCTTAGGGCAAAATACTCACCTAGTATTAATAGAACAAGAGCTATCCAGCTATAATAATCACGATAATTCATATCACTATTTAATATTCTCTAAACTGTACAAATTTAAATTCTGATATTTTCTTTCCATCAGGAGTCATGATGGTGTTACGTTCTGTAGTAGAAGCAATACAGATGATGTCCAGTTCCTTAAGGGCGCATACTATATTATAAGTAAATGTCATTTCACCCATCACATGCACAACAGTTTTTTCTTCCTTAATTCCCATGATGACCTCTGTGCACTCTTTTACAAGGTAGAGTATTTCTTGCTTTGAATATGCGGGCTCAATAATTGGGAAAGAAAGATCAACAATTTCCCCATAGTAGTGAGCTGCTTGAATTTGCTCCTCACTCCAGTTTTCAGATGGATGGTTTGTCAGATTGATGAACATAAATTACGATTTTGAATAAGGTTGAAATATTCCTCTAAAAAATTTGAGCCCTTCTTTTAAGTCTTTGAGGATTTCAGAATAAGATTTAGGAGATTCTCTGTCAATATCATGAGCAATTGTGTTTCGGTCAAGATTGACATTATCGTAATAGCTATTGAAAAGACTAAATACTATATCTTCATTTTTCATCAAAGTTTCAAGATCCTTACGGAGTTTTTCAATGCTTTTGAGTCCTCGGTCTTCTTGGGCATAGTTGAGAGCTCTTCTAATTGCTTTCCTTTTTACATTTGGGAGTATTTCTCCTTTTTTATTTCTTTTCTGATAGCCTTTCTTATCTACAACTAATTCAGTAGGAATATAGTTATCTGGCACTAATTCACAACAAAAACTTAATGCTGATTCTACCAAGTTTATTAAAGCATAACCATAATTGTGATGTTTCTCATGCCACTCAGCCATACGAAATTGGTAGATATACTCGTTAAGTGATAAAGGGAATCGTTTTGCAAACTTACTAATAATATCTGGTATCAATAATTTCCCAATATCAGGAAGATTCTTACAATCCATTAATAGAGAGAGTTCCTTTATACCAGTTCTAAATTCGCGTAACTGATTTAAATTTTTTGCATCAGCAAATCTGAGAAGTTGCTTACCAGAATTAGTATAAAGTCCAGATGAATCTTTCTCGAGCAATTTGGTTATTTTATAGGTATTCCCAAATTCTTGAAAATTGTAAGCTCCTATTATCCAGTCGTTAACATCCAAAATAGTAGTCAAGTCAACAATGGGGGCATATCCTAATTCATTCCTCATCTCAAACATGCCATAGTAGATATGGGATACGGTAATGCCTTTGACATTTTTCAGGAAAATAAGCAGTTGCATGATGTAAATGGGCAAGGAACGAAAAGAATGAGTTACATCTACAACCAATTCGTCATCTTTATTAAAATATTGTGCTAAGCCCAATATAATTCTTATGTTTTCCTTTATTTCCAGCTCATTTGAGCCATATTTAATCAGTACTATCTTGGATTCACTGCCCAAACTTTTTTCTACCACATCTTTGTGTGGAAATTCCAATGGGCTTTTTGAATTGGCTTCATCGCAGTACACACCCATCTCAATGTGAATATCGGGATCAAAATCTTGGGAAGGTGTGAAAATCTTATAGATTTCCTCCCACATAGAATGTACGCTGCCAATCAAAACTATATTGTCAATTTTGAAATGCTCTTTTAACGCTGCACCTACGAATGAGTAATTTCCCAGGTCTTCATCATCAAGATGATAGTGTATTGGAGAATATTCTCGCCTCGATTTATCAGCAAAGATACCTGTTCCCAAAAAAGAAATTAATACGCGTTTCCCCATAATTAAAGCACTGATAATTTAACAAAACCCATTAATTGAAGTCCTTTATTGTATTCTACTATCTTGCGTGATTTATAAAGAGGTATCTTGGTTTCTGCCCCGTTAATATATTTTGTCCTATATCCCGTATCTATAAAGTCATCGTATTTCCAGTCGCCTGTAATAGAATGGAAGCCACTGCCTGCTGACATTTTCAGTATACAGTAAGAGTTCTTCTTTTGTACTAAATCCAACATATCTTCAATGAACTCCAGAATCTCGTCTGTTCTCTCTGCATCTTTGTAATGTTCAAAGAATTCCTTTTCTTTCAACAGATAATCCCATGTAATGTCATTGACGAATCCGAACAAAGATTCTATCCCGCCATTCAACAATTCTTTCTTAGCATCTGCATATTTGACTTTAAGACTTAGTTTCGGATCCTGTAGAACTGTTTCGAAAGCATCTGCAGAAAACTTAATGGTACCCCTACCTGATTGTCCAGGAGGGATGCACTCATAAAGGGTATTGAATCCTGAGGGCTGATAATCTTTAGATGTGAAGTTGTTGGCATGTTTCCAACCTCCATGCCACTCATTCCTATTCCTTTCTTTCCACAAGTTGAAAAGTCTGGTATTCACAAGACTGGTAGATTGCATTTCAATATCACCTACTTGTATGAATTGCATAAAGTCAGTTCCGTACCTTTCTCTGATGCTACCTAAAACCGAAGTATCGTTTTGCTCATCCTGCCTAAATCGGGAAAAAAGTATCGAGCGAAGTGCCCCTTTCAGCGAACTTCCTGCTACAAGGGGCTTATCGTGAAACTGGCTACGGAGGAATGACTTTATAGGATTTACAGAAAGGGCAGGTAGGCAGAATATATACCTTGATGTATCATCCAACTGATTTCCCAACAATTCACAAATACCCTTTTCGTCAGCAGAGGCGAGTAATTTGGAAAGACAATCAATGTCGGTTCCATGGGCAACAGCTTTTTGTAAGTCCAGAATATAGACTTTGCCGTTTTTTACAACATAATCAACGCCTCGAATCCATTCGTTTTCGTTACCAGCACCTACAGTAAGTGGAGTTAATACCTCCATGTTGATATCATATCTTTTATTCATAGGCGATTGTTGATAATTATAGGAAGTGTAATTGAGTGACCATTACGCCAGACTGGATGGTTAATACTGATGTCTTGAGCGTGTGGAGTCAGATCTATTATTCGTCCCATACTTTCCTTATTTTCCGTTCTACGGAAAACAGAGCCTGGCAGGAAAGCATACACAGCATTCTTTCGATAAGAATGATACGGATAGGTAGTTATCCAACCTCCACGACGAGTAAAGTCATAGGCTACATGTTCAGAGGCCAACAACTGACTCAATTGTTCTTTGGACTCGGGTATAAACATTGACAGCGACACCTGATGGTCTGCGCCAGATGGTGTTTCTATCTCCATCTTCAATGGAGTACCGTCCTCGCGTTTTGTTATCGTGTCAAAGAAACCAAAGCCCACATAACGGTCTGTACCGATTCCCTCCATTTCAAGAATTCTTATAGCTTTGTCAAGTCTTGAAGTGTCATCACCTGATACAAGGAAATATAGACCGGAAGCATCACAAAACGTGATACGATCGACATAGTATGGTTTAGCATCGTTATGACCAGCCCTATCTTTAACAGCCACTCGTTGCATAACCTCTGATTTTATGAATTCTTTTGAGCCAGAAGCATCCTCTGGAAGCGAAGCCTTTGTCAGATACGTTCCTTGTATAAGATGAAGATCGTTTCCATTTCCATGAAAGAAGCTGTGTCCTTTCAGCAACTGAGGATAGAGTCTGGCATCAACCCATCTTACTTTCTTCACCTTTTTGGCATTTGCAGGGTCGGAAAACTGCGGCAATGAGGACTGAAGAGGCATCGGCAAGAAATAGATTGCTTCACTTTTCTCGTCTTGTTGGTAGTATGGGAAAAGATCACTAATGATGCAACCCAAATTACCATTTTCAGGAATCTGCTCACCCACCTTTGCCAAACAGGCTATCAGTGCAGCATGAAACGTGTCGGAATGTATCGTTTTCTGACTGACGCTTGCATCTTCACGTAAATCGCTGATATGCAGAGGGGCTTTGAAATGCAGTTTGTAGATTTTAAATTTTGCCATAGTAACACAAACCATTAATACAGCTTGAGATTATCTTGAACTATACCTTCCCATTTAGTATCTGTTGTATAGTCTTTTCTCTTGAGCTCGCCAAACTTTATCTGCCCATATCCACGGGAGCCACTTCCGCCAATATAATCTTTCTCGATGAGTCGAAGACCTTCCAAGAAGAAGTCTATAAGCTGTTGTTCAGACGGCATCTCTTTACCTTCTGCATCTTTGCCTTCAAAAATATTAATGATAAACTCAGAATGGAACTTTGCACCAGCAGGTACTCGTTCGATTTGTCGAGGATTACCTGCTGTTCCTTTCACACGATCAATAGTATTTTCAAACTTATTCTCTGTAAAAGGCATGTCAAGATTATCGCTTTCTTCTAACTCTCTCTTCGAATCAGATGTAAGCATGGCGTCTCTGACAATTAGACGAGATGGTTGTGCTGACTTGCTGCCAGCAGCAAACCCGAATAGACTTTTTACCATACCACGATCATTTCCCTCTTTACCAATTTCGCTAATGCCATTAGCCTGCTCTAATAAACAACGCATCTTGCCTTTTAGAGAGCTTCCTGGAATATATGGCTGATTCTCTTTGGTAGCCAGTTTAATAACAGGGAGGTCAATACCACCGATTTCAACACTTTCCTTACTGCCACCAATATGAAGCCCTGTAAGCAGTTCGATGGTGGTCTCTATCTTGATTTTCTTTACTAATTGTGCCATAATGAATACTTGTTTTAAGGGTTATTACTCAGCTGCTTTATGATAGGCTACAATAGCCTCAAAGATAGCTATAAAATTTTTGAAGGCCTGCTGTTTATCCGTTGTTTCTTTATCTGAAACAACGTCAATAGCATTTGATAAGACATTATACAAATCTTCTATTTTGTAGTATTTCTTACCATCTTTTGCACGTCCTACAGCGTATGCTAATTTAGGCTTGAGAAGCAAAAAACTGCTCTCTTTGTAGCCTGTCATTTGTTGACGTTTGACTTCTCCAAAAAATTTGCGGAGCTGATTACTTGTCAGTTTTGACTCTTCAACAGGAGATGGCTCTTCTTTTTTTGTCTTAGGGTTATAGCGATTTTCCATATGTTTACCGTTTTTGGCAAGATGCTTCCCAAATCTCTCAGCAAACTGAATTGTAGAATCGGTCACCCCATTCCTAATTGCTTCTGCAGGGATGTATTCATCCCATTGTTCTTTCCACTTTTTCATATCTATATTGTAAATTATAAGTTATTATCTTGTAAAAGGAGTTCCGCCCAACGAGCAGCAACTGCCATTAGTTCCAAATTTCGCCCTTTGTTTTTTGGTAAGTGTTCGTCTCTGAGGCTCAGACAGAAACCAAAGAGTTCCTTCTTCACTTCCTGTTTTGTTTCGTTTCGCTCATTTCCATATCCTTTGTATTTCTCCATAAAACGGGTCAGATAGTAGCTCATGTGCCACATGTAACTATAGTTTGGAGATTTGCCTTTCGACATTCGTTCCTTATTCATATCTGCAAGTTCAGCGTAAAGCATGATTTTGTGAAGAATACTCTTACTGAAACCATAGTCTTTGTTGTATGAGGTGATATATTTTACAAACTTATCTTTGTAATGCTCTACATAGGCATATTCGTGGTCAAAAAAATCTTTCTCGTTTGCATGATAGGGGCTTTGCTTGTTCCACGATATGGTTTTGCCGAACATGTGGAAGGCATTCTTCTCACCCTGTTTGGCAGCGTCCTCTGCCTCACCAGCCATCTCTGCAGCTTTTGCTATAGGATAATTAGGCTTGACGATAGCTACACCACCAGAGATACTGATACCCTCCTTAGAGAAACGCCTTTCAGTTTCGTCATGTATGAGTTTGGCAAAATCTATCACTTTATCCCATCTTCCAACGATAAACAAATCGTCTCCACCCGCATAGATGACATTCATATATTTCTTGTAGGTTTCGTTGGTTCCATCAACTTTTGAATTCAACAAGTGATCTTCTACATCTTTTTCAAAGAAAAGACACAACTGATTTGAAAAGCTTTTATATGCAGCCAAAGAGTTAAAGCCTGTGATGAATCGCTTACCCAATCCGTCAACGTCCATTCGCAGTATCGCCAAGTAGGTATCACCTTTGTTTCCTCCATCTGTGGTCGCATAGTCTTTGAAAGATCTGAAGCCTCTTAAGGGGTCATTTCGGAGTTGTTCTCCCTTTTCTATTTGACGTTTCACTGAAGGCAATACGATGATTGGCTCATCATCACCTCTAGCGGGGATTGTAAAATCCGCCTCCTTTAATCCTTTAGCATCGAACTCAATACTTGTTACAGCACAAACCTTGCGTTCAGAACTCATTATCAATTCTGAGCCTTTACCAAAGAAATTGTCATAGTTGTTAAGGATATACTCTTTAAATCTTTGATTCTTTTGCTGAGCAAAACCTGCACTGACAACTTTCCATAACTGACCAGGACCTTTCTTCTTGCCTTCAAAAGGAGGCTCGCCATACTTCCCCTCCACATTCACAATATCATCTTTTACATTGAAAGCAACATAGCTGATGTTGATGCCAAGTTGCCCATGGTGCTCCTTCCAAATATACTCCCTGCATGAACTCTGGCACTCATCCAAGGCTTGACAAACAGCCACTTTATTTGCTTCATTGATATTGGCAATGAAGAAGAACTTTCCTCCTGAGCAATACAGTTCGTCGTTTTCCGTGACAGTTCCACCTGCATTTATAACGGCATTCTTGGTTTTTTGATAATAGATTTCCTTCATATCTTCAGCCAATGACGCCGATCGACCTTTTAGACTGACAGCCGCTTTCCTTGAAGTAATGTTGTAGAGAAACTTCTGAATGCCAGAAAGGTCTCCTCCAATAAATAACTTATCGTATTTCATTCTGATATAGATGTTTTGTTTTCTTTATTCTGTAATCTTACTCGATGAATAGTTCCACACCCTATACTTGCATTCTTTCCAATACCCACATTGTTGGGGATGGAGAGGTTGCAGCAGAAGTCGGCATTGAAGGCCATCAAGGCAATACCTTTATTATATATAATGTAGTGTTCGCTCAACTGGGTAATCATGAGTAGGAGTTCATCTTCGAGATGAATACCCAACCCTTTCAACATTGATAAAAGGTTTGCCTTGAGGATATTTTCCAGTAGTTTCCTCTTTTCTCTATCATTGTCAGCCATTTTGTAGATTTGATAGTTCTTAGAATTTAGCGGAAGCCAGCGGTTGATATGATAGTTAAATGTCGTCTTCCACGTCTGCATTAGAACTTTTACAGGGGCGACTCTACTGATATCACACGTAATCTCTCTTTCTCCGATTCTTAACATCCCATTTAATTCCGATAGGAATTGTCCAATGACATCGGCTCCTTCTTCAACACAGACAATGGCCGCCTTACCTCCTAATCGCTTATACTGGATAAGTGGATAGGCATATCTGAACTTTTCGTCATCCAGGTGATTATGAAAATAAACATTGGGATGTTCGCCAAGGCTGTGTATAACCGCCCCTCGAAAAAGTGGTATTTCATTCTGGCGAATCTCCGCATCAGTTAAGACTGTTAGTGTTCGTATATATTTCATTTAGTAATTTATAGTTAGTTTTCATATCTTAATGATTGTTACGGCAAAAATACAATATATTTCTGACTTCAACAAGTTTTTGTGCATTTTTTTATGAAATGGTTGCTAATTTCGTTGATGACAGCAGCCAACTCGTCATCTTCTGGCCCAAGCATAGAAGAAGTGTGTGTTGATGATGGCCATAGCGTGCATGGCGAGTGCGAAGAGTTGGGCGCAGTATGATGGCCCGGTGATATTCCCTACGACGGAACTGTATGACAGCGGGGCAATGAATGCCTATGTGCGGGCACTCGCTGAAACGGCATCGGCAAGAAGGGAACTCTTCGAAATCTATGCGGACAAGGCCTTGGAAGCTTTCCATCATGAACAGTGGTGGGATGTCATCAGTTATGTGGGGAAGGCCCTGGACACCAAGTGTTATAATGGTGACTTGTACTATGTCCGAGGGTATGCCTATGAGCAACTCGGTAAGCCGTTTGCTGCTAAGAGGGATTATAAAAAAGGTAAGAAGTATAATAGTTCTCTCGCCGCAGAGGCTCTGGAGGAGTTGCAGGAAAAGATGAAACGTAAGTAAATAGAATTAAACTGTAAATGATTATGAAAAAGGTAATGATGACACTGATGGCTGTCCTCTTCGCCATCGCAGCAAACGCTCAGTACAACACCAACTATTACAATCAGTATGGCGGCAGTATCGGTTCCTCTACCACTCGTTCGAACTATGGCGGTGGCTACACTACAACCTACTACGACCAATATGGCGGCAGTGCAGGCAGCGCAACAACACGTTCCAACTATGGTGGCGGCACGACGACGAACTACTATGACCAATATGGTGGCAGTACGGGCAGTGCCACGACACGTTCTAACTATGGTGGAGGTACGACTACCAACTACTACGATCAGTATGGCGGCAGCATCGGCTCGTCGACGACGCGTTCTAACTACGGTGGCAGCACAACCACTAACTACTATGACCAGTATGGCGGCAGCATCGGCTCGTCGACGACAAAGAAGAATTATGGCGGTGGCACCACCACGACCTACTACGATCAGTACGGCGGCTACCTCGGATCAAGCACGAACCGGTGAAAAGTGGGGTGGCCCCAATCTTCGGAGTCAAATGGGTAATTGACAATTATGATAACCCCTGCCGGCTAACGTCTGACTCTCAATCCTCCAAGCAATCAAACGACCAAGCGACCAAGCGACCAAACAGCCAATCTCCTAAGCGGCCCTTTAGTTTTGTTCAATCACTTTGCCTTCTCCGTTGTAGAGGCGGATGGGGCCGTCGAGTTCAAGGGCGATGACAGTGATGTCGGGGTCGAGAACGCGGTCGGGGACTGTGATGTAGAAGTTGCCGGGAATGCTGCTCCACGATGGCTGGTTCCACATCTTGTAGGTCAGCTCTTCGCCGGTGCCCACGACGTATGCCCGCCGGACCTTGCTCACCAGACCCTTTACTTCGACCATTCCGTTCGGCCGATAGGGTAGGTAGAGGTAGAGTACGTCGCCCTTCTGATTGAGGGTGGTATATCCCTGGAAATACTGTGTGGGAATACCGGCCCGTGTCTGATAGATGGCTTCAGCGTGTTTCTTTGTCCATCGTCCGATGCCTTTCAGGGCAGCCATCTGTTCTTCGGGAATTGTTCCGTCTTCGCGCGGACCGATGTCGAGGAGCAGGTTTCCACCCATCGACAGACAGTCGACAAAGAGTCGGAGCAGTTGGTAGACCGATTTGTAATTGGTGTCGGTAGGGTAGTAGCCCCAAGAGTCGTTGATGGTCTGGCAGAGTTCCCAATAGGGTATCGAGGGTCGTTCGGTGGGTATTCCTCGCTCGGGTGTGAGATAGTCGCCGTAGCCCTGGATACGTGAGTTGACGACGCAACGTGGGTTATAGCTTCTCAGTAGTTTTATGATCTCCGGTGCCCGCCATGCTTCTGCGCTTTGTTCCCAGTCACCGTCGAACCACCACAGGTCGGGATTGAACTGCGTGGCGAGTTCGGTGAGCTGTGCAAAATTAAAGTTGCAGAAGCGCTGCCAGCGTTGTTCGGCATTGTTTCCCCTTGTGTTGTCGGGGAATTTATACCGTTGAATGTTTTTCGTGTGGTTGGGATAGTCGGGATGCGACCAGTCGAGGAGCGAGTAGTATAGACCCACATGCAGTCCCTGCCGTCGGGCCTCATTGACGAACGGCGTGAGCAAGTCGCGACGTGCGGGCGTACATTTCTTCATACTCAGCTTACCTGCCTTTGTGTCCCACAGAGCCATTCCGTCGTGGTGTTTGCTGGTGATGACGGTGTAGGTGGCACCGCTTTCCTTTATCAGGTCAATCCATTCCTTCGGTTCCCATCGTGAGGCGGTGAAGCCTTTCTGTTGTTTCATATACTCGTCGTAGCTCAGTCGCTCGTTGTAGAACGACCAGCTTTCAGAGACGCCTCTGACGGCATAGATACCCCAGTGGATGAAGATGCCGAGCTTGGCTTGTCCGAACCACTCCATACGCTCCCGATAAGCGGTAGAGTCTGCCATGGCGATGCGCTGGGCTGAGGTTGTGATGGGGCCGAGTCCCAATAGCAGGAATAGGAAATACTTGACGTTCATAGGGTCGGAGTGTTTGATAGTTTGTATTTTGAAATTTTAAAAGGGGCCAGGGCTTCCCAGTTTTTGGAATGTCCCAGCCCCCTTACATGTATATTTGTCAACTAAAAATCTTTCGTCATCTCAGCCACCTGGCTGTTGATGCGGTCGATGAACTCCTGAATGGGCATGGTGGCCTGTTCGCCGCCGCCCTGCTGACGCATGGAGACCGTGCCGTCGGCAGCTTCCTGTTCACCCACGATGACCATGTAAGGCACACGTTTCAGCTCATTGTCACGAATCTTTCGACCGAGTTTCTCGTTGCGCAGGTCGATGGTTGCTCGGACACCTTGCTTGTCGAACTCCTTGGCAACCTGCTGGGCGTAGTCGTTGTACTTCTCCGACAACGGCAGGATGGCCACCTGTTCGGGTGTGAGCCAGAGGGGGAAGTGCCCGCTTGTATGCTCGATGAGCACGGCGGTGAAGCGTTCGAGTGAGCCGAAGGGGGCGCGGTGAATCATGACGGGTGTCTTCTTCTGGTTGTCCTCGTCGGTGTATTCCAGTTGGAAGCGTTTCGGCAGGTTGTAGTCCACCTGGATAGTACCCAGCTGCCAGCGGCGTCCGATGGCATCCTTGATCATGAAGTCGAGCTTCGGGCCGTAGAAGGCGGCCTCACCGTATTCCACCTTGGCGGTCAAGCCCTTCTCCTGGCAGGCTTCGACGATGGCTTTCTCTGCCAGTGCCCAGTCTTCGTCAGTACCGACATATTTGTCGTGGTCGTTAGGATCGCGCAGGGAGATTTGTGCCTCAAAGTTAAATCCGAAGGCAGTGAGGACGATGTTGATGATGTCCATGACATTGAGGAATTCCTGCTTCACCTGGTCAGGACGGCAGAACAGGTGGGCGTCGTCCTGTGTGAACGAACGCACGCGGGTCAGTCCGTGCAGCTCGCCCGACTGCTCATAGCGGTATACAGTGCCGAATTCGGCGATGCGCAGCGGCAGGTCACGATAGGAGCGGGGCTTGTTGGCGAAGATCTCACAGTGGTGAGGACAGTTCATGGGCTTCAGCATGTATTCCTCGCCCTCTTCGGGAGTGGTAATCGGACGGAACGAGTCCTTGCCATAGTGGGCATAGTGACCCGAGGTGACATAGAGCGTCTTCGAGCCGATATGCGGTGTGATGACCTCCTGATAGCCGAAGCGCTTCTGCACCTTGCGCAGGTGGTCCTGCAGGCGCAGGCGGAGGTCGGTGCCTTTGGGCAGCCAGATGGGCAGACCCTTACCGACTTTGTCGGAGAACATGAAGAGTTCCATCTCCTTGCCAATCTTGCGGTGGTCGCGCTTCTTGGCTTCCTCGAGCATGACGAGATATTCGTCGAGCATCTTCTTCTTGGGGAACGAGATGCCGTATAGACGCTGCATCTGCTCACGCTCAGCGTCGCCGCGCCAGAAGGCACCCGCCACATTGGTCAGCTTCACTGCCTTGATGAGGCCTGTCGACACGAGGTGCGGACCGCGGCAGAGGTCGGTGAAGTTACCCTGGGTGTATGTCGAGATGGTACCGTCCTCGAGGTCCTGGTCGATGTGCTCGCACTTGTAGGTCTGACCGTCGGCATTGAATTCCTTCAGTGCATCGGCTTTCGACACCTCGTGACGCACGACGGGCTCGTCCTTACGGGCCAGTTCCATCATCTTGGCTTCGATGGTGGGGAAGTCGCTCTCCTTGATCATCTCGCCGCCGGGCAGCAGCACATCGTAGAAGAAACCATTCTCTACGGCAGGACCGAATCCGAACTGAATGCCTGGATAGAGTTCCTGCAGAGCCTCTGCCAACAGGTGAGCCGAGGTGTGCCAGAAGGTATGCTTGCCTTCGTCGTCGTCGAACTTATAGAGTTCGATGGTGGCGTCCTCGTTGATGGGGCGGTTGAGTTCCACTGTTTCGCCATTCACTCCGCAAGATACAATGTTGCGGGCGAGAGCCGGCGATATGCTCTCGGCAATTTGAAAACCAGTGACGCCCTGCTCATACGAGCGAACAGAGCCGTCGGGAAAAGTAATTTTAATCATATCTACAATATATGTTTGTTGTTAATCAGGTGCAAAGGTACGAATAAGTGAGCGCAAAACAAAAAAACAGAAACTTGTTTATGATTTTTTTAGTTTTGCAGAACGAGAGTATCTTATCAAAAGGTACAAAATAAAATCAGAAATGAGAAATTTTTCCAAGTGTGAGATTTTTATCAAATAAGTGAGCGGGTGACCAAATTTCTTCGTTTATTTCACTTCGCTTCCAAAATCTCAGGAAAGTAAGTTCGGTATCTTTGAATTTTTCATTTTTCAAAAAATCCGTGCGAGGATAAAATGAAAATCAAATGAGCAAAATATGAAGTTAAATTCTGTTAACGGGAATTTTCCGTCTGATTAAGCATTTTTTTTGCTTTTTATTTTGTCCTATAATACTTTTTTCTTAACTTTGCAGGTAGTTTTGTAAAATCGGATCCCACATTATTATATAATTTGGGTCTGAAAGACATATTACTATGTGGCTTTTTCAAAAAGTCCATCGTTTGATTCAACAGTAGAATATGATGACGTTTAGGTTCAATTATTCATGCTTCTTCTTGCTGGCGGTTCTGTTGTTTCCTGTGAAAGTCCTTTCTCAGGAAGTCAAAGCTATGCCCGACTCCCTGCTGACCGTCGATAAAGCCTTTGCCATCCGATACGAAAATCGGGCGTTGGCAGAACAGATGCTTGCAGAGATTCGTTCCCGTAAATTAGATACTGAATACGAAATTGACCATTGTCTGGCCAATATTTATTATAACTATATGGAGTTCCGCGAGGCTCTTGTCATTTACGAGCGCATGTTAAAGTCTAAAGCTGTCCGAAACGATGTCCAGAAAAAGATGGAAGTCCTTCAGGACATGTGTGACACTTACGATGTGCTTTGCGAGACCGTCAAGCTGCGTGACACCATTGACCAGCTCTACAAACTTGCCATTGCTGAAAATGACAAGTACTACCAGGGACAGGCACTTTTTCTCTTGGGTGTGTCTCTCTTTAACAGCGGTGACTCCAAGGGCGGTATCGCGCAAATCGAAGAGGCCGTCAAGTTGATGGGTGAGTCTGATCGGAGTGGAAAAATTCATGAGTTGTATGGCATGTTGAATACGCTCTCCAGCCAGTACAATAAAATTGGTGACACAGAGAAGGCATTGGAAGTGTTGGACCGTAACGAGCGGCTCATCCGTTCCGAAAACCCCGTTAATACGGGCGATTTGATGGTCCTGCTGGCCAAGAAAGCCTCGATGTTGGTGCTTCTCCATCGTGTTGAAGAAGCCGACTCTGTCTATGCTGTCTGGGAGTCTTTGCCGAAAAACAACAGCCTTTGCCGGCAGTTTTACATCGTCGATTATTATCGCAATCGCGGACGTTTCCGTGATGCTCTCAATATTTACGAATCACAACTGAAGAGTCTGCGTGAGAAAGGCGACACGGTGTCTATGGTTGCCTATAATATGTATTGGGGAATGGCGGAAACCTGTTATGGTTTGAAGCAATACCAGCGTTCTGCCGATCTCTACCAGCGGGTTGTCGAAATGGGTGATTCCCTCAAGCGAATCGAGGCCGATGCCAATGCCAAGGAGCAGGCTACCATCTACGAAACCCATGAGAGAGAGCGTCAGATCAACCGTCTGGAGTATTGGATTACGATATTATTCTTTATCATCGCCCTGCTGATTGTTAGCATCATCCTGCAGGTGCGTTATATGCGTACGTTAAAAGAAAGAAGCAAGGTGATGGCCAATACGGTAGATGAACTGATGATTTATCGTAAGGCGGCCCTGCAGGGGCATGATAGTCAAAAGCCTCGGAATGGTTCTGAAGGAGTTGTAGAAGATGATAATTCTGCCACTTCTGATGATGACTTACATCAACATTTCATCTCGGTGAATAGTGTTGTCGTCAATGGTCAACTCTTCCGACAGCCGGACTTCGACCGTGAGCAACTCATCCGTGCCACAGGCATAGAGAAAAACCGTCTCTCGACCATCATCAGCAGATGTGCCGGAACAAACATCCCCGGTTATATCAATAAGCTGCGTGTGTTATATGCTATTCAAATGATGAAAGAGCATCCCGACTATACCCTTCAGGCGATTGCCGAGGCCTGCGGGTTCGTCACGCAAAGCACCTTCATCCGTGCCTTCAAGATGGTGTTTGGAATGACTCCTTCTGAGTATCGGCAAAGATACATTTTACCCCCCCCCACAGCCTGAGGAATAAACAGGAAGGGGCTTCTAAGACATGGTTACAGGAAACGAGGTTATGGACAATTTTTAAATTAGACGGACGAAATTAAAACCTTTTGAGGCGGACAAAATGAAAAGCGTTTACAGAGTTGTTGACTGTTGATAATTAAGGAATTATATATATTAAATAAAAATAAGAGTGAACGTAGATAGTATAATCAGAATGGTGCTTGCACCGACGGCAGACACCACTAAAACAATGGTGGCGCACAAGCTGGGTCGATTGCTCATTGGGGCAATGGTCTTGGCTTTGCCGGTTCATGCCCTGACTGATGATACGTTCGATACGACACCGCTTACGCAGGTGTCCGACACGCTCACCATAGAGGCCTTGAATAGTGAATCCGAAGCTGCAGAGCAGCAATCCGCCATGTCTGGTCAGCAACCTTCCGAAGGAGAACAGCCACAGGTGACCGCAGAACCGTCGAAAGCTGAAGAAGGTCAACAGTCAGAAGCTGCTTCCGTTTCACAGCCGGCATCCGAATCGTTGTCTGTCGCATCCCAACCGTCTGACCTTCCCCTTGAAGAAGGAGAAGACGAAGATTCTCACTTCCCCTATGGACCCGTCACTCTGGGTGTTCTGGCACTCCTCACGGGTGGCGGCTATATGTTGTGGCGTCGGACACAAGACGACAATGACGAAGAGGAAGAAGATACATCCGATCTTATCACTGCCAAGACGGGCCATCGCGATTATACACCCACTTCGAAGTTGAAGCCTTCCGCTCCAAAAACACCCGTAATCGTTGCCCCCGTGGCTCCCGTAGTGGTCGTATCTGCTGAAGAAATTTCAGAGAAGCCCGCAGAGCCTACCGTAGAGCCCGAGACAGAGCCTGCCGGCCAGGCCACAAGCCCAACCTCAGAAAACGCCTCAGAACCACTGGAAAAGACTTCGGCCCCAGAAGCAGCGCCTGCACCAGAGCAGACAGAACAACCATCCGAGCCTTCAGCAGAAGCGCCAGCTCCTGCAACGAAACCGATTTCGTTTGCCCACGATGCCTATCATGCCGCTCATGAAGTTTCCAATTCCTCTGAAGCTGCTGCTTCTGTTGCTGCTGCCGCAGCTGCCATCGCTCCAAAACCGGTGTCCACTCCTGTTGTTCCGAAAGTTGAACAGCCCTCCGTACAGCATCCCATCTCCTTTGAACAGAATGTGGCACCTGCCGTGCCGTATGAGTTGAGGGAGGCTTATGATAAGATTACGTCCCTTGTACAGCGTAAGCAGTTGTTCCTCAATGCCGATTTCGATCGTGACCAGCTGATAAAGGTCTCCGGCTACGAGAAAAACCGCCTTTCCGCTATTATCAGCAAGTGTTCCGGCACCAATATTCCTGGGTATATCAACCGGATGCGTGTGGAGTATGCAGCCCAGATGCTCAAAGACAATCCTGACAGCACGGTTCAGTCTGTTGCTGATGCCAGTGGTTTTGTCAGCCAGACAACCTTCATTCGTGCCTTTAAGAATGTCTTCGGCATGACTCCGTCAGATTTTAAACTCGCCCTTGCCGCTGATTCGGATAAGGCGTAACATCCTTATTTTTCTCTCATTTCTTAGTCTTCTCTGGCGCATTTCATAGTGTCCGTATTCGTATCTGTGCTTGGAAAGCCTATTAACAGTGCTTGTAAAGCCTATTAACAGTGCTTGGAAAGCCTATTAACAGTGCTTGATCATCCTATTATCTGTGCTTGGAATCCGTTCTTTCACAGCCTGCTCATCGGAGCGACCCATTGATCTGTGTCAATATTCTTTTTACGTCCGTATAGGCATTATATAACTGCTTTAATCGTCTGATTTTCATTACCTTCCTCCCTCTCGGCATCTTGCGGGTTTAACAATTCCTTGGCAAAGGCCCATTCTTCGGTATTTTTGTAGGAAAATGCAGACTGTTTTCGCAAACAATTACGATTTTATTTTTTCAAAATGTCCGTTATGGACAAATCGAAAAGGCAAATAGGAAGAATTGCAAAACCTGTCGGACAAATTTTAAAAAATATGAGCTATTTTATTATTTTTATATATAGTAAATGTTGTAATTTTGCATCTGTGTTTGAAAAGTTTTCGACATATAGGATCTTCAACAGGTTGTCTGCAACAACACAGAACGGAAAACGACTTCTTCCTGTTCTCAGACTTTCCCTGCTTTCTCTTGCACTGACGGTCGCTTCGATGACTATTTCAGCGCGGATTGTTGTCGACCATGAATTAGTCGACGATGTTGTCGCAGTCGTTTTGGTTGATGAAAAGCAGAATCTTACTGTCATTCCCGATGACTACGATTTGTCAGGTATCGGATTTGAAAAGGGCGATTATACCGATTTTCCTTACATCCGGATTCTGAAGGAGGGAGAGACCCCGAGCCTTTCAGACGAGGAGTTCTATGATATCGCCGGCAAGATGGTGTTTCCGGTGAACAAGTGGCATCTGCCGGCCAATGACCGTTTAGTCAAGCAGCTTCGCGAAGAGTTGTTTCCCTTGATTTGCAACGATAGTCTGCAACTCGTCGGTATGATGATTCGGGGCGCTGCTTCACCTGAGGGTCCGCTGCGCTTTAATAAGTTCCTTGGTGAACAGCGTGCCAAGACCTTGGTAGACTATCTTGGAGCAAACTGTATCAGCAAGACTCCCGACACCGAGTTCTTCCAACAGATTGATGTTGAAGACTACGGGACGCTCTGTATCATGATGAAGCGTGCCGGTGACAAGGACTATGAAATTGTCCAGTCGCTGTATGACAAATACATGCCGAACGGACAAATTGAAGATATGAAGCGCGCCCTTCAGAAGGAACAGGGCGGTCAGCTTTGGCGCCGTCTCTACCGCACTTACTTCCCGCAGCTCCGTTCGGCCCGTGTCGTCATTTTCCTGCGGGATCCTTATGGCAAGGTTCAGGAGACAAAACCCTATGAACCGCTGAAACCCATTGGCGGCGGTGATGCCAGCCAGTTCAATGAAATCACTGATTCTACAGCCGTCGATACGCTGCGTCATCTTGAGGTCTCACAAATAGTAATCCGCGAGCCGCGCCGCGAGCTGCTCGCCGTGAAGAGCAACCTCCTCTTCGACGTGGCATACGTGCCGGGCTACGACCGCTGGTGCCCCATCCCGAACATCGCAGTGGAATACTATCCCATGCATGGCCACCTGACCTACGGCGCCTCCTTCGACTGCCCGTGGTGGCAGCACTACTGGGACCATAAGTTCTTCCAGATACGCAACTATCAGGTCGAGACACGCTACTACCTCCGCTCCGGCGACATCAACCGCACACCGCCCGGTGCCGGCGCCGCCTTTCGCGGACTCTACCTGCAGGCCTACGGCCATGTGGCCCTCTACGGCATCTGCTTCGACGAGAACCGCGGCTGGGAGGGCGAGGGTGCCGGCGCCGGCCTCGGCCTCGGCTACGTGATGCCACTGAGTCGCAACGGCCACTGGAGGCTGGAGTTCGGACTGCAGGCCGGCTTCTTCCTGACGAAGTACGACCCCTACCAGTACGAGAACCCCGTCAACCCGAACTACCGCGACCACCTGTACTACTACAAATGGACCGGCAAGCCCGACCTGTTCCGACGCCGCCAGTACCGCTTCACATGGTTCGGTCCCACCCGCATCGGCGTGACGCTGAGCTACGACCTGCTCTACCGCCGACAGGCAAAGCGGGGCAGCAGCTTCAAGGCCTATGAGCCGTATCATGCCGTGCCGGTACCCGTCAACCGTAACCCGCAGCAGTCCGTCATGACGTATAAGGCCGCACAGAGAGAGGAGGTGAGCGAATGAGACACGGCATGCTTTTCACCATCATGGCCACGCTACTGCTCTTCACCGCCGTGGCCTGTGAGCGCGAACCCCTGCTCCACCTCTACGACGAGGGGAACGTAGACCTTGAACTGCCGGTCGTCGACCTCGACCTGCAGGTGTACTGGGACTACGAGATGAGCTACGGCATCCACTACGACTGGCGCGCCGAGTGGTTCTACGGCTGGGATGAAGAAGACAAGCGCATCTTCGGCGAGATGGGATACACTGCACCCAACGTGTTCAACCTGCGGCGCTACTACACCGGCGAACATCCGAACGCCCGCCACACCAGCGTGCTCCCCGCCACCGTCTACGGTACACACTTCAGGGGCAGCTACGACTGGGGCTACTGGGACATCCTCTGCTGGAACCAGGTGGTAACCATCGACGGCGTTCAGAGCCTTATCTTCGACGAAGAGACATCGCTCGACAGCGTCACCGCACGCACCAACCCCGGTATGCAGACAGCACGCTACCAGGCACCGAAGTACACACGTGCCTTCTACGAGCCTGAGCCCCTCTTCGCCGCCTACGACCCCGCCATCGAAATCAACCGCAACCTCGACGGCTTCACCTTCGACAGCGAACGGAACGTATGGGTACGGAAACTCGACATGCTCCTCATGCCCGTCACCTACATCTACCTCACGCAGGTCATCCTCCATCATAACCGCGGACGCGTCGTCGCCGTCGACGGCACCTCCAACTTCTCGGGCATGGCACGCTCCACAACGCTCAACACCGGGGTGGCAGGCACCGATGCCATCACCGTAAACTATTACAGCCGCCTGAAGAACGGATGTATGAAACACGATGAGGTCGTCGACATCGTCGGCGGACGTCTCCTCACCTTCGGCATCTGCGGCATCAATGCCAACCGCATCGACCGTGCCGAACAGGTGCACGACCCTAACAGTCACTATATGGACCTCGTCATGCAGTTCAACAACGGTATGGACTCCACCTTCGTCTTCGACATCACCAGTCAGGTGCGGCAGCGCTATAAAGGTGGCGTCATCACCGTGGAACTCGACATGGACACGGTGCCGATCCCTCAGCGCAGGGGGGGCTCAGGCTTCGATACGGTCGTCAAAGACTTCGAGGACGGAGGCACCCATGAATTCGAAATGTAATCACAAATATATTCAACAACCCCTAACACCCACAAGCCTATGAGTAAAGAAAAGAAAAAAGAATGAATGTCAACAGAATGAGACAACAAACAGTGTGAGACAACAAATTTTTAACAACATTTTTTAATTTAATTCAACAACTATGAAAAAGAAAATTTTATTCGCAGCCCTCACCGCCATCATGGCCGTCGGCTGCACCAGCGACGAGTTCGTTGGAGACAACAGCCCCAATCCGGTCGAAGCTGCAGACGGCGCTATTTTCTTCGGGTTCAACTTGAAGAACGCGACTCGTGCAGACCTTTATGGCTCATCAGCAGCTGCAAAATTAGGCAATAAGTTTGTCGTTTATGGCACGAAGCATGCATCGGCAGAGGATAAGTCGGCCTCCAATGATGCTGTAGTGTTCAACAACTTCCAGGTAAAATGGACTGCTTCTACAGCTGGAACCACAGCTTCCAATACAAGTGATTGGGAATATGTAGGTTTACAGGCTTATGATGCTACGCCAACCAGTCAGGCTATCAAATATTGGGACCACAGCGCAAGTGCAGGCCATACGTTCTATGCATTCTCAAGTACTGACATTTCTTATCCCAAAGCAACAGCTGATAAAGTCCAGGTTACTAAGGTGACAGCAGATGAGACATCCTTGTATAACAAAGGTTATAGTGTGACTGTAAAGCCAGCAGCGACGTTGAACAACCTATTCTTCGCTGACCGCGTTGAGGTTCCCGAGGCCAATTATGGTAAGACTGTGAGCCTTACATTCCGTAACCTCGGTGCCAAGGTACGTTTTGGTTTCTATGAAACAATCCCTGGCTACTCTGTCAAAATTGATAGATTCTATATTGACAATGCCAACTCAGCTGCGGTTACAAACTTTGCTGTTATGAACGATGCTGTGACCGATGGCTTCTATGCATCTATCCAGAATGTAAAAAAGTCTGTTGATCAAACCATCAATGTTACCTATTACGATGCTGGTTCAGTTATCAACCGTCCGAAGGTTAGCAATCCTACGGGAGGTTATGACTATAACATTAAGATAGGTACTGGTACTGGATTGCTGAATACGACATTGGCAACATCGTCTTCATCTCCCACATGGGCAGTAGCTGGTGGCGACTACACTCCTGTTTTCCCCTTCGAGGGCAACACCAATCCTCTTCTTGTAAAGCTTGACTTTACACTGACCTCTGATGATGGCAATGGTGACGAAATCCATGTTCGTGGCGCTCGTGCTATTGTTCCTGCAACTTATGTACAATGGAAAGGTAACTTCGCATATACCTATATTTTCAAGATTTCGGACAAGACAAATGGTACCACAGGTGAGGTGGATAGCAATGGTGACCCCACAGATCCTGAAGGCTTGATGCCCATCACATTTGATGCTGTTGTGGTGGATGTGACAGAGGAATTGCAGGAGACCATTACCACTGTTGCGTCAAATAGCATTACTACTTATGCTGAGGGTGCAGTCGTGAATGAATACAAAAAAGCTAAGCCTATCTACATCGCTGTTACAAACAATTCCGCAACTCCTTCCACTGTGATTACACCTTCTGGCATTGGTACTGCTGCAGGTAATGCTCAGGTTTACAAGTTGTCTGCAGCCACAACTGAAGCTTCAGTTTTGGCTAAATTGAATGGCGCTCCTCAGCCCTTCACAATGACAGCTACAACAGGTGGTGAAAAAGCAGAAATAGAGACAACAGTTCCTTTGGTTGATGGCACAAAACCAGAAATAGCTAATGTTAAATTTACTCCGGCTGATGCTGGCTATTATGCTTACGTTTATACAACAACAGCATATGTGGCTCCTACTTATAGTTCAGAGAGTACTGGCACTTATGACAGCGGTAAGACATATTACATGAAGAATGCATCAGAGACTTACTATGTAGTTTCAGTGCCTAATGCAGCTGCCTTCAACGACAATAAGGCAAAGCTTTATACTCGTGCTACGACAGGTACAGTGGGCGTTTATGATGTCAAGGTCATCAAGGTCGTTGAATAATCCTCTCTCAGCTATGTGGGGTTCGACTCCCCACATAGCTACCAATTAAAATAATAAGCGCGCATGCGAGGCCGGAGCCGAGCGGCGCAAAGGAAAAGAAAAGGCCAAAAGAAGTAAACAACAATTATTATTAACGCGTTAATTTTAGAGACTATGAAAATGAATGTTTTACCCCCCCCAGCCATGCGTAACATCACATTGTTCATGCTGGCTCTCGCAGCCCTCACGGCCTGCACCAGCGACACCTTCGTCGGCTCCGAGGAAGAGGAACGCCTCGCCAAAGGAGAAACGCCCATCAGCTTCGGCTTCGATGTGCCGGCAGCAACGCGTGCCAGTGGGGCAGAAGCAGCCACCGCACTGGGTAACCAGTTCATCGTGTATGGTGAAAAGAGTGAGGATGGAGCGACCGCTCCAGCAGCTGGCAACTATGTGTTCCCCAACTATCAGGTGAACTATGCTGCCAACACCGCCTACACTACCACCTCCAACACCAAGAACTGGGAGTATGTAGGTTACACACACTCATCTGAGTATCAGACAAACATCAAGACGAAAGACGGATCTTCTGCAGCCGTTGGTGCCAGTAATGCTGCCCAGACCATCAAGTATTGGGACTACAGTGCAACGAACTATGTGTTTACTGCCGTGTCTGCACAACAGTCAGATATCTCAGCCGGCAATGTCACCATCCAGAAAAACACCTCTGGCTCGACAGTCTTTGACAAGGGTTATACCGTGACATTGAGTGACATTGCCGACCCCACCAAACTGTATTTCTCCGACCGTCAGGTGATTTCTTCGGGCTCAGGTACCGACCGCACTGCTCCAAATGCCTACGGCGGTAATGTAACGCTTACATTCCGTAATGCGGCATCTCAGATTCGTGTGGGCATGTATGAGACCATCGATGGCTACGAAGTGAAAATCAAGAAGTTCTATTATCAGAAAGAAGCTAACCCCGCGTTCGCCACAATGAGCACACCGGTGACGACCAATTTTACGGCTAATGTCCCCAACCTGTCAACAGCGAATGCCGCCACGCTCACGGTCACATACTATGCTGATGGTACTCGTGTAAACCAACCCAAGATAGCGGTTACTGGTACAGCCGCTAACTACATCACCCTGGCAGGTTCCGGTCTGGCCGCGGATGTCACCTTGGCTACAGCTGCAAATTCGCCTACCTATGACAACTCAGGCAGTTTCACCACGGTGTTTCCCCAGGAGTCCAATGACAAGAATCTCATGCTGAAATTGGACTATCAGCTCTATAACTCAAAAACAGGTGAGACGATTAACGTCACAGGTGCTACCGCAGAGATTCCCGCTGCATACCTCCAGTGGAAGCCCAACTACAAGTACACCTATCTCTTCAAGATTTCTCGGAACACCAACGGTTCAACTGGTCAAGGGGTTGTTGGTCTCTATCCCATCACCTTCGACGCCGTCTCTATCGAGGCAGAGAATGGCGAGGCAGAGTACATCACCACTGTCAGCGAGCCCAGCATCACAACGTTTGGCGTGAAGGCCGGTAAGTACCAGGTTGACAAGGATGAGTACGAGGCAGGCAGCGACATCTATGCCACGATTAAGGATGGCAGCAGCGTGGTTGACTTCACCCTCGGCACCAATGTCAATGTCTATCTCGCTACCACCACCGATGCCACCAACTTCCCCATCACCGAGGCTTCTGTGGCCGAGTCGCTGGCTGAAATCTCCACCGGTACGAAGAAGATTACCACCACGCTCAAGAACACCGACGGAACCACCAGCTTCACCGCAGCCCCCGCTAAGGTAACTACCGTGCCCACAGAGGACGGCTTGACAACAACCATCAATGCCCTGAAACTGACGGGAGCTAAAGCCACAACGGCAACAACGGCATACGTCATCGAGTACATCAAGACGGCGGCAACGTATAACACAACGGGTGACACCTATGTAGATCAGACAGCATTCGATGCCGCTGGCACCCTGTATTCTGACGCTGACGGAACGACCGTTGCTACTTATGCAGATAGTTCCACCCCCTACTACAAGCGCGTCAGCTTGAAGACCATGGGTACGTATGCCTACAAGGTCATCCGCGTCGCAGCTGCACCTTAACCCATCTCTCTCAGCTATGCGGGGTTCGACTCCCCGCATAGCTACTCAGAATAAAATGACAACTCGCGCTCACCTGAGGCCGGAGCCTCAGCGCGCAACAAGATAACAGAGCAATGAACAAGACATGGCAAGGTCAAGGAGACAGTAACTGGCAAGATAGGTCCCATGAGTCCCATGAGCCCTATGAGTCCCATGAGTCCCATGAGCGCCGCCCGCTGGCGGCGCCGCAGCCCTTTCTCCCCAAGAAGGGAAACTACCGCGACCTGCTCGTCTATCAGAAGGCAGAATGCATCTACGACATCACCTTCTACTTCGCGCATCACTATTTTGCTGAACGCAAGGATCGCACGATAGACCAGGTGATACAGGCTGCCCGTAGCGGCAAACAGAATATTGCCGAGGGGAGTGCCGCCAGCAGCACATCCTCGGAGACAGAGCTGAAGCTCATGGGCGTGGCACGTGCCAGCATGCAGGAGGTTCTCGTGGACTATCAGGACTACCTTCGCACACGGGGCCTCAGTGAGTGGGGGCTCAACGACCCGCGGACCCGTCAGACACAGGACTACTGCAAACGACATTCTCGTCCCGAGGACTACACGAAGGACATCGAGCAGAGGTCGGCGGAGGCCATCTGCAATATCGCCATCACGCTCATACACCAGTTCGACCACATGATGGGCAAACTCATGAACCGCCTGCAGAGAGACTTCGTGGAGCAGGGCGGCATCCGCGAGCGCATGACCGCCGCCCGCCTCGGCTATCGCAGCAGTCAGAAGGCGGAAATAGAGCGTCTCACAGCCGAAAACCAGCAGCTACAGGCCACCATCGCCCGGCTGCAAGCCCGCATACAGCAATTAGAATCAATACTTAGCCAACAATGAAAGAGAGAAATTTCACAGGAAGGAGAATGAGCCCCATGAGCCCCATGGGTCTCATGAGTCTCATGAGTCGCATGAGTCCCATGAGTCTCATGAGTCCCATGAGTCTTATTCTCTTCCTGCTCATCATACCCCTGCTGGCGGCCTGCTCCGGCAGCACCCCCGTGGAGCCTATGCCCACCGAGGAACAGAAGCCCATCAGCTTCTGCGGCACCATGCTGGATGAGGAGTCTATGACACCTCATGCACAGGCAGCCCCCGCCACACGTGTCGCACAAGGACTGGAAGAGGTGCTGACTGACAAGACCTTCCAGGTATGGGGCTACAAGAATGACGGCTACGAGGCCCCCAGCTACACCAGCTACCAGGTCGTGATGCCCGGCTTCACCGTCAACTGGGGAGCCAATACCGCCCACACCACCACGTCCAACACCGACGAATGGGAGTATGTGGGACAAGGTCCCGACCAGACCATCAAATACTGGGACTGGAGTGCCAAGGCCTACCGCTTCTTCGGTGCCACCAACTATGGGGGCGATGAGCCCCATGAGCCCCATGAGGCCAATAAGACCTATGGGGCCTATGGGCCTCATGAGCCCTATGAGACCTACACTCTCTCCGCGAGCGTCTCTGCCGATAACGTCGATGCGGCACCCTATTTCTCACGCCTCTGGTTCAGCGACGGCAACGCCGCCATCTACCCCACGCGTCAGTTCGGGTACCCCGTACAACTTGAATTCCTGAAACCCTTCGCACGCGTGCGATTCCTATTTACTTTTGTTGAAGGCCTCTCCTTTGACCGTGAATCCCTGAATAACATCAGGTTCTACCCCACGCCACCCGCCGGAGGAACTCCGCCCACCATCGCTACGGCCGGAACGGTTGCCGTCAGTTATCCCCTGAAGGGCACCGACACCGACGAGTCGTGGACCATCACACCCGGCTCCAGCACCTCCGATCATATCGACGCCTTCACCATCGACTACTATGAGACACCCGTACCCGTGCCCGCCGGATTCCCCGTAGATGCCCAGCCTACCAGCTGGCCCAACACGCCCGAACACTGGTACGTCGTGATTCCCGCACCAAGCCAGGGAAGTTACACCGCGGAAGTGGCTGTAGGCACAAACGAAATCAAAAGCGTCGTCATCCCCGCAGAATACATGAGCTGGAAAGCCGGCTACGAATATACCTATAAGTTCAAGATCACGGAAGGTGGCGGACTCAGTTTCGACATCATACAGTCCGGCATCAATAATTGGACCAGCAGAGGAGCCAGCGACCATGAATTCTACAATTGGTAGGGACATGAGGGAAGGCTCACATACACAGAACAGTAACATAGAATGAAGATAAGATACGATATACTCCCCCTGCTGGCAGCAACGTGGCTGATGGTTTCCTGCAGCAGCGACGTTCCCGAGGACGAGTCCGCCGGGCAGTCCACGCCGCTGCATCTCATGCCGGCCATCTCCTCGCTGCTCGAGGTGTCGCCGTGGAGCGCGGCGCGGGGCGCCGGTGACGCTCCGGTGTCGTGGGGCACGCGTGCCTCCTACGAGACAACGAAGCTCCCGACGGGCTATGTCGCTTTCCAGGCCCTGCACCCCGATGCCAATGCGTCCCTCACCACCATCGGCGCCTTCCTGACGCCCGATGCGGCGAACGCGGTGTGCAGCTTCGCTTATCAGAGCGACAACGACTGGTCCTCAACCGTACCCCTCACCGAAGGCCAGAAATACTACATCTACGGCTTCATGCCCCACTATGCGGGTGACGGCGCCACCATCACCTCGCTCAACGGCACCGGTGGCAGCGACTACGCCAACGGAGCCGTCATCACCATTCCCGACTTCAGCACCATCACCACCGCCGACGTATGTGCCGTGGCGGGCGTGCGCAAAGGGGGCGGCGACGAACGCATCACCGCCCTGAAGGATAACCTGGTGCTGGGGCAGTTTGACTATCTGGTTGCTGCCGAGGGTGAGAACACCATCTTCGTGCTGCTGCGCCACCTCTATGCCAGCCTGCGCTTCCGCCTGAACATCGACCGCGAATACCACCGGCTGCGCTCCATCTACGTCACCAAGATTGAGCTGGAGGCCATGGACATCCCCGGCAGCGGCACGCTGACCATCACCCTCAACGCCAATGACGACGGCGACGACCCCGTGACCTCCACCTTCACACCCGGCGGCGGAGCGCCGCAGGACCTCAGCATCACCCTCTACGATGCCCACCCGACCGAGGGCGACTACACGCCCGACAACAAACCCGGCATGGACCTCCCCGAACTGACTCCCGAGGACTTCCTCGGATGCTTCGCACCGGGACAGTGCTCCAGCTTCCGTTTCAAGAGCACCTATGATGTCTACGACCGCAAGGGCAACCTCATCCGCCAGCAATGCACTGCCGAGAACACCTTCTCCATCCCCACCATCAGTGGGATGACGGCCGGCGATGTCTACACCCTTCACATCACCGTCAAGCCCACCTTCCTCTATGTCCTCTCCGACCCCGACCTGGACAATCCGACCTTCGAAATTAATGAATAACCATGATAAAGAATAAAATCGATAATAATGCCTATGAGGCCCAGAGGCCCTATGGGTCCCATGAGTCCTATGAGTCCCATGAGTCTCATGAGTCCCATGAGCCCCATAAGTCCTATGAGTCCCATAAGCCCAATTGCTCCTTCCTCCTCGCACTCCTATTCCTCCTCCTTGCCCCCAGTGTCCATGCCCAGATCACCATCGGTGGCAACATCTACGGCGGCGGCAACGAAGGCAAGGTGACGGGCAACGGCAGCGTGACCATCGTCAACGGCACCTTCACCGGCGACATCTACGGCGGCGGCAACAGGGGCGACCTCGATGGCCAGACCACCGTGACGCTGCAGGGCGGCGACATGCAGGGCGCCGTCTTCGGCGGATCACGCATGGCCGATGTCGGCAAGTCGACCCTCGTCAACATTGACGGGCAGAACCAGGCTCACGATATTCTGTGCTCATGGGTCTTCGGCGGCAACGACATCTCGGGAACCATCGGTGCGGCACTGACTGCCGGAGACCCCGTGCGCATCGCCACACCGGAGGTCAGCGCCGTGAACAACACCTTCCAGACCTACACCTACGCCACCAAGGAGAAAGACGCCGACCATCACATCTATGTCGGACAGCTGTTCGGCGGCGGCAACGGGGCCTACACCTTCGAACAAATCACCAACACGGAGGATGCCAACTACGGCCAGTACAACGTCATCCGTACCAGCAGCGGACAGACCGTCACCACCATACCCGCCTCTATGCTCCCCTCAGGTGCCACCGCGCTGCCCAAGCCCGACGTGGCCAAGAGCTACGTGCAGGTCAACGGAGGCATCTACGGCTATGTCTTCAACGGAGGCAACAATGCCACCATCACCGAGACGGCGGCCATCAGCATCAACAACTCGAGTGACATCACCTCGAAGTGTACGCTGCCTTCGGGCATCGAGTTCGACCTGGACGACTACACCCATCAGGAGAACATCAGCTCGGCCTCATTGGACAACCTGGTGGACAAGCGTCTGCTGAATATGGGTCTGAACCTCTCCACCTTCGAGACCGGCAACCACTTCCTCCGCGTCTTCGGAGGCAACAACCAGGAGGATATGGCCATCATCCCGACTTGGAACCTGAAGAAGGGTAAGATACGTGACCTGTATAGCGGCGGCAACAAGGGCGACATGACCAGCCCCGTGGGTATCCTCCTGGAAATACCCAAGACCTCCGAGGTAGAGGTCACCAATGCCTATGGAGGCTGCCGCATGGCCGACGTGCATCCAAAAAATGCCAACGGCACCGATATTACCAGCATCAACAACCACAACTTCAATGTGGTGATGAACGGCGGCGAGACGGACCACGAGAAATGGACCGTCACCTACGGCTTCCCCGACAATCTCTCCGCACGCATCCTCGTGCAAGGCGGTAATGTGCACAACGTCTATGGTGGCAACGACATCACCGGCGACATCCTCGGCGGCACCGCCGTCGGCGTCTACACCAGCATCAGCGGTGACGTCTATGGCGGCGGTAACGGCTCCTACGCCTACACCGATAATGACCTGCTGGAGGACGACATCATCTGGGGTGACTACTACTACAACCCCGGTACATCAAGCATCGATGCCCTCAATGCGTTCCGCCCCAATGTGGAGCAGGTGTCGCTGCGCGTGGTCGGCGAAGAGAATAAGAAGACCATCATCGGAGGCAGCATCTACGTCGGCGGCAACAGCGCCACCCTGCTCGAGACCTCCAACCCACGCGACCTGGTCGAACTGAAAGTAGGCTCCTATGTCATCTGCGACAACGTTTATCTCGGCAACAACGGTGAGCACATGGTAGACAAGGACAACGTGCTGGCCCGCTATGCCGGCATGGTCGTCACCGACCAGATGGGCGGCGAGAAGAAAGGACATGTGCAAAAATTCAGCACCTTGAACCTCACCGACCCCTCCACCTTTGCCTCCTATATGAAAGGAGCTGCCATGAACAAGCCACCCCGTATCGTCTTCGACGGCGAAACTCCGACAGATCCCAACACCTACGAGGACTACACGACCTATTTCGGTTCAGTGTTCTGCGGCGGCAACCGCGGCAGCATGGTCATGGAGGGCAACTTAACCATCAATGCCAACCACAAGTTCATCGTTTACGAGAAATTCGTAGGCGGCTGCAACAATGCCGACATTCCCGTCCAGACCTCTTCCAACGTCATCACCGGCTACGATGCCGCATCCCATTCTCCCGTCAGCGCTGCTTCTGACGTGACGGTCAACGCCGCCTACCTCGGCGGCTTCCTTGGCTCCGACAGCGAGCAGCCCCTTTACCTCGACACCGACGGCACCAGCATTAAGAACCGTCTGACGCTGAACCTCATCGGTCTGGAGATACAGCCTATGCGGTGGAAGAAAGATGCCGGCGAGGACGACGGACTGGCCAAGGATGCCCATGGGCAGCCCTACTTGGAGTGGAACACCATCAGTGCCGCCACCGGCTTGGAGGTGGACAATGCCGCTGCCATCGCCTCCGGCAGCACCAAGACAGCCGATGCCGACGACAAGGACCGCCGCCTCAAGGGAGGTAATATCTACGGCGGCTGCTATACCAGCGGACATATCAACGGAAATGTCGTCATCAACCTTCAGGGTACCATCCTCGACAAGAGTCAGGTCTTCGACCAACTGCAGGACGACACCGAATCCCTCTACGGCGACGAAAACTATATCATCAAGAAGCGCAACTCAGGCGTCATCCTCGACTTGCAGGGCATGGATGCCCTTGGACAGGCGCTGAATGTCTTCGGCGGCGGCAGTGGCTGGCAGACGGAGGTATGGGGCAGCGCCACCATCAACCTGGAGAAGGGCTACGCTTTCCAGATCTTCGGCGGCAGCGAGCGCGGCGTCATCGGACGGCGCAACAGGAGGAGCAACCTCTCCATCGCCGCCGACTCCCTGGCCTACGATGCCCGCTACAGCACACGCATCAACCTCTGCGGACAGATTGCCGGCGTACCTACGGACGTCACACTCAGTGCCGACGATGCCAAGGATCTGGCCGAGACCGAGTTCATCTACGGCGGCGGCTTTGAAGGCCCCGTCCTGGGCAACACCGGCATCTATCTGGACAACGGCCGTGTCTACAACACCTTCGCCGGAGCTTGTAATGCCGACATCTACGGACACACCGAGACCTACGTGGGGCTCAGCGGCTTCCCCTACGTGCGCGACCATATCTACGGCGGCAATGACCTCGGCGGCCGCATCCTCGGCGAACTGAATGCCGAAGCATCCTCGCCCACAGCAGCAGCCACGCAGGCGCTGGCCGACTGCGACTTCACCAGTCGCATCAGCAGCTCTCAGCCCGATGCGCTGACCAAGGTCTACCAATACAATGCCGATACCAATCGCCATCCCGCCGTGCTGACAGCCTCTGCCTACATCGAATACCGGAAAGGCCGCATCAACCGCATCTTCGGCGGCTGCTACGGCGACTACGACTATTCCGACCCGCGCTACGACCGCTACACCTACACCCTCGACGGCGAAGGCACCACCTACTACCCTGATGCCGAACACGCGGATGCCGTAGGTAACATCGGTACAGCCCGTCCGGGCTTCACCAAGCCACGCATGGGCAACGCCTTCGTCAACTTCCGCCCCGTCGAGGAGGCGAACACCTACAACGGTGTCAGCACCATCTTCGGTGCCGGCCAGGGCCACAGTCAGGACTCCGACCGCGACATCATGCAGGAGCGCAGCTACATCCTGGTAGACATCGCTCAGGAGAACACCGCCTTCTCCGACCTCGAGGTGTTCGGCTCGGGAGCTTACAGCGGGCTGGGCATGGGAGCATCCTACGCCACCTCCATCGCCAACCCCGACCGCTATAGTGCCGTGGTGGACCTCATCCAGGGCACCATCCGCAATGCCTATGGTGCCAGCTTCAACGAGGGCATCACACGCCGCACGGTGGTCAACGTGCCGGTCGGCTCCACCATCGCCATGCAGAACGTGCGTCATATCGAGCGGCTGGAAGACGGCTCAGACCGCGAGTGGTACACTGACGGTCACATCTTCGGCGGTGGCTACGGTAACAACACCTATCTGCCCTGCGATGCCTATGAGTCGAATGTCAACTACGCCAGCGACTCAGCCATCGTCAAAGGCAGCATCTTCGGCGGCAACAACAACGAGCGGCGCACCCTCTACGCCCACGTCAACATCAGTGCGCCGGTGTGGTCCACCACCGTCGGCGGCTATAATGGCAGCGTCTACGGTGCCGGACAGGGCAAGAACACCTGGGCCGAATACACCGAGGTGAACCTCCTTGACGGGGCCCGCGTCTATGAGGTCTACGGCGGCGGACTCGCCGGAAAGGTGCTCAACGCACGCAGCAACCAGCACTACATCAACAACAAGAAGTACTACGATGCCGACGGCAACCTGCAAAACCTGACCACCTGGCCCGCAGGAACCCCCAAGGCCGGACAGGCATTCACCAACCGCGACTGGGTCATTGCCTGGAAGCTCGGAGGCGACTACGACCCGGATCCTACAGACCCTAAAATTGGCTACGACGACTTTGGAGGCTCCAACGGAGGTGACCGCTACTACAAGGACTACCACACCAATCTCTCCAACCCACTGGCACGCCTAGCTGAGATGGACGACCGCGACCCTGCCACCGTGCCTACGGAACAGCGCAACAAGTACAACACCAACGTCATCGTCCATGAGGGAGCCGAGGTGGGCAACTACCTCTACGGCGGCGGCTACGGTGCCGACGCCGTGGTGGCAGGTACCACCTACGTGGCACTGCTCGGAGGCACCGTCGCCAAGGACATCTACGGCTCCGGCACCAGCGGTGCCGTCAAAGACTTGCACGGCAACGGCCTTTACGACCCCGTCACGAGGCACAAGGGCTACACCGCCAGCACCAACGTCTACATCAAGGGCGGCCTGGTGCGCAATGTCTACGGCGGCGGATGGCGCGGCGACGTGGGTCGCCACGACAGTGACGGAGGCATCCCTAACGGCGAGAAGAGCTACACCGCCGTCAGCAACTACACTTACAACGCCGACGACATCCCCGGCGAGAGCCACGTCGTCATCGGCGATGACAGCAGCGACACCGCCTACGGCACGCGCATCGATGCCAACGGCGACGGCACGGGCTGGCTCAGCGGCATTCCCTCCGTGACGCGCAACGTCTACGGCGGAGGCGAGGGCGGCAGTGTCTTCGGCACCACCTACGTCCGCATCAACAACGGATACATCGGCTACCGCTACATCGATGCCAATGGCAACTACACACCCAACGCCGATACGGGCATCGACCCACGCTACGAAGAGGAGGTCGAGGACAAGACCAAGGACTACGAGAACACCCTCCTGGACCAAGCCGGCAACGTCTTCGGAGGCGGATATGTCGCCAACAGCTACTGCGACAACACCATCGTGACGATGTACGGAGGCAACGTCCGGGGCAGCCTCTTCGGCGGCGGAGAGATAGGCCCCGTGGGACGAGGCACCGTCGCCGACGACGCACCCAGCGGCATCAACGACCACACCTACGCCGAAGGAAAGACGGCAAGAATCTACAAGGCCGGCTCCACACACGTATACCTCTACAAAGGCCACGTCATGCGCGACGTCTTCGGCGGCGGACGAGGCTACGACAATCTGGGCGAGGAAGGATGGATGGACGAGAAAACGGAAAAGCCCTTCATGGACCTCAGCTCCAAGGGCTTCGTCTTCGGGCTCACCGAGGTGCGCATCCGCGGCGGCGAAGTGGGCACCCGCGACAACGTGGTCAAGGCCGACGGCACCTTCGGCTTCGGCAACGTCTTCGGCGGTGGCGACGTGGGCTACGTCTTCAGCGGCACAGGCAGGAAGAAAGGCGAGCGCGGCGAAGCGCTCTCCACCGACAACGGACTGCCCGTGAACGGCGGCGGCTACTACTACTATAACGATGACATCAGCAAGGGCATGACCATGGACTGCCGCGTCATCGTGGAACCTTACGCACAGGCCTTGGAGGACATTGGTGAAGTCCCCTATCAACGCTACACCGAGGGTATCGACAGCGACGGAAAGATTACCTATCCCCTCGTCACTGAGACCGCCACCATCAACACCGGCGACTATGCACCCATCGGTTACCTCAACACGCTGAAGAACCGCACGAGCACAGATCCCAACGGTCAGGCTGCTTGGGAAAAGCTCGATGCCTCCGGTGTCATCATCCACAACGCTGTCTTTGCCGGTGGTAATGTCACCATCGGCAGTGATCAAGTCTATGTGAACACCGGCACCGTCTTCGGCAACGCCACGGTGTGCCTGCGCGACGTCTACAACCGCGACCTCGTAACCATCGGAACAGAGCGCATCGGAGGCATCTACGGCGACGGCAACCTTACCTTCGTCGACGGCTTCCGCGAAATTCACATCGACAACTATGGCACCGACTACCACTATCTCACCACAGACAACGGCACTATCACAAAGGCTGAATACGACGCTCTGGACTTCCGCGAGCAGGCCTACTTCAAGGTCAGCCTGGAATGTATCCAAGAGTGCAAGGATAAGAATGACCATACTTACACCGCCGGCACTCGCCTGTCGGTGGAGGAGTTCAACAAGCTGTTCAGCGGCACCCCGTACATCCTTACTGACGGTAGCCCCAACCACACCTACTGGGTGGAGAAGGGCTACAACATCTACGAAGGCCGCATCCTCAACACCCTGCAGCGTGCCGACTTCTGCGGTGTCTTCGGCAGCCGAATGGTGCTCTTCGGAGCACGCGACCGTGTGCCGGAGAAGGCCAACTACACCGAGTACACCATCAACCGCGTGGGCGAAGTGTCGCTGAACCGGCGCACCTCGCAGGCCGGAGATACCGGCAGCGGTGCCACCCACGGCAACTATTTCGGCATCTACAACATCGTGAACTATCTCGGTGCACTCACCAGCGATGAGATGTTCGACAACGTTCGCACTACATCCAGCACCAAGACTACCGACGCTGCCGACGGCAAGACATTCTTCGAATGGAAGAACAGCAAGCCACAGGCACGCAACCGCAACAACGGGTCGTCGCCCAATCTGGTGGCCCTCTCCTCCGGCGTCTATCTGGAAATCATCAGCGAGGAGACCGAGGCACGGCCCGATACGGTCTGGGGACCCGTCACCGGCGTCGTAGAGCTCGACCTTATCGACGTCAAGCCGGGTATGGGCGGCGGATACGTCTATGCCAAGAACATACATGGCCTCAAAACATGGCATAGCGACTGGGACAAAGTGACCCTCTCGCCTTTCAACCTCACGGCACGCACCTACCGCCGGTTCACCTACGACAATACAAACCTGAACTACATCGAGACCTCGGGCAACTTCGTACACCCCGACCCCGAGAAGGAAATCGTCGACGACTGCTATCCCCGCCATGACGCTAATGGTATCACGCCAGGCGAGGTTCCATCGCCCGCACACTACTGGTACATCAAGGGCTACATCTACGTCTACGACCAGTATATCTCGGCCTACACCGGCTCGGCCAATGCCTATGCCGAGAGCGTCAGCATCCCGCTGACCCTCTCCGCCTCGGCCTACGGTAAGATTACCCTGCGCGAGGTGCAACCCAACCTCTATGCCTACTACGACCGCAACGGCAACAGGATTGGCGAGGAAGTCGCTGAAATCGAGGCCAACGACAGAACCTACAAACTGGGCGACCCCATCGACTACTGGCAGTGGAACCTCCTCAGTACCACCGAACGGCGTATGTTCGTGCAGGACTTGTACACCGTCATCGAGGACTTCCGGCTGGGCGATACACCCTATAAGAAGGGCAGCATTATGCTGCCATCGGAATACAAGGACCTGAGTGGCGAGCCACAAGTGCAGGTATTCAACTCCACCACCGGGCAATATGAATGGACTGCCGATGCAGACAAGGACCTCGCGTTCCTCGTCCGCTCGGTCAACAATCTTGGCCACGACACCGGCTACGCCCTCACCTTCGATATGACCAACCCCAACGTGTGGAACCAATACTATACCTACGCCGGAACAACAGATGCTGCAAAGAAACGCACCAGCGTTCGCACACGCGACTATAATATGACCGATAAGGAAACAGGCGACTATACGCTGACCGAGCGCGACAAGTACATCGCAGGCCCCACCTATTCGCCCTTCCGGAACGGCATCTACGGACAGAAGGAGTACAGCACCGGTGAAATCATCAGCCAGACCATCTATAATGCCTATGTGACCAACTGCAGCGAAAAGCTCAACACCACATACCTGTCACAGGAAGACGTGGACAATCAGGCCAGCGTCGAACCGGCGTATGTAGCCACGGAAGCCCTCACGGCGGAGTACACCGTCACCGAAGGGACTGAGGCCGTGACGAAGACGGAGACCGTCAACGCCGGCACACCGCTCTACAGGTCGAAATACACCGATGCGCAGTGGAAGGCCATCGCAGCAAAGGTGGCAGCCGCGAAGGTCTGCACCAGCACCATTCAGCTGACAGCTACCGAATATGTCTATAAAGGCGCACTGCTCACTCCGGAAGAGATAGGCAACCTGTACACCCGGCTGAAGGAACTGCATCCGGCCACGGCCGAAGAGGCTGCCTGGACCGACGACGACTGCGCGGAATACCTCTCCCACTATGTTGAGAATGCCTACTACTGCACCAAAGGCGGCCTCTATGGCGGCAACTATTTTGAGGAGGGACAGTCCTACCGCGCCATCGACACCTGGAGCACCATGTCGGCGGCCGACCGCAAACAGTTCTTCTACAACTATGATGCCTTCGACCTGCTCATCGACCCCACCTATACCGATGGCATCTATAATAATGATGTACAGGGCTACGGCTACAAGCCGCAGTACGACGGCTATGCCATCTGGAAGGGACAGAACGTGAATGTGGAAACCGCGTCGCCCACCGGCTCCTACTACACCTTTGAGGGCGATGATGCAGCAGAGCGTCAGGCCTTCTTCGACGTCGCCATCAACAACCCGCCCCGCTACTCCAAGCGCCAGTCCATCGACTACGAGGCAGAGTTCAGTCCTTCCCACGACCAGGTGACGGCACTGGGCAGTCACTATGTAACTGTTGAAGGGGGCACGGACTACCTCACATACACTGACGAGAATAGAAAGCCGCAGACCGTGAAAGTGGGCTTCGACAACCGCATCGACAGCGAGGAATTCGAGAAGATTCCCAACGAACGTGTACACTGGTCTGCCATCACCGTCAAGGAACCTCGTACCTACTACATCGTCAAGGAACCATTCACCCGAGGCGACATTCCCTACACGGTGGGTGAAGTCATCGAGTTCGAATTGTACTCGCAGCTTGGCTCCAACCAGTCTAAGGTTGACCTGCTTGACTTTACCGAAAAAAATGGCGAAGGTGAACACGACTACAAATTCTGCAAGTGGAACAGCGAGAAAGCCAACTGGGACGACCAACACTACTACTTCTGCCGCGAGAGATATGTGATTGGCGAGCACGGCGAGGGCGTGGGCTTCACGAACCTGGGTCTGAGGAGAGACAAAAAGTCATGGGCTATCAACGATACTGTGCCGGAGAAACTGCTCATCGACGAGGCGAACTTCAACAACCTGGTGAACCTGCAGACGGGCTTCGTCATCCACGGCAACGTGCCCGTGGAGACCAGCACGCTCTATGTCAGTCGCGAGTCGGACATCTACGACCTGCAGAAGGAGAAGATCATCACCGTCGTCTATCTCTACGAATATCAGGAGAGCGACGAGAGCGGCAACAATCTCGTGCCGATGTCCGAACGACATATCGTGAACATACACATCAACTTCAAGACCGGCGTGCCGGAGATAGGCCCGCTGGATCCGCCCGCCACAGTCATCCCCGGCAACAGCGTAGGCATGAAGATTCCCAGCGTGACGCCCGGTGCCTTTGAGATTACCAGCTCCGGATGGGAGATGTTCACCAACGGCGACGACGCCGCCCTCCACCGCAACGGCACACCCTACGTCAACAACGAGACCCAGCTCTACTGGTACCAGAACGACTACTGGGTGGCCTACTACACACAGACCTATCTGGGTAAGACGTACAGCGAACCCGTGCAGTTCTCCGTGGCCAACTACCACGACCTGGCCAAGGTGATGGGAGCCAACGACCACCACTACTACATCGACCACAAGGATGTGGACCGCAGCCCGAAGATCTACGTCAACAACTACAGCGCCGACGGCAAGAATGGCCTCGACCTGCTGAAGAACCTCTATGACCTAAGCCATACCCCGTTGACCTACGACCCCGAGACGGGTGCCAAGCGGCCCATTAGCGGCGGAACCCTCGACGGACACATCCCGCTGGAGAACCACGTCAGCGACTGCCAGAACCTGGAAATCATACTCCATGCCAACCAGGACCACAGCACACAGCCCAACCCCGCCTACGACTCCAGCGACCCCGACGAGACGGATCCCCCCACCATCGCCTATCCGTGGACACCTATCGCCAACGGCGAAGGCGAATGTTTCGAGGGCAATTTCCACGGCGACGGCTACACCGTCAGCGGCCTGGACCACTCGCTCTTCGGGCACCTCTGCGGAAATGTCTATAACCTCGGCGTGACGGGCACCTTCACCTCGGCCGGCATCGCCGACGAGGGCACCGGTTACGTGGAGAACTGCTGGGTCATGAACACCGGAGGCACGGACACGGCCCCCGTCGCGATGGATGCCACCGACGCCAGCTCCCATCCCGTCTATCCCGTGTTGGGCAATCCCACCAGAGACAACGGCACACAGGTGGTCAACTGCTACTACCCCCTGAGCAACAGCTATCCCACCATCGCCAACCGCGCAGCAGGAGCCTCGCAGCATGCGCGAGGCGAAGCCATGCAGAAGCCGCTCAACGAGTTCTACAACGGCGAAGTGGCCTACGACCTCAACGGCTTCTACCTCCACAAGCGCTATAACGACCACATCAGCCACACGGCGCAGGCCGGCGAGACCTACAGCTACTGGGATGCCGACGATCTCAATGCCGACGGCTCCATGAAGCTCAAGCAGCAGAAGTATGAGCCCACGGACTATGCCTATATGTACGTCGAGACAGACCGCATTGCCGACGGCGACTTCATCTACGCCGACGGCACCGTGCCCGGCAGCAGCGACGTGCGCTACCATAACGGCAGCTACTATCCCATCTGGCCGGATGACTACCTCTACTTCGGGCAGATGCTGACCTACGGATGGGACACCCAGCGCACGCATCAGCCCACACCCGCCCACATCGCCAAGGACGGCTCGCGCCTCTGGACCGACAACAAGAACAACCGCGTGTACCGCGCACCGGCCTACTTCAGCAACAAGAAGATGGACGTGGTACACTACAACCCCGATGCCATCTTCGCCCGCACCAGCAAGGACGGCACACGCGAAGCCTTCCCGGGCCTCACCGCCATCGACTTCACCGGAGCCAACGACGTGCGCAACGGCTATCAGCGCCGGCGCATCATCTCGAACGGCTATGCCAACATCGCCGGTGGCGAGGGTGCCTGGTACCCGCCACTGCTCGACGACGACGGCCTGCGCAGCTTCCAGAACGCCAACCTCACGCAGAACCTGCTCGTGTATATCCCGCAGGCAGCGAAGTCGGCAGCGGCCGCCAAGACCAACGACGTCATCACGCGATACCTCGCTGAACCCACCTATGACGACTACTACAACGACAACGACTACCGCACCGTAGCACGCTACGCTAGCATCGCCAGCATCAGCGGACACCGCATCGTCAAAGACGACATCGACGACACCGACGACGCCTACACGGCACCCGTGGACCACTACCTCGTTGACCGTCAGGACTTCAACGCGCCGCTCTCCTACAAGTTCGCTGCCGGCAAGCGCATGTGGTACCAGCGCCGACCCGAGGACAACGAGTTCGTCAGCATGAGCTCCGGGTGGCAGGGCATCAGCATTCCTTTTGCCGCAGAACTCGTCACCACCGACACCAAGGGTGAGATCACACACTTCTACTCCGATAGCCGGAACAGCCTGAACGGCACCGACACCAAGCTGGGCCACGAGTACTGGCTGCGCGAGTTCAACGGCAACCTCCAGCAGGCTAAGGACAGCGAAGGAGCCGATATCGCCAACGTCTATACCGCCGACTTCAACTACCCGTCCGCAACTAGTGTGATTGACGGTTTAGCCGTCAATAAAACCTACACCAACACCTTCCTCTGGGACTACTACTACCAGTACTCGGACGCTGCCCGCCTGGACAAGAACACCGACACCTATCAGCAGCAGTACTACCGCATGAAGGACGGACAGAACTATGTCCAGCAGTACGCCAACTACGCCTACTTGGCAGCCGCCAAGCCCTATCTCATCGGCTTCCCCGGACAGACGTACTATGAATTCGACCTCAGCGGAAAGTGGAAGGCACCCTACGAACAGACCTACCAGGACATCGCCCAGCTGTCCAAACAGACCATCACCTTCGCATCGCCTGCCGGCACCACCATCGAGGTGAGTGACGACGAGCAGGCCGAAAGCAAGGCCACGCCCAAAGCCACCTTCGGCGACAACTCCTACACCTTCACCTTCACCTTCACCTCCAACTACCTCAGCGGCACGCTGTCGGCCGACAACTATCAGCTCAACAGCGACGGCAGCCGCTATGAGAAGGTGGCAGCCACAGGCACCCCGGCGACCTACCCCGCAGCCGTGCCCTTCAGGCCCTTCTTCACCGTGGCTGCGACGGGCGGAGCCAAGGACTATAATGTCGTCGATGCCATCACCTTCACGCGCACCGACAGCCACCTCGGAGGCGACGAGGAGCAGACCAAGCCTTCCGACCGCCTCAACGGCATGCTGAAGGTCACCGGCAAGCAAGGACGCATCATCGTGACATCCTATCTGTGCGAGACCATGCCCGTCACCATCGTCAACACTGCCGGCATCGTCATCCGCTCCTTCGACATCGAGCCGGGCGAGACCATCGTCACGTCCGTACCCGCAGGTGTCTACATTGTCAACGACCAAAAGATCAGCGTGAAGGGCCGCTAACCTCAGCGGCACCTTCATCGCAAGGTCTTATCTATGTATAAAAGAAACATGATCAACCAGATAACACAACATCGCATGACGCGCCGCGCCGTAGCCCATGACTACACGCTGCCTGGCATCTACCACATCACCTTGCATGTGATAGATGAACTGGGACAGCCTTTGGGTGTTGTCGTCGGCAATCCTGTTGCCGCCGAAGGTGCTACCGATGCACCCCGTGTTGTGCTTACAACCGTAGGCAGAATGGTTGAGAAAGAACTGTTGGAAAGCATTCATCAGCATTATCCAATGGTCGAGGTGCGTGACTATGTCATCATGCCCGACCATCTGCATTTCCTTCTGATGGTGAAGGAGCGCATTGTCAGTGGCAATGGCCATCGGCAAGCATTGGGACAGGTGATAGCTGGGTTCAAGGTTGGATGCAATCGCGGCTATTGGCAGCTGATGCAGAGGGAAGAACCCTCTGCCACACTCAAAGCTGAAAGCACCCCCGCTTCGCCCCTTGCTTCGGCCGTTGCTCCTGCTTCCGCTGTTGCCCCTGCTTCTGCTGTTGCTCCTGCTTCCGCTGTTGCTCCTGCTTCCGCTTTCGCCGTTGCCCCTGCTTCCGCTTCGGCTGTTGCTTCGGCTTCTGCCGTCTCTTCTTTAGAGAGTGTGTCCGGCGGTTTTACCGTCGGAGCCCGTCGGTCCCCCAGCGGTCGTCCCTCTCTCTTTGCCCCCGGCTTTTGCGATGTGATGCCCGTTGATGCGGCGCAACTCGCAACCCAGCGGCAATATATCCGTAACAACCCTCGCACGCGGCTTCTCCGCGAGGCCCATCGTGCGTGGCTCTATACCCGGCGGCGCACGGTTACAACGGCGCTCACCGCCTCAGCCCTTCGTGGCTTCCTTCAACGCGAATGCCTCCCTCAGCAGGCTTCTCCTGAAGTCCTTTCCTCGATAGGTCGCCAGCTGCTCATCACCGATGGGCATATCGCTTGCGACACCTACGGTGACAGTTCCCTGTTGGAGCGTCCCATGCTCCCTGTCGTCTGTCATCGCAAGGACAAGGCCCTCTTTGCACAGCAGAAAGCCCGCTGTCTCGAGGCTGCCGCCCGCGGCATCGTCCTTGTCAGTGGTCGCATTGCAAAAGGCGAGCAGGAAATCATAGACGAGGCCGTGCACAACGGTTTCCCCGTTGTGATTGTCCACGACAACGGCTTCCCCGACCGCTACCACCCCTCGCAGGAGCGCCTCGACCAGTGCGCCGCGGGCCGCCTGCTCCTCGTCACCCCCTGGCAGTACCGCTATCGCCCCAAGAGCGAAGCCATCAGCGTGACCGAGTGCAAGACCATGAACTGCGTGGCGCAGGCCCTCTGCCGCACCAAAGACACATGGTGGAAAGAATAAAGAAAAAACAGTGCTCAACGGTTCCCCCGTTGAGGTAAAAAATATAATAAATAGAGATGACACAAGATATGCACGTTTACGAAACCAAGAAGCGAGCAACAAGCGAGATGAACCGTTCTACCCATACTCTAAGCATACTTAAAGAGTATGGCTGGAGTAAGCCTAGAGTATGCCTAGAAGCAGGCTGGAGTATGCTTAGAGTATGCCTAGAGCCTGCCAAGGCGCTACGCCCCGTCATGACCCTGCTTTTGATGCTCACCCTCGGAACTACCGGTGCGTGGGGACAGACAGGGCCAGTGGAGATAACAACTGATGCTAATGGAAATGGCACTATAGAAGACAGTGAGAAGAAACTTTATCTCATTCAGACGAATGCGTTCCCAAGTTTCTATATAGCACCCCAGGATAAAAATAACGATAACAACTGGACCATTACGACAAATAACATTCTTGGCGAATATATGCTGTGGTATTTCTTGGATGCAGGGAAGGATAATGGTACTCAATATTACTATATCGTCAACAATAGTACGGGGAAATACGTAAGTCATGGCGATGGTAGTGACAACAATAACACCAGCAGAGGTGTTCCTCTGGTAGTAAAAGACCAATCCAATGATGAGAGTTGCAAATTCAAGCTCGATTTAAATGAATCTATGGGAGCAGGCTTTTATAACATTAATGTGAAAGGAAACCAGAATTATTATGCCTTAAACAAGAGAGGTGGCAGTATGGTTAATACCAACCCCATCCAATTGACAAACAACCAGTATATCAATAATATCCACTCCTTGTGGAAGTTTATACCCTTTAACGGAACCTTTACATACCCAACTCCTCCTTTTACGCTATCAACTGATTCGGACAAACATTATTACGAAATACACAATATCCAAAAAGATACACATTATGCTGCAACGGACGCTACACCCGATAAGGTGATATTTACCAACCAGGCAAACGAAAGCAGGGCGTGGTATCTTAAAGAGGCCGCATCCGATTCTTGGTATAAGTACTATTACATTATCAACCCTGCAACAGGGGGCAAATACATGTATTATGACGGTGATGCTGACGATACTAGTGACCAAACAAGTGCGGTTAGTGTAAAAGCGTATGATTCAAACAACGAAGACCGTTATCAGTTTGTTGTGGTTCAGGCAGCAAGAGGTGATGGAAATGGCCGTGTGACGTGTTATGCTATTATACCAAAATTGCTCATCGATAATTTATGGACAAGCAGCAGCCTCGGTTATGCGCAAGCAAGCATTACCGATGGTCTCAATATGGGTATCATCAATAGCAGAGGCGATACCAATGGCGCCCATTGGGAATTTAAGCCCACTTTATTTAACACAGAGTGTGCCAATCCTGTCATTGCCTTCGATAGAACCACAGGCAAAGCATCAATAACGACAACCACCTTATTGCCAAAAATCTATTATACCACAGATGGAACAGAGCCCTCATCCACTAACGGTACGTTGTACGGAGGGGCATTTGCCTTGACTGAGCAGACCACTGTCAAGGCCATTGTCACCAAAGATGGATATACAGATTCAGAGGTTACTACATTAACAATCTACAAAGTTGCAACTCCTACTATCCAGCAGGAAACAGGTACCCATAATGTTTCCATCACAACCGCAACACCTGGTGCTACCATCTATTATACTGTCGATGGCACTACCCCTACCACCACGTCAACACTTTACACTGGTGCTTCTGAGGAACTGGGAGGTAAACCCATTAAAGCGATAGCTGTTAAGGACGGAATGATCAATTCTGACGTAGGCGAGGGTACAGTAGATGTCAGGTGTGCCACACCTGTTATAAGTTTTAACAACATTACCTCGATGGTCACTATTACTTGTGGGACCGAAGGCAGTACCCTACGGTACACTATTGATAACAGCGAACCCACTGCCACAAGTACTGCATACAGTGGTCCGTTCGCTGTTACCAGCCCCACGACAGTGAAAGCAATTGCCACCCATGAGGATTTAGATCTTTCCGTTGTGGCAGAGCTGGTCATTCCCCAGGTGGCCACGCCAACTATACAGAACTACGGCAGCAATGCTGTTTCCATTACAACAACAACATTGGGTTCAACTATTTACTATACTACTGATGGTAGCACTCCAACGACTACATCGGGTACCGTATATACTGTACCATTGACTGAAAACATCAGCGGTGTCACCATCAAAGCCATCGCTGTCAAGGAGGGTATGATCACCTCTGCCGTGGGTAGCGGTACGGTGACACTGCAATGTGCAACACCTGTCATTGCGCGCAGCGGTAGAAACGGCTTCACCATCAGTTGTTCGTTCCCTGCTTCAGATGTCACTATCTACTATACCACCGACGGCACCACCCCCACCACTTCAAGTAGCAGTATCATTCCTGGCGATATAGTACCGTGTACGCTACCCATTACCATTAACGCAATGGCTGTTGCAACGAACTATGAAAACTCTGAAGTAGCCACCGCCAACCTAAAAGATGGCATGGAAGGCGAGGGCACTGTAGATAACCCTTATACCATCAAGTATCAAGTTGACGTGGAGGACTTTGTTGAACATGCCAATACGCCAGAAGGTGCTTCATTATATTATAAGGTTATAGCCACCGAGCCTCTTGACTTCAGTGAGGCCGCCCCCATCACCCAAGCCTTCAGCGGTACGTTTGATGGAGGTACACAGACCATTACGGGCCTCACCCACCCCCTCTTCAACACCGTCGATGGTGGCGTTGTGAAAAATGTCACGCTGAAGAATGTTGCTATTGAGAGTGATGCAGAATATGTCGGTGCCATAGCCGGCGTCGCTCAGGGCTATAGCCGAATTTACAACTGTGGTATTCTGCCCAACGATGCCACGTTCCCCGAAGGCACTCATCCCACCGTCACTGGCGGCACCTGCGCCGGAGGTATTGTGGGTAAGCTGGATGGAGATTCCCGCGTCATCAATTGCTACAGCTATGCCGATGTCAGCGCTTCAACTTACGCTGCGGGCATTGTAGGACAGAATACCTTCGAATCAACCGCAGAAGTTTCTAGCGGTAAATACACCAAACTCAAGACGGCAGTCGTCAACTGCATGTTCTATGGTAACATCACAGGCGGTACAAACCAGTATGGTGTCTATGGTGGCTCTCTAATCACTAATGCTGCCGCTACAGGCATCAGCAGTTATAACTACTACAGAAGCGGCTCTACCTTCACTACAGGTGAGCCCACAGCCTACAACTGCTCGTTCCCTGCCGATGAGCGCTATCTCACCCAGGTGGAGTTCCACCGTAGCCTGCTGAACAGTAACCGCGAACTCTGCGGCTGGTGGGTAGGTTCTGACGTGGCGCCGAGCACCTTGACTACTGCTGAAGTACAAGCCATTCCTAAGGATGCTTCACTGATGTACAAGTGGGTGGTTGACCCCAATCTTGCCCCTTACCCCATACTGAAGCCTTTCGGCAAATATCCTTCAATTATCAACACCAATACAGGCACCCCCTGGTTCGACCGCACCACAGCCGCACCATTTGAGGGGCAGCAACTCGGAACGCTTTCAGTCTATATTAAAAAGAGTTCGACTGACACTAACCCGGAACATCTGAACATCCCTATCACCGACATGGACTCCCTGCACTACGATTTCGGCTATCGAAAGATACAGTTGCCCTATTATAACACAGTATTTGGTAACCCCAACGGTGCTACTTGGCAGGAGAAGTATGCCGGCAACTACACCAGCCAGGTTGTAACAGGTTGGAAGATAACCAACGTCAGTGGCGGCAATGAAGGTTCATTTGTCGCTGACTGGCAGTATGGCTACAACTTTGCCGACCGCAACTGTACTGACAAGGACCTCTACAGTGTCTCGGGCCGCGTCTTTGCGCAGGGCGGTTACTATTATGTTCCTGACGATGTTACGGAGATCACCATTGAGGCCTATTGGGGCAAAGCCATCTATGTGAGAAATGATGGAGGCTACTACGACAGGGTCAATATCACTTTAGGCTCTACAGGCACTGCTTTTGCTCCTGCTGGTATCCGTGCTAACAATGTCAACAATGCCACCATCCAGACCACATCGATAAAGGAAACGCTCACTGCTGCTAATATCGATGCGAAAAAGACTGTATATGACTATGCCCTTGTGCTGGTGGGTAATGTGCAAGAGTCCGTTGGTCAAAATCATGTCACTCATAAAACTGAAGCCACTCGCGGTTTCACTATCATGAGTGTGGACCTTGACTTCGACGAAGAACCTGATTATTGTCTTGAATGGCAGCTTGGAAAAGAAATGAAACGCCAAGAAATCGCCCCCATACGCTTTGACTTCCTCCCAGTTGTGGAGTTGGGTATCGCTGGTAAGCTACACAATTCAACTAATTTCTTTTCCCTTGGCTGCTACCGTTCCAGAGGACATTTCGAGGTGACAGAGACCGCCTTTATCCGCTTCGGACAGTTTGAGTTTGAACTTGGTACCCGTGATGATGGCCCTGTTATTCTTAATGGCGGTATCTACGATCAGTATTGCCGTGGTCGTAATAGTGAAATCAATCAACACATCAATTACGTGATTCTTGGCGGTCATATCGTCATGCCGTCGTTCACCCCTGGCGCCCATGTCAATGGCTCTGCTACATACCAAACACGTCATTGTGCCGTAAACGTTCTCGGCGGTGACTTCACCAGTTTCTACCTCACAGGCGGCTACAATGAGGGTATAAAACCCTACGAAGACAACCCCCACTGTTATATTGATGGTGGCCGGTTTGGTACCATAGCCGCAGCTTATAAGGAGGGCATCTGGGGTGATGTCACTTGGCGCATCAATCACGCGCTCATTGGCGAGTTTTACGGTGGCGGTGTCATGGCCCAGGCTACTGGCGATACTTATAAGATAGTGAAAGGCAGCATTGATGTGGTCATCGACAACAGTATTGTCGGCAAATACTGCGGTGGTCCTAAGTTCGGCGACATGGTGTCGGGCAAGACCGTCAGGACCAGCGCCACCGGCACCATCTTTAACCAATTCTTCGGTGCTGGCAACGGCGGTACCAACTATATGCAGTATAAAAATACTGATGCCACGGGAGACCCTATCTCTGATTGGAGTAGCACCATCAACTCTAATTATACCCCTGGAAATTACCGCAATAAGGCTCAGGGCTATGAAGCCAATTATGACCTTGAGGTAATCAATTATTCTACCGGTGACGGGAATGGTAAATTTGTTAACCGTAGCTACTACTACTCTGCCCAGTTTGCCACCACCAACACAGGTAATGTTACCAGCACATTGACCGACTGTACCATCAATACCAATTTTTATGGTGGAGGTTTCCTTGGTGGTGTCACAGGAAACGTAACTTCAACGCTTAACAACTGCACTGTAAATGGCGCTGTCTTTGGAGCAGGCTATTCAGCTTCTGCTGGTACAGTCAATATATACAACAAGGACAAGGTGCCACCTGTACCAAACACATACACAGGTATGATTAAACCGCAGTCGGGAGGAACATTCACCACATACGAATGGACGAACAATAAGACATTTGAAACAAAAACACTTAGTACTGGAAGTCCCACCATTTTAAACCCCAATGATGACGGGAAGAACTATATATACACAGAGGTATCCCTCCAAAATCTTGGAGCAGTCAGCGGTAACGTCACCCTCACCATCAATGGTACTACTACTGTGGGCGAGAGCGTCTACGGCGGCGGCGACGAATCGGCCGTCAGTGGCAACGTGGCCGTCTACATGACCGATGGCACCGTAGGCGAGAACGTCTTTGGCGGCGGCAATCAGGCCGACGTGAAGGGCAATGCCACGGTGACGATGACCAGCGGCAGTGTGGGCCACAGCATCTATGGCGGTGGCAACCTGGGAACCGTGGGCAACGTCACGGCAAGGAGCCTGCCCGCTGGACATCCGGGTCATAGCAACTGCTGCGGCGGTAAGCCGACGGCCTTTGCCGAAAATACCGGCATGTGTACCGTTGTGGTCAGTGGCGGTTCCATCGGTCCCGACAACATGAAGATGCCGGACGACTATGGCTATGTGTTCGGAGCTGGACGAGGCATGGTGGAAGACCCGGCGGTGAACCCCGACATCGACTTCATCGCCTACGTGAACAACACCGACGTGACCATCAGCGGCACAGCGTTCATCAAGGGTTCCGTCTATGGCGGCAGTGAGAACGGGCGTGTGCTCAACGATACCCATGTGAAGATTCAGGGCGGACAGATAGGCAACGGCTGCACCAACAACTCAACCGGAGCCAGCTACAACCGTCCCTATAACACTGAGGAGTGGAACAGCACCAGCCTGCCCGAGTGCGCCCACTGGGTCTACGGTGAAGAGGAGGAAGGCAAGATGAACTATCACCCCTACGATAAGTATAGTGCCCACGACGGTGCCAGCACGGCAGGTTCTGACGGCCACACGTTCTATGGCAACGTGTTCGGCGGCGGCTCGGGACTGTTCCCCTACGAGAAAGTGGATGGTGAAGGAAATGGCACCGGCACCTACGAATGGCTGCGCACCGCCGGCCGTGTGGAGGGCAACACCCGTGTGACTATCACCGGCGGACACATCCTGACGAGCGTCTATGGCGGCTGCGAGCTGACCGACGTGGGCAACGGCCTGACCGTGGAGGATGACAAAGGCAAGTGTACAGTGGAGATGACGGGCGGCACGCTCGGCGTTCCCCGCACGCTCGACGAGATTCTGGCACACCCCGTCACCTGCTACCTCTTCGGAGCCGGAAAGGGCGACCAGCGCATCCACTTCAACCAGTGGACCAACGTGGGCCGCGTGGAGGTGACCATCACCGACGGTGCCCGCATCTACGGCTCCGTCTTCGGTGGCGGTGAGGACGGCCACGTGCTGGGCGACGTCACCATGACCATTGGCAAGGACGGCGAGGGTGCTCAGCCCGTCATCGGCACCCTGGGTACGTCGTATGTCGACGGCAACATCTTCGGCGGCGGCCGCGGCTTCGGCGGCGATGCCCTGACGGCCGGTGTGGTGTCGGGCAATGTCACCATTGACATCAAGGGCGGTACCATGCTGGGCAGCATCTATGGCGGCGGCCGACTGGGCTCCGTGGGCACCTATCTCGTTCCGTCGACCGACGCGAAGTATGGCTTACTCATCGACAACGGCAAACAGCAGACCATCAACGAAACCACCGTCGGCAACGGAACGGTCGATGTGAGCGATGCCTCCGGCGTCACCCACGGCAACATCACCATCAACGTCAGCGGCGGCACCATCGGCAACACCTCGGAATATGTCTATCCTACTGACGCGGAGAAGACCGGCTTGCTGCGCAACACCACCTTTGCTGCGAACAACCGTTTACTCTACACCAAGGGCGGCAACATATTCACCGGCTGCATGGGCCGCCTCTACGGTCTCGACGGCACGTCGCTGTTGCCCCATTGGGGCGGCATGGCAAAGGCCAGGAAGACCACGCTGAACATCACTGGCGGTACCATCAAGAGCAATGTCTATGGCGGTGGCGAGATGGGTACGCTGGCCGAGGGTGCAACCATCAACATCACCGGCGGCACCATCGGCACACAGGTACCAGCCGGAGCGGGTGACGGCGAGACGGCCTACTACTACGGCAGCGTGTTCGGCGGCGGCAAGGGCAGCACGGATGACATCACCGGCAAATGGCCTGCCGGAACGGAAGATGCCGCCAAGACGGACATCAGCATGGCCGGACAGGTGGGCGGCGACGTGCTGGTGGAACTGAACAACGGTGTGGCCGACAACGCCAAGGGCGGCATCGTCCACCAGATATTCGGCTGCAACGATATGAACGGCTCGCCCAAGGGTAACGTCACGGTGCATGTGTATAAGACCCAGAACGAGGTCGCCACCCAGATAGCCAACACGGCGGCTACTGCCGAGACGCCCGCCGTCGACGATGCCAAGGTGAAAGAACGCTATGACGTGGAAGCCGTCTATGGCGGCGGCAATCTGGCAGCCTACAAGCCTTTCGGTCCGTTGAAGGACGGTACGCCTGAAGACTATAAAAACACCACCAAGGTGGCCAATGTCATCATCGACGGCTGCGACCGCACGAGCATACGCACTGTCTATGGCGGTGGCAATGCGGCCACTACCCCGGCTACGCAGGTGGACATCAATGGCACCTATGAGGTGGAGGAGGTGTTTGGCGGCGGCAATGGTAAAGACAAGATACCGCATGGCGACGCCTTGATAGAGAACCCCGGTGCCAACGTAGGCTACTACAACTACTCTACCTTTAACTCTGGAACCGGCAAATGGGATGACAACAGCGATGCCGACACGAAGGACAAGCGTCTTGAATCTTCGTATGTATATGGTACGGGCGAGGCCAAGGTGAACATCTACGGCGGAACGGTACACCGCGTATTCGGCGGTTCGAACACCAAGGGTAATGTCCGCATCGTGGCCGTCACCCTGCTCGACAACGAGGATAACGACTGTGACTTCCTGGTCGACGAGGCTTATGGCGGCGGCAAGAGCGCACCGATGGACGGTGCCGCCAACCTGGTCATGGCCTGCATACCGGGCCTGAAGGCGGCCTACGGCGGAGCACAGAATGCCGAGATTGAGGGCGACGTGAACCTGACCATCACCAACGGCACCTTCGAGAAGGTGTTCGGCGGCAACGACCAGAGCGGCTATATCAAGGGCAGCATCACCGTGAACATCGAGGAGACGGGCTGTAAGCCGGTCATCATCGGCGAACTCTACGGCGGAGGCAACGATGCCCCCTACACGGCTCCCGACGCGGTGAGCCCCACGCTCAACGTACGCTCGTTCACCAGCATCGGCAATGTGTTCGGCGGCGGCTATGGCTCGGAAGCCATCATCACCGGCAATCCTCATGTGAACATCAATGTCTGCGAGGGTCTCTACGCAACACCCCGTGAGGCCATGAAGGACCTTATCTCCACGGAACTGACTCGGCTGGAAGGTTTGGGCTACACGCTGCCCACCCACGAAGACGGCAAGATAGGAGCCATCAACAACGTCTATGGCGGCGGCAATGCAGCCGATGTTATTGGCGACACGCACGTGAGCATCGGCACAAAGACGAAAGAGGATATCGTGTTTGAGACACCTAAGACCAAGACGGTGCAGACCGCCGGTAGTGACACCCCGGGAGACACTTCGGACGATGTCTATGTGGAACAGAATACCACCGATGAAGAACGCAAACATGAGGTCAAGGGTGCCGACATCCGCGGCAACGTCTTCGGCGGTGGTAATGCGGCCGAAGTGACAGGTAACACCGATGTCATAATCGGAAAATAGTTTTTAGACATAATGACATGTTCTTTTTAGACATAATGACATAAGGACATATTTTCCGATAGAAGGACATCAATCGCATTTTGTAAGTTAAGTCCCGAATGGATAAAACGATAACAGGGAGGGGAAAACCCCTCCCTGTTGTTTTCTATTGATAACGATATGTTTATATTGCTGTCCGGAAAAATCAGTCGTCCTACGGACGAGAAATCCAACAAATCTATACAAATCTATACAAATCGAACAAATGCATGTATAAGTCCATGAGCGACAATATTTATTACGTTTGGGTTATCTTGAAAGAACTTATCAAAATACAAATTTATGTTATCACTAGGTTCATTAGCATTTTTGGATTTATGCCAGATTTAATTAATAGACTATATTGTTCTGCGGAAGAAATAGTAATAAAGACAAGCAAAATCATCAATGGCATGGCAAAGGTACAAATAAAATCTGAGAGAATCACTCCTTTTGGAGGAATTTTTCAAGTGAGAGTGCTAGCCAAATTGAAGATATACGCAGAAATAATTTATGGATAATTATATGGTAATTTTAGTTTTATCTTTAACACGAATTACCATGAATTATCCATGATTTTTTTTCTGTGTATCTCTGCGTATTGGCTTGCGCCTAGCTGAAGGTTCTGCGTGACAGACGAAAAAGAGTAGAGGGTGTGTCAAAATGAACTTCAGTCGTCCTACGGACGAGAAATCCAACAAATCTATACAAATCAAAAGTCCTGATAGACAAGATGAAAGATTTTGGATAGATTTGTGAGATTTCTGCGCAAAGCGCACTACCTTCGATTTGACACGCCCTCCTTTTGTACACTGTCAAGAATGGTCTGTCAGGTTCTATTTGGATTTGTCGAAGTCAAGATAAATATAGACGCTGCTTCCATCGGTTCTCGCCAAGGCAGACATCAGGCAAGCTTGGTCTGCTCTTATGGCTTAACGAAAACGTTGGATTTCATCTCATCCCTAATCAGAGGTAGCGCAAGAAGAACAGCGCCCTCCGTTCGGAAATGTTTACAAAAGCGTCTTAATGCATAATGGTGCTAACGGAATGGTTTCTAAAGACTTGGCGGGAGGAAGTCAGACTTTTCGATGAGACCGGAATGGTTAACGAATTTTGGTCTCGTCGTGACCAGAAACACGACCTCTTTTTGGTCTCATCGTGACCAGCCTTTGGTCTCATCGTGACCAGCCTTTGGTCTCATTGTGACCAGCCTTTGGTCTCATTGTGACCAGCCTTTGGTCACAAACACGGCAGCCCAAAGCGGTGGGCTTTTGGGTCTTTGACGGTTCCTTCGGTCATCGACCAATGGGCCTGTCATCGGAATGTGTTGTCTGGTTATTTGCTGATGCGCTTGATGACGCTGTAGGCATCGAAGATGCCGAGTTCACCCGCTTTGCTCAGGTCGGCAATGCCCTCTATCTTATGGTCGGCATTCACATAGGCGAGGCCGCGGTTGTAGTAGGCTTCAGCCAGGTGGGCATCGAGTTCGAGTGCCTGTGTGTAGCTGTCAATGGCTTTGTCGTATTCGCCTTGCAGGGCATAGTGGGTGCCAAGGTCGTAGTATAGATATGGGTTCTGTGCGTTGAGTTCGATGGCGCGTCGGAGGTCCAGCTCAACGTTGACTGATGTCGCCTTGACATCCATGCCATGCGACTGGTTGAAGCGGTTGAGGGCCGACTGGCATACCGCCCGTTGCCAATGGGCGAGGGTGTTGGCGGTGTCGACCTCGATGATGGTAGAAAGGTCGTTGATGGCTGATTCGTAGTCTTGGATGACGCTGTAGCCCACGGCTCTGAGCATGAGCAGTTGCGGTAGCTGTTTGAAGTCAGCGCTATCGATGCGTATGCTGAGGCTGTCAATCTCGCTGAAGAAGTCCAGCGACTGCTGCTCGCTGAGCTGCACGGTGCCGATGTTGACGAAGAGGTGGTGGGTGAGGGGAGAGGGCTGTTGGGAGGTGGGTGTAGGCAGTTGGCTGTTGAAGGCCTCTACGTCGCGGTCGAAGGCATGATAGCTCTGCACCCCGTTACGGTAGGCAAAATAGGAGAGCTGATACATCGGCATGAGTGCCATGTCGACGTTGCGGTTCTGGATTTGTCCTCGATAGACGGACTTGTATTCGTGTTCCACCTGGTTTTCGTCGTCGACGACGAGCTGGTTGTATTTCTCGGGGTCTATCTCGCTGCGCTTGCGCACCTGCCGCACTTTCTCGTCGTCCCACCGATGCTGGATGCCGAGGTGCTTGTCCATCTGTGCCTTGAGAATACGGAAGTTGTCCTTTTCGGCTTCGTTCTTCATGCCCAGACGGGCGTAGCATCCGGCACGTCGGCTCAGTCCTGTCCAGAAGTTAGGGAACTGGTTGATGATGACGGTATAGTCGTCGATGGCCCCGCGCAGGTCACCGGTCTCCTCTCGTAGCACGCCACGATTGAAGATGGCCATGACGTTGTCGGGCTCCATGCGGATGACGTAGTCGAAGTCTTCGATGGCTCGGTTGTCGTCGCCCAGCTGCATACGGAGTAGTCCGCGGTTGTAGTGTGCAAGGAAGTTGTGGGGATCGAGGTCGATGGCGGTGTCGTAGTCGGACATCGCACCGCGAAGGTTGTTGAGGTTCATGCGTGCCAAGGCTCTGTTGACATAGTTGGCGGCGGTCTTTGGCTTGAGATGGATGGCACGGCCGAGTTGGCGGTCGGCATCGCTCCATTCTCTCCGCGCCAGGCTGACGAAGGCGCGCGTCGTCCAAGTCTCGGCGGTGTAGGGGTCTATCTCAAGGCTACGGTCGAGCCAGACGACGGCCTCGGTGGTGTCTTGCTGCTGCAGGTATATCTCCGCCCGGAGTGTGTAGGCATTGGCCATGTGTGACCACCGCATCATCATCGTATCGGTCTCGAGGAGGGCTTGGTCGTAGTCTTTGATGTTCATCATGCACAAGGCACGGTTGAAACGGTAGTTCTGTGAACGGGGATTGAGGCGGATGGCGTGGTTGTAGTCGCTGATGGCCTCTTCGAAGCGTTTCTGCCGGATGCGGTCGATGGCGCGCAGGTCGTAGAGCCCCTCTACATAGGGATTGCGTTCAAGGGCTTCGGTGGCATCGGCTTCGGAACCGGTGTAGTCGTCGAGGTAGTATTTTGCAATGGCCCGATACTGCCAGGGCTGATAGAGGTAGGGTTTTTGCGAGATGACCTGGTTGAAGTATTGTATGGAGAGGACATAGTCCTCGTAGTGGAGGGCTATCTCTCCGCTGATCATCAGACGGTCGGTGTTGAGTTGTGCTTTGATGTCCTGTGGACAGGAAAAAAAAGAAAAGAGAATAAGCGACAGAGAAAGATGGAGGCGTGACGGTTTCAGAACAAAGAGAGTCCTCTTTTTTCTGCCTGCCCTGTCGATCCTTCCATCATTTCCCATGTTGTCTTTTCCCTTTTGTCGTTACCCGGTAATCACCCATCCTTAGCGAACGGCAGCCTTGGTGCGGTAGCCGCAACGGTAACGACCCTGCAGCAGTGCCTTTAGCTTTCCTTGGATGAGTTGCTTGCGAAGGGGTGAGATGTGGTCGATGAACATGTGGGCATCGAGGTGGTCGAACTCATGTTGCATGACGCGCGAGAGGTAGCCGGTGACCCATTCGTCGTGCTCCTGGAACTGTTCGTCCTGATAGCGCACATGGATGCGGGTGGGGCGGTTTACTCTCTCGTGAATGCCTGGCAACGACAGGCATCCTTCTTCGAGGTTCTCATGGGGGGAGTCTTCATCAAGTTCGATGATATGCGGATTGATGAAAACTTTCTTGAAGCCTTTATATTCGGGCAGGTCGTCGCTGAGCAGGTCAAGGTCGATGACGACGAGCCGGATGTTGCGGCCTATCTGTGGTGCAGCCAGCCCGATGCCGTCGCTCTCAGCGAGGGTTTCCCACATATCGCTGATGAGTTGCTGCAGGTTGGGATAATCGGGCGTGATGTCTTCCGACACTTTGCGCAAGACCGGCTGGCCATATATATAAATAGGTAGTATCATTTTTTTATTGTTGACGAGTTGCCCTCATTCCCCCCCCTCTCTCGTCGGGTGGGGCCGTGTGAGGCTTTTCATTTCATTTTATTTCTGCGAGCTTCAAGGTAGTCTTGCAGGATGATGGTGGCACTGATGGTGTCGACGAGTGCCTTGTCTTGTCGGGCTTTCTTATGGAGTCCGGCATCAATCATCGTCCTGTGGGCTAATACCGAGGTGAAGCGTTCGTCGTAGTAGTCGATAGGAATGTGAGGCATGGCCTTTCGCCAACGGTTGACAAACTGTTCGACACGCTGCAGGTTCTCGCTGGGTAGTCCGTTGGTTTGCAAAGGCTTCCCGATGACGACTCTCTCCACTTGCTCCTGTTCGGTGTATTGTCGGAGAAAGTCGAAAAGCTCAGATGTAGAAACAGTCGCCAACCCATTGGCAATAATCTGCAACGGGTCGGTGACTGCTATACCGGTGCGTTTGCGACCGTAGTCGATGGAGATAATCCTCACTGCTTATTTGTTATAGAGCAGCCAGGCATCGGCATATTTAGAGCGCAGCTGGTCACGCGACTGCACGGCGGCTCCCTTCTCGTTGAAGGTAGATGCGATGACGCGATACATGCTGTTGCCTGCGTTGAAGGCAATCTGGGCATCGTAGCCGGCAGCCTTCAGTGTGCTCTGCAGTCCCTCGGCATTTGCTTTCACACCGAACGAACCGACAACGACGCTGTAAGTCTTCAGACCGGCACCGTTGATGAGTTGCAGTGACTCTGTGCGGGTGGGTACGTTGTCATAGTTGTCGGTGACGACGGGTTGTGCCTGCACGGGCTGTGTCTGCACGGGTGTGACGACGGGAACCTGCGTCTGCACGGGTTGTGTCTGCACATTTTCGGCGTTTTCTGCTAAGGCACGGTCGTAGGCGGCACGATAGGCCGACTGCTTACTCTTACCACAACCTGTGAGGGCGATGACTGCGCACAAACCTGCGCAAATAACCAATGATTTCTTCATGATTCTTTTAGATGTTATTAGAAATTAAACTTATCCTTTTCTTTTAAATTTGTGGCGAAATTACAAAATATATCGCAAACAACGTCCAAAAAGTCGCCTAAAGTTTGTTAAATGTCGCGATACTGACTTTTTTTAACAAAAAAAATCTCTTTTTATGGCGTTTATCGCAAATCTTTTCGTAATTTTGTCGGCAGAACAAGTAATCAGTATTTATTAACAATAAGAAATAGAAGAAAGGAATAATGTCATGAGAAATTTAGGATTTTTCGGTGCTTTTCTTTGTGGTGCCATTGCAGGTGCCGCCATTGGTCTGCTCGTAGCTCCCGAGAAGGGTGAGGAAACACGTACGCGCATCTCTGATGCTGTAGACGACTTCTGCAAGAAACACAATATCAAGCTTTCTCGCAAGGAAGTGGAAGACTTTGTTGACGATATCAAGGAAGCTGCTGACGTAGAAGAGTAATGTTCTCGAACGACAGAAACATCGAGACCATCGGCGAACTCGTTGAGGTGGTCAAGCACTACGTTGGTCTGCAGAAAGAATATCTGAAACTCGACCTTATCGAAAAGGTGGTGCGGCTGGTTACGGTCCTGTCCCTGACCTTCGTCCTCGCCATGACACTTCTTCTGGCACTGATCTATGTGTCGTTCGCCGTGGCTTATGCACTGAGCAACGTGATGGGAATGGTAGGAGCCTTTTTCTGTGTGGCGGCCTTCTATGTGCTCATCTTCTTGGTGCTGTTTCTTTTCCGTCATCAACTCATCGAGCGCCCCGTCGTACGGTTTCTCGCCGGGTTGCTCATGGAATAACGACTCTTACTGAAAGAAGACTATGACGACACCCATACAATTCCCAGTGACCAATCTTGCCGACATCCGGACAAGAAAGGAAAGCCTGCGTCAGGACATCAAGAATGACGAAGAGCTGGTCACCCAGCTCTGGCAGCGGCTCACCACACCGGAACAGCCTGCCGGACTGATGACGCCTTCCCGGCGTGTGGCAGGTCTGATGTCGACCGGTATGAATGTGATTGATGGACTTCTGCTTGGTTGGAAACTTTACCGGAAGTTCGGAAAGAAGGGACGTCTGCGTCTCTAAACTGCCGAAAGGGTTTTATGAAAGTCATCGTATCGAATGAAATTGAACAGGTCTGTCCTGCTTTTGTGGGAGCCTGCGTAGAGGCCGATGTTGAGAACTCGGCCTTTTCTGCTGCCCTTTGGCAAGAGATCAATGCCCTTGGCGATGAGTATCGGCAAACGCTGACGACAGAGTCGCTGAAGCTGTTGCCAGGCATCGCCGCCACCCGTCAGGTGTATAAAGCCTGCGGCAAAGACCCCTCGCGCTATCGTCCCGCGTCAGAGGCCCTCATCCGTCGGATGCTACAAGGTAAGGAGCTCTATCAAATAGACACCCTTGTCGACTTGATCAATCTGGCCAGCATTCGTTTCGGCTACTCCATCGGCGGTTTTGACGCCTCGAAGTTCGTCGGCGATACGCTCACATTGGGTGTGGGACGGGCAGGCGAACCCTACGAAGGCATCGGCCGGGGGCTTATCAACATTGAAGGTCTGCCAGTCTATCGTGATGCAGAGGGTGGGGTAGGGACTCCCACCAGTGACAACGAGCGGACGAAGATAGACCTCAACACCCGTCATCTCTTAGTGCTTATCAACGGCTATGACGGCAATGAACAACGTGTCACAGAGAATGCTGAGTTCATCCTCCGATTGGCAGTGCAGTATGCCAACGGAACCAACGGCCGCTACATGCTCTATCGGTAGTCGGTCCACTCGTTCATAAAGTTTGCATCGGGAAGTTAAAGGAGTTAGCTCGCTCTGCTCGCTTTTGAAAGTAAAAGGACAATAGCTTTTACCCAAGAACGTCCTCTGCCCGGGGTTTTATAAGAGTTTCAGGATTTTTCGGTCGGCCTCTGTCCATTTAAGCTCGTCGAGTTCTTCGCGGGTGAGCCACCGTTCGTCGAGGTGTTCGTAGAGCTTCCGTTCGCCGTCGCCGCCCTTGCAGAGATAGGCCGTCAGGGTGATGGAGAAGTCGGGGTAGTCGTGTTCTACGCTTCCTAACTTCTTGCCGACGTAGATGTCCCAATCCATTTCCTCCTTGATTTCCCGGATGAGAGCCTCGTAGTCATTCTCTCCATCTTCCACCTTTCCTCCGGGAAACTCCCATCGTTCGCTGATATAGCGGTGACGGGAACGGGTGCGCTGCATACAGAGGTATCTGTCGCCTTCCTTTACGATGGCAGCAACGACATTAAAATGTTTCTTTTCCATATTTTTGTTTTATTTTGGGACAAAAGTACAAAAAAATCTCTTTTCTGCCATGTTCTTTGTATTTTTTTATTACTTTTGCAGGGTAAAAAAGAATATTATGGCAATCATTATAGGTATAGACGTGGGTATCAGCACCACAAAAATTGTAGGTATTGGAGATGGCCGTCAAGTCATCTCACCCATTCGTATCAAGGCCACCGACCCAGTGACATCGCTCTATGGTGCCTTCGGAAAGTATCTTTACGACAATCACATAGCCCTCGGCGCCGTAGAGCATGTAATGATAACAGGTGTCGGTTCAGCCTATATCAATGCTCCCATCTACGGGCTTCCTACCGACAAGGCCGACGAGTTTATGGCCGACGGCTTAGGGGCGCGCTTCGAGACCGGACTTGACCGGATGATCGTCGTGAGCATGGGTACGGGAACGTCTCTCGTCCAGTGCCAGGGCGATGACATCCGCCATATCGGTGGCTTAGGCATTGGTGGCGGTACGCTGATGGGACTCTCACGCATCATGCTACAGACTGATGACATCCATCAGATTACGTCTTTGGCAGCCGAAGGTAATCATGCCAGCATCGACGTCCTCATCGGTGACATCAGTCCCAATCCGCTGCCAGGCTTGCCGATGGACGCTACCGCAGCCCTCTTTGGCAATGCCAAGAGTGATGCTTCGCGCGAAGACATTGCCCTGGGTATCATCACCACCGTCCTGCAGACCATCGGCTCGTCTACCATCCTGGCCTCCCAAGGCAGTGGCATCAAGGAGTATGTCCTCATTGGAAACCTCACCCTGCTGCCTCAGTGCAAGGAGGTGTTTACAGGTCTGGACCGCCTTTATGGAGTCCACTTTGTCATTCCCACCCACAGTGAGTTCTGCACGGCTATCGGTGCTGCCCTGTGTTATCGGAAGCAATAGCTTGACCTTTTTTCTTAACCCTTAAATAAATAATGTATTATGAAGAAAAACTTTTTCAAAGTATCTGCAGTGCTGCTGGCAGCAACACTTCTGTCAACCTCTTGCATCGGTTCATTCGGCCTGTTTAATAAGTACGAGCAGTGGCAGTGCTCAATGACGAGCAGCAAGATTGTCAACGGTATCGTGGGTCTCATCCTGCAGCCTATCGTCGGCGGTGTATGTCTGTTCGTAGACGCCGTAGTCCTGAACACCATCGAGTTCTGGACAGGTAACAACCCTGTTGCAGCCAATGTCGGCAAGACCGTGAATGTGCTGGGTAGCGACGGCAACTACTATGCCGTGAAGACCCTGGAGGATGGCTATGAAGTGACCAGCCCGAAGGGTGACATGGTTCGTCTGTCCTATAATGCAAAGAATAATTCCTGGTCTATTTCCCAGAATGGTGAAACACGCGAACTCTTCCGCTACAACGAAGACGGTACCATCAAGGCTACGCTGCCCACTGGTGAGCAGATGGATGTTGCCCTGAACGAATATGGTGTAGAGCAGGTGAAGACTGCCGTCGGCGGTGCTTACTACTACGCTCTTCGCTAAAAGGTTCGCATTCCGTTTTTAACGATTACTAAAAACGGGACGAAGCCAAAAGAAAAGTCCTGTCGGATAGCAATCTGGCAGGACTTTTCTTTTTCTGTTATTCACTCTTCACTTCGAACGAAGCGCGATTATAGTATTCCCATTCTTCCGATGACGAAGAGGAGACTGTAGCCGAGAATCATGGAGATGACACCTACAGAGAGACCAATCTTCAGCATGTGCTTCTGCTCGACGAGACCAGTCGAATAGGCAATGGCATTCGGGGGCGTGGAGATAGGAAGACACATGGCCGACGAAGCGGCGAGGGCGATACCGATGAGAACGGTTGGTGTGCCGCCGATGGAACCAAGCTTGTCACCCATACCCGTGCAGACGACAGCAAGGATAGGAACGAGCAGGGCTGCCGTGGCGGTGTTGGAGATGAAGTTCGACAGGAAGTAGCAGATGAGACCCGACACGACAAGGATGACGATGGGGCTCCACTCGCCGAACGGAATGCTCTCGATGGCACGGTCGGCCAGTCCGCTGCCGTTCATACCCAGTCCAAGGGCAAAACCACCAGCCACCATCCAGATGACGGCCCAGTCGATTTCGCGGAGGTCTTTGGCGGTGATGACGCCTGTCAAGGCAAATACACCCATGGGAACGAGGGCTACGGTGTTGGCATCGATGCCGGTGTATTCCTTCGGGATGACCCAGAGCAGGATGGTCGTGATGAATGTTACTACTACCACCCACATGCGCCAGCCTTTGTGGGCCTCGCCTTTGATTTCCAGTTCGATGGTCTTCTTCGTGAAGGGGAAGAAGTACAGGATGATGCGCCATGAAATGAGCAGGATGATGATGGCCAGGGGGAACATGAAGGCCATCCACTCACCGAAGCCCAGACCGAGGTTCAGTCCTTCGGGGTCGTTGAGGTATTTCAGTGCAATGGCATTGGGAGGCGTGCCAATGGGCGTTCCCATACCACCGATGTTGGCAGCGACAGGGATTGACATCGTCAGTGCTATGCGCCCTTTACCGTTGGCAGGCAGGGCGGCGAAGACAGGTGTCAGGAAGGTCAGCATCATGGCAGCCGTGGCCGTATTCGATACGAACATGGAGAAGAGACCCGTGATGAGCAGGAAACCCAGCAACACATTCTCACTCTTCTTTCCGAAAGGACGGATGAGGTTCTTGGCCAGCACGACATCGAGTCCGCTCTTGGTGGCGGCGATGGCAAGGATAAAACCTCCGAGGAACAGCATGATGACGGGGTCGGCGAAGGAAGCCATGACGGCTTTGGCCTTCAACAGCTCGTCGGGGTTCTCCACCTTGAAGGGCAAGAGGCTGTTGTCGGTGACGGTCAGACACATGATGGTGATGATGGCAAGCGACGTTGCCCATGAGGGGATAGCTTCGGTGAGCCAAGAGAGCGTAGCGAAAACGAAGATGGCAATGATGCGCTGCTGAACGACGTTCAGACCATCAATGCCGAATACTTCTGTGGGTAAGTTCCATACGAGGATGGTTACCAATGCGATGACCACCAACTCGATGACTTTCTTTTTCTCGATGTTGTTGGTCAGCTTTGACGCTGTGGTTTTTTGTTCTGACATTTTCTTTTTGTTTATGTATGTTTTTTCTTACGGGCTGCAAAGTTACGAAATAAAGTTCAAACAGCATAAAAAAACACTTGACAACTTGTCGTGGTTTTAGCTTTTTTAATTTTTTTCCTTGTTTTTATTTTTTTAATTCTTTTATTTTCCAGTTCTTTCTTTTTCTCCTTACCTTTGCAGTCTGTTACTGGGGAATCGTATTCGTCGGCAAATCCAGATGGATGCGGTTTGCGTGTAAAATGAACTTGATATGATACTGAATATCTTTTTGATTGTGGTTGGCATAGCCGTTGTGCTGTGGGGGGCCGACCGACTGACCGACGGTGCCGTGGCACTGGCCGAGCGCATGAAACTCCCACAGTTAGTGATAGGACTGACCATTGTGGCTCTGGGAACATCGATGCCCGAGTTCTTCGTCTCTCTGACCTCCGCCCTGAAGGGCACGACCAATATGGCCGTTGGTAATGTCATTGGTTCGAATATCTTCAATGCCATGCTCATCGTGGGTTGTGCAGCCGTCGTGATGCCGATGACCATCTTGAAGTCAACGGTCAGGAAAGACATCCCCTTCTCTATCTTCGCCTCGCTGCTGTTGTTGCTGATGTGTCTTGACGGCAACATTTCGCGCATCGATGCCCTCTTGCTGACCGCTGCCCTGTTGGTGTTCTTCTATGTGACGCTCAAGGGTGCGGAGGAAGATGACAAGTCGGAGGAAGAAAAACGCACACCCTATCCGGTCTGGAAGGCATTGCTCTATGTGTCACTCGGTTTGTTCGGTCTGATTGTCGGTTCCAATGTCTTTGTCGAGAATGCATCGGCATTGGCAGCACTATTAGGCATGAGTGATGCCGTCATCGGCTTGACGGTTGTGGCAGGCGGAACGTCGATGCCCGAGTTGGCAACCAGCATCGTAGCAGCCCGCAAAGGCAATTCGGGCATTGCCATCGGTAATGTGTTGGGCTCCAACGTGCTCAACATCCTCTTTATCCTTGGTGTGACCGGCCTCATCAGTCCGATGGCCATCAGCGGTATCACCTGGATAGACTTCTCCATGTTGGGTATCTCGATGCTCCTGCTGTGGCTCTTCTCGTTTACAAGATACAAAATAGAGCGATGGGAGGGTGTCGTCCTCATCGCTCTGTTCGTGGCTTATATGGCTTCACTGATTGTATAAAGCACATTTCCTGTTACTTCAACACCTCAGCAAGCTTTTCCAGCAGTGCTTCGCCGCGCAGGTCGTGGGCGATAATCTTGCCTTGCGGGTCGATGAGGACGTTGGAAGGAATGCTGTTCACACCATAGACATCATTCGCCTGGCACTGCCAGCCTTTCAGGTCGGACATCTGAGGCCATGTCATGCCCAGGTCTTCAACGGCCTTCTTCCAAGGCTCTGCCTTCTGGTCGAACGACACACCAACGATTTCATATCCCTTGTCCTTATACTCGGCATAGCTCTTGACAACCGTCGGCATCTCCTGACGGCAGGGACCGCACCATGACGCCCAGAAGTCAACGAGGACATACTTGCCATTACCGATGAACTGGCTGAGTTTCACGGGTTTCCCTTCAAGGTCGTTCATCTCGAGTTCGGCATACTGACGGCCCGGCTGGCGCTTCTCTATCGAAGCGAGATACATCTTCGGCTGTGCCATCATCTCGTGGTAGTAGTAGGGCTTTGACGGGTCGATGAGTTCTTTCAGTTCGTCGTATTCGTAGTTGTGGAAGGTCTGCGCGATAAAGTATGCCGGCAGGATGTTGTCGCTGTTCTCCTTGATGGCCTTGCGGTAGAGGTCCACCATCTGCTTCTGCACGGATTCGAACTTCTCTTCGATGGCCTTACGCTTGGCGGCGGCCTCCTCAGAGGTGTCACCCTCTAATGCCATATAGTTCTGGTACTCCTGCGCCAGTATCTCATTCGGAGCCTTCAGTTGCTCCATGAACGCTTCGTACTTGGCTTTCAGTGCCGGGTCTACAATCTCGGGCATCTTTTGACCCTGTGCCTTTGCTGCAACAGCCATGATGACGGCGGCAGCGAATAAAAGCAATCTTTTCATCATTTTTGTTACTGTTTAATTATTTGGGGGCAAAGATACGAAATAATGCTGACACACGGAAACAATTTTGGAAGATTAACGCAATTCGTCCCATAAATAAAGGCAATCTTGATAAGTGGGTTTACACCTTGTGTTTGATATTTTATTCTTACCAAACCCTTTTTGCGTGAAGGAGTTGCAATCTCGTATCCACTTCCCCGTAGAAGATATCCCGTTTCAAACAAAAACTCTCCACCATTATCATCCTTCAAGTCCTAATGTTCCAATCTCTTCGGGGGAGGTTAGGAAGTCGAAATCTGCGTAAACTGTAATTCTTTTCATCGTCTTTCATCCGATAGACTATAGGCGGCGCCTCGGCATAAGAGTAAACTCTTCTGCTCTCGGCTTGCACCATAGTTCATTTTCTCAGCAATTCTGCATCCTGAAGCTGTCTGCCAAGAGCGTCGTCAGCAGCAAGCAGGGTGATGTCGTTTTCCAGATTAAGTGCAAAGAGTACACGCGCATAGATACCCATAGAAACCGTTGGGTCACCATGTTCAACCTTTGAGACAGTCAGTCGTGTTACCGTAGCTCTGTCTGCAATGTCCTGCATAGACAGATGCCTGCGCTTGCGGGCCAACATGATTTGCTCGCCCATAATCTTCAGGTTCTGGCTCAATGCCCTTGGCATCGTTTTACCAAATGTGTTCTTACCCATGATTGTATCTTATTGGGTGCAAAGATAAATAAAAATGTTTAATATAACAAACATTTTGAAGAATATTTGTGTCTTAACACATGTTTTTGTCTCTTTTGGTCTGAAAACTGCGCTCCATCTGTCGATATAGTGGGACTTTTGCTGTTCTTGCTTTCATTAAAAGGAATACTTGACCATTCAAAAGAAGATTTTCTTTAAAGAGGAAGAACTTGACTTTGAGTCAACTTGTGAAAAAAATGCACATGTTCCTTTTTGGAACATATGGATAATGAAGGAAAGGGCAGATTCTGTGGTAGTCGCATAATATGCGAATACCACTCAGCGTGGCGCAAAGGTTGTTGTCAATCTGATAAACAAGAATAACGATGAGTAAAGCAGAGTACAAGCGTTTAGGCGACAATGTTAGAGAATGTAAAGTTATGTCAGAAACTTACCTTACTCCTCGCAATTCTTTAGTGGAGCAGCATTAATTCTGCCATTTATTAGACTGCAAAAATACTAAAAATAATTAGAAAAGTGGAGAATTCGCCATAAAAAAGACACTTTTTTCGTGAATATTTCGGTTTGATGCACGCTAATTCGGGATTTATTAGTATTTTTGCACTTGTAAGATTAATCAAATAACGATTCACGATGGCGAAAAATCTGAATAGAATTAAGGCTGTCTTGGCCGATAAACAGCACACCAACAAGTGGTTGGCAGAGCAATTGGGTAAAGACCCCGCAACAGTCAGCAAGTGGTGTACTAACGCGGCTCAGCCCTCCCTCGAAACCCTCATGCAGATAGCCCGCGTGCTGGGCGTCACGACTGATGACCTGCTAAGACTGGAGGAGATAAAGGAAAGTCTGTAGCAAGACGTTTCACTACCGCTTGATTGCTGGAGTGAATATAAAGAAAAGAGACAGAAAGAATGTGATAAAAGTAATATATGGCAGTATCAGACGATAGAAAATATACAAAAGCTTTCGTTCATGCTCTCTTAGAGGGCGTGAAGGGCAAGACGTTGGGGGAAGTTGACTCGTCTCACCAGTTTGCTCGCACAGAGAAAAGTGAAAAAATTACCGGTATTGCTGGTGATGTTATTGAACAGTCGGTCTTCGGATATGAACGAGACAGTAAACAAGAGTGTGACATCGAAATAGACGGAGTACTGACAGAGTTGAAAACGACAGGCGTCAGAATTCCAAAATCAGACTTGCCTAAGGTTGAAGGAAAGGTGGGCGATGCCTATAATGTTTATCTCGGTGCGAAAGAAGGTATAAGCATAACAGGCGTCACTTTTGAACCCACTATTCAGACAGATTTCAAAACTTCTCATTTCTGGGAGAAGTCAGAACATTTGTTGATTGTGTTCTACGAGTACAAATCTTATGAGGCTGTTCCGGCTTCAGACTATGCCGATTTTAAAATCGTTGATTATTGTTATAATACATTCTCTGAAGAAGAACGTGCAAAACTGTGCAATGACTGGGAAATCGTCCGTGACTACTTGCAAGGTATTTATTCTCAATATAAAGATGTAAATGAAAGAAACGAACAACTTATCGGTTTTACTCACAAGTTGCGCCCCAACTTACTACTGATAGAACTAGTCCCCGCTTATAAGAAAAGACAAAAGAAAGATAATTCTGATAAAAAACTGGCAGATTCATATCAGAAGCCACGCTATCGTCTGAAACAGACTTTCGTAGATTATATTGTTCGTGGTCATTTTGATAAAAGTAGGGCTAATACTGAAATCTCATTGAAGGAGTCGTTCTCCAGTTTTACACAGTTGGATGCTCGTTGTCACGCCATCTCTGCAAAATACAAAGGCAAGAATTTTTCACAACTAAAGGAAGAATTAGGTATTGAGGCTGAAATCTCAAATAAAAACTTTGGTTCATTGTGCGTTCTGAAAATGTTTGATGCAGAATGCAAGCGGTTAAACCAAATTTCCGACTTCTCAAAGGCGGGCATTATTGCTAAAACAATAACAATTACCCCTTCAGGCGGTAGAACTGAAGATATGAAATTAAAGCATATCGATTTCGAGGAGTGGGCTGACAAAGATTTAGAGTTTCAAGACTCGGATGTTTACACCTATTTTTGCGAGCATAGTTTCCTTTGTCCTATTTTTTGTGAAAGAGGAGATATGGGAAAAAGGAAGAGTAACGAATCGGAAGCTAATTATAAGAAACGACTCGTAGAAGAATCCCAAAAGACAACCTTCGAAGGTTTCAAGCGATTTGCTTTTGACGAAGATTTTATTGAAAACGAAGTCAGACGGACGTGGGATGATTCACGCAGTTTGATTCATCAGAAAACCCTGAAATGGGAGTACCTTTATGACAGAGAAGGGAATAAACGAGAAAACAAAAGCGGGTCATACATGGGTTCACCTAATTTCCCTAAAAGTGCCGATTACAAGGTGTTCTTCCGAGGCGGTGCCGACGATTCTCGTGATGAAGCTAAAACCGAAGAAGTGAATGGCATAAAAATGCTTCCGCAATTTTTCTGGTTGAAAGGCACATATATTGTTGATAAACTGAAAGAGATTGATTTTTTGTAATATGGCAAAACATCATATAAAAGTAGTTGAATTATTTGCCGGTGTGGGTGGTTTCCGCATCGGACTAGAAGGAGCGTCGGATGCTTACGAGACCATTTGGAACAACCAGTGGGAACCATCGACACAGCATCAGGACGCATCGTTAGTATATCAGGCCCGCTTTGGAAGAAAAGGGCATTGCAATAAGGATATCAATACTGTACCAACGACAGACATTCCAGATCATGACTTGTTGGTTGGTGGTTTTCCATGCCAAGATTATTCCGTGGCTGCATCATTGAGCCGTTCAGGTGGTATTGAGGGTAAGAAGGGCGTGCTTTGGTGGCAGATTCATCGCATCCTTCAGGAGAAAGGCGAAAAGCGGCCTAAGTATATATTCTTCGAGAATGTTGACCGATTGCTCAACTCACCAGCTACTCAGCGAGGACGTGACTTTGCAATCATTCTTGCATCCCTAGCAGATTTGGGCTATGTAGTTGAGTGGCGTATAATCAATGCCGCTGACTATGGAATGCCTCAGCGTAGACGCAGAACATACATCGTAGGCTATCAGAAAGATTCTGTTGTGGCCAAAAAGATAGAGAAGATGGAGGATTGGGTGGAGTTTGACGGTGTTCTTGCCAATGCATTCCCATTTAGTGTTAAAGAGAAATCTGCATCTTCATTTGACATTGACGGCACAATTAAAGAAGTTTCTGACGGTTTCAATAAAGGGCTGAAAGAAACTCCATTTGGTAATGCTGGTTTGATGATAGACCGTCACGTGTATTCTGTGGATGCCATCCCTGCTTATGATGGCCCTATTCAGACTTTAGGAAATGTTCTCGTGGATGAAGATTTTGTTCCAGAAGAGTTTTTTATTTCAGAGGAAGAGCTGCCAAAATGGAAATACGAGAAGGGAGCCAAGAAGATTAACCGCGTGTCGAAAGAGGGATTCGAGTATGTGTTTTCTGAAGGTGGGATGGCTTTCCCTGATTATCTCGACAAGCCATCACGCACCATGATTACTGGCGAAGGCGGCAGTGCTCCCTCCCGTTTCAAGCATGTAGTACAAACGCCATCAGGTCGTTTTCGTCGATTGATTCCTATTGAACTGGAACGTCTGAACATGTTCCCAGACAACCATACTTACCATCCTGATGTGTCTGACGGACGCAGGGCTTTCTTGATGGGTAATGCTTTGGTTTGCGGTATCGTTCGCGAGATAGGGAAGAGCCTCTATCGCTTTATCTACGACGAGGCACCTGTATCAACTCATCCTGTCGACGAGAAACGTAAGCCATGCCCTAAACTGACACTTGACTTGTTTGAAAACGAACAGACAGAGTTGGTTTATAACAAGCCCAAAAAGACTTATAAATTGGATAGCACTAAGCGCCTGCTTATCGGTTTTGTCAAGGAGGATAATATTGATTATTTCCTGAACGAAGAGTCTTCAAAGCTTTACTATACTGGCTGTGTCAGCACGTTCCCTTCAACAATTGCACTCAACAAACTCTACTATTTCATGCCCCACATAAAGGGCAAGGGTGTACGTGATATTTATCTGATAAAGATTGTACGCATCGGTAGCAAGACGGAGGTACACCCTGAGGTGGAAGACAAGAAGGCGCCTCGTTTGGTTTTCGAGTTGGAGTTCTTGGAGAGCCTGTCCGAGTACAAGATGATTAACTTGAATTTCCAACGGGCATTTACAGATACATTCTTGGGGAGAGTTCTGGCTGAAAGGGGGAATCACGAGACTCTTTGATCCGCTGAAGATGGCTGATGTGATAATAATGGATGGAATAATAACGTTATTGAAATATAGTAAGACAAGATATGAGCGAGCATAACGATGAGAAAACTTACTTAAACTTTGATAAGCATATTCGTCAGGGTGAACCTCAGAAAAAGGAACGAGCCGAGGCTTGGCGCGTAGCCATCGGTTTGCAAGCTGTGGACGGACTAAAGGTCTCCGGCTACCTGCTGGAACTTGCCCGAAGAAATATAGAGGGTGAAATCACCATGGAAGAGGTTGATAAACTCTTAGATGAGTATTATGAAGAGAAACATAGGATAAGGGATATTTGGAGAGAATATGAGACCTATACAAAGATTGATGTTCATCCAGACCCCGAAGGCAGTAAAAGGGGAAGGCCAATATAAAGGACAAGTAATACAGAACGGATTAAAAGCGTTATACGAAATATGGACAAAGAGAATAAATTGATACTATATAGGGATGAGGAAGGCAGGGTGAGTGTGAATACTCGTTTTGCAGATGAGGATGTTTGGCTGACGCAGGCACAATTGGTGGAGATATATCAATCGAGCAAGTCAAATATCAGCGAGCATCTGACAAAGATCTTTGCAGACAAGGAACTGGAGCAAGATGCAGTTGTTCGGAAATTCCGAACAACTGCTGCAGATGGCAAAAACTACCAGGTTTTGCATTACAATCTTGATGTAATCATAGCCCTTGGTTATCGTGTACAGTCGCCTATTGCTGTACGCTTCCGTCGTTGGGCTACTCAGCGGTTGCATGAATATATCCAAAAAGGTTTTACGATGGACGATGAGCGACTGAAGCAAGGTGGCAACCGATACTTCAAGGAGCTCCTGCAGCGCATCCGTGATATTCGCAGCAGCGAGCGTAACTTCTATCAGCAGGTGACAGACATCTATGCCACATCGACGGACTATGACCCTAGGGCCGAGATGACCAAACAGTTCTTTGCTACCGTTCAGAATAAGATGCACTATGCCGTGCATGAACATACGGCAGCAGAGCTGATTTATGAACGTGTGGATAATGAGAAGCCTTTCGTCGGTATGACTAACTTCAAAGGCAACTATGTGACGCGTGACGATGTGAAAATAGCAAAGAACTACCTTTCGGAGTTGGAACTTCAGCGGCTGAACCTACTTACCTCTCAGTTCCTTGACTATGCTGAGTTTCAGGCACTGGAGCAGAACCCTATGACGATGGCCGACTGGATTGCCGCCCTTGACGATCAGATATTGCGATTAAGAAAGAATATCTTAGAAGGGAATGGTACCGTATCACATCAAGAGGCTATTGAGAAAGCAGAACGTGAGTTTGAAATCTATCGTGAGCGGGAGATGCGTATGCTGGAGAGTGACTTTGACAAGGCTGTGAAGCGATTGAAAAATCTTAATGATGATCCGGATGGTGGTGACCCTGTTGAACAGGCTTAACTTAATCTGTCAATATGATAGAAGAGGACACTAAGAAGATGGTGTAATCATGGAATGTAAAATGCCAAACTCATTCATTATCATAAAAGGGCAGCCCAAGGCATTGCAGATAGAGCGGTTCCAAATGGGTGATAATGGTGTGTATGACGTGAAGTTCAAGTCTTCATCTCGTACATATCATTATAGGTATAGTGATGTGGTTTGGTTGAAGGATGCTGTCTGGCATGATCATCTGCATTGTAAGGTTTAAATAGGTGGAAGAGAACAGCATAACGTTGAAGACATTCGTTCCTTCCAACATGGAGAACAAACGCATCTTTAGGGAACGATTGTTTTGAGGTGAAGGAAAATTGCATTACCTTTGTACTCGGTCCTGGCATAGGAGTAGCCCTGAACACCGTATGCCTGATATAATAAGCTGCCGTTCATATCTGATATGGTTGGGGAACCACAAAGATAATGAATTGGCGGCTTTTTCTATACTACTATATAAACTTGCCAACGCAATTCGGGGATGAACCATAAAAAAGGACCAACCTCGCGGCCGGTCCAGAAACTATTATACAAAAACATTATGAAAAACTTGTAACCTTGAAGTCCAAAACTATTAAATGGCTGGCGCAAAGGTACGGAGTTTTTCTATGTTCTGCAATACTCAATAATAGTGATTTTGAGTGGCGATGCTTTCTTCACTTTTTGCCGTCACAATATGGTAATGGTATTAACAAGCATTGGTAACAGTGTTATCAATGCTTGATAACAGCGTTATCAATGGTTGGTAATCGTGTTATCAGTGCGTGGAAAGGGTTCCGATGTAAGGTATTGATAATAAGAATGTTAAGGATTGTGGTTATCCCTTGCGGTCTTTTGGCATCGCCGTTACTATCTGCTGCCTTTTCGGATGAGGGTGGACCCGCGTTGCGCGGGTGCCGGGGCGTTGACTTGCACGGCATAGACGCCGTCAGGCAGCGTGTCGAGGTCGATGGTGTAGGCGGTCTGTCCGGCTGGTAGCTGATGCTCGCCGACTCGGCGTCCAGTGGTATCGAAGAGAACCATCGTGAAGGGTCGTGCGGGTGTCTCGCCAAAAAGGGCTGTCAGCCGTTGGCCTTCCGACAGTTGGAAGCGTATGTCCCGAGGCTGTTGTTGTGAAAGTCCCGTCACGTCGGAGAGATCGAGCACGCGCAGGAGTCCGCGATAGACGTCAATCTGTCCGTAGCCATAGAGGTTGTTGGGGTAGGAGAGTGTGGGGTCGGGGTGGGTGCTTGTCTCGCTGATGACCTGCATCACCTGCTGCCGCGTCAGTCGCGGGCGGGCTTCGAGCCAGAGGGCGATGGCACCGCCGACGATGGGTGCCGACATGGAGGTTCCTGAGAAGGCTGCCCATGCATAGGTGCGGTCGTTGTGGTCGAAGAGCTCGGTGCAGTATTTGACGTCGCTGCCTTCGGGCGACCCTTCGAGATAATAGCTGCTCAGCGAGGATACGATGTCGATGCCGGGTGCCATCACGTCGGGTTTCGTGCGGTTGTCGTAGGTCGGACCGACGGACGAATAGCTGCCCCGCTTGCCGATGGGTCCCCAGTTGCTTTCGATGGTTTCGCCTTTGTAGTTGACGAACCCTTCGCTGTAGGTGGTTCCTCCGACGCAGATGACACTCTCCGAACAGGCTGGCGAGTTGATGCTGTGTGTGGGTTCGCCGGCGTTGAGGCTGGTGTCGAGGTCGTTGTAGTCGAGGTTGCCTGAGCCTAAATAGAAGTCGATGTCGGCATCCTCACCGACGAGTTCAACGGAGAAGGGTGCTGCGCCGCCGATGCGTCCACTGCCCGACATCATCACCTCATAGGCGGTCTCAGTAGCGTTGTAGCACGACGGGAAGCCTTCAATATTGATGTAATAGTCGGTGTTTCCAAGTGTGAGGGTGTCGCTGAAGAGGCCTTCTTCCGACAGTTCTTCCGGCAGACTGATGCAGGCTTCATGGATTTGGCTGTCAACGTAGGCTTTGAGCCGGAGTTTGAAGGGCTGTGCGCTCTTGAGTGTAAAGTCGCAGCCCGAGCGTGTTCCGCGCAGGAAGGCTCCCGCAGAAGCCTGTCCGGCAGGCTTGTGGAAAAAGGTGTTGTAGTAACCGTCGTTTCCTGCCGACGATACGATGATGTGTCCGGGGTAAGAGGTCAGCGAGTCGAGGACGGCATTGTAAAGGATGTCGTATCCGCGGAAGTCCTGCGGCGACCCTTCGCTGAACGAGATGACGCATGGCTGTTGGTGGGCGTCGGCATAGTCGAAGATGTATTTGAACCCAAGGGCATCCGTTGCATAGGTGTATTTGTAGACGTTGACGGAGTCGATGAGTGGCAGGTCGCTGCTGACGGCATTGTTGACGAGGCATATGTCGCTCTCGGGCGCCACGCCGCGATAGTCCGTTCCTGCTCCGCTGCCCGCGGCACATCCGAGGGTGTGGGTTCCGTGGGTGAGGATGAGGCCGTCGCGCGAGTGTGCGTAGCTGAGCAGTGCCTCGCGCCCGACGTAATCGGCTCCGACATAGTATTCGGTGTCGAGGGTGTCGACGGAGAGTTGGTCCCAGAGGGCACCGATGCGGTAGTCGTTGCCTGTGGTATCGAAGAAGTTAGGGTGGGTGAGGTCGAAGCCTACGTCCATGATGCCCATGACGACGCCCCGGCCGGTATATGCTTGCGGAAGCCCCTCGCCGCTGTAGACGGGTGTGGCGTTCACTTGCCCGACGGCACGGTCCATGTGCAGCCGGTTGCTCTGCCGGGCTTCGATGCGTCGCACATCTCGGTTGAGCGAGAGGGCATTGAGTTTGCTGAGAGGGATGTCGGCAATGTGGATGTTGCCGAACTGTGCCAGTGAGCGGCAGCCGTTTTCTGTTAGTGATGAGCCATCGTCGTCGACCAGTACGAAGGCACATAACGACGGACAGGCCGATTGTCCGCCCCTTGTGGAACGGGCCTGTCGCAACTGATGGCTGGCCAGTTGTCGCACCCACGGCGACATCTTGCTGCGGTCGCCTTGCTGGGCTGCCAACGGCTGGCATATCGACAGCAGTATACCTATTATTATATATATGTGCTCTTTCATCCCTGCAAAGTTACTTCCATCCCCAGCCATTTGTGTCATCATAGTTCGGCCGCCATGACTCTACGGAAACGCTCAGACTGAAAGCCGGCGAGAAATGGTATGTCACCGTGCCGCCCAGCCTGTCAGCCCCCGGCTGATAGAACCCGTAGGGATTGTAAGGCCCGTAGACACCATACGGCAAAAAGGTCCTGTAGGGTCTGTAGGGGCTATGGAGCCACCTGCGATGCGGCGACATGTTACTTGACAATGACTTCTGTCCATACACAGCCACTTCCCAGTGCTCATCGATGCGGTAGCCCAGCATTCCGTAGACGCCCGCCGAACGATAGGAAGCCCCGCCAAACGACGTATGGTCGGCATAGGCACCGATAGCCATCCACAGTCTCTCGTCCAACGACTTTACATAAGTGGCGTCAAGGCGCTGGCCGAAACCCGTGTGGCTGTTGCCGCCGCCGAAAGTGGCAAACGCCGAAAGGTCGATGCCTACGTTCATGCCTTCGTGCAGGTTCCAAGGGCCACGCTCACAGAACCCCATCCAGCGTCTCACGCTTGTTGAGTCATTTTGCGCCCACAGCCCTGTGCAGAACGTACACATTATTATATATATAAAGACAAAACGTTTCATCGGCTGCAAAGATACGAAAAAATCGATGAAGTGAGGAAAATAAATACATTTATTTTTCCGAGCGTGAGGTTTTTATTCAATAAGTGAGCGCAAAACAAAAAAAACAGAATCTTGTTTATGTTTTTTTAGTTTTGCCGAACGAGAGTAACTATTCGGCGAATAATAATAAGGAGTGCCCTTTCGGGCAGAAATCCAACAAATCTATTCAAAATCTGTCAAATCTTTATGTATTTTGCCCTTAGGATTTGTTTGATTTGTTAAGATTTGAACCTTTTCGTTAAGCCATAAGAGCAGACCCAGCTTGCTTGATGTCTGCCTTGGCGAGAAAAGGTCGGATGAAATCCAACCTTTTCGTTAAGCCATAAGAGCAGACCCAGCTTGCCTGATGTCTGCCTTGGCGAGAACCGATGGAGCAGCGAGGGCAATGCAAACTTGTTTGCACATTGCCGAGTCGCGACAGAGGAAGACAAAGTCAACCGATGGAGCAGCGAGGGCAATGCAAACTTGTTTGCACATTGCCGAGTCGCGACAGAGGAA
>JAFSRY010000037.1 GCA_017445845.1 Prevotella sp.
CCCCTCTCCAAAGGGCGAGGGGAGTAAATAGACCATGCTATGGGGATGTAAAAAAGTCGTAATGAGAATAAAAGAATCTTTGTCTAACAGTAGTAATGACGCCCCTCGCCCTTTGGAGAGGGGAAGGGGGTGAGGCTCTATGTATAATTTCGGTAACATAGCTATCATCGGAGGTGGCTCGTGGGCCACGGCCATTGCCAAGATTGTGGTGAGTCACACCCACCACATCGGATGGTATATGCGGCGCGACGACCGCATCGAAGACTTCCGTCGGATGAAGCACAACCCAGCCTATCTGACGGGTGTCCACTTCGATGTCGATGAGATTTACTTTTCTTCAGACATCAACAAGATTGCCCAGGCCTACGATACCCTCGTCTTCGTGACGCCGTCGCCCTATCTGAAAGGACACCTAAAGAAGCTCAAGACCCGCCTGCGCGACAAGTTCATCGTCACCGCCATCAAGGGTATCGTGCCCGATGAGAACCTGTCGTGTTCGGAATACTTCCATCAGGTTTTCGACGTTCCACAGGAGAACCTTGCCGTCATCGGCGGACCCTCTCATGCCGAAGAAGTGGCACTCGAGCGACTCTCCTATCTCACCGTCGGCTGCACCGATTTGGAGAAGGCACGCGCCTTTGCCAATGTGCTCACCTCCGACTATATCAAGACAAAGACCTCGAGCGATGTCCTCGGCATTGAATATTCTTCCGTTTTGAAGAATGTCTATGCCATTGCCGCCGGCATCTGCTCAGGACTGAAATACGGCGACAACTTCCAGGCCGTACTGATGTCGAACGCCGTGCAGGAGATGGCCCGCTTCCTACAGGCCGTCAACCCCATCGAACGCAACATATACGACAGTGTCTACTTGGGCGACCTTCTCGTCACCGGCTATTCCAACTTCTCGCGCAACCGCACCTTCGGAACGATGATTGGCAAGGGCTACAGTGTGAAGTCGGCTCAGATAGAGATGGAGATGATTGCCGAGGGGTATTTCGGCACGAAGTGTATGAAGGAAATCAACCGGCAGATGCACGTCAACATGCCCATTCTCGATGCCGTCTATAACATCATCTACGAGCGCATCTCGCCGAAGATAGAAATCAAACTCCTCACTGACAGCTTCCGATGAAACTCAAAGTCTTTCTGGTTGCATTCCTCTGTGTGTTGACCTGTCAGGCGCAAACACCCGCTGAAACCAACGCCCACCCTTGGAAGAGTCGGCGCGTAGCCTATCTCGGCGACTCTATCACCGACCCGAACGTGAAGGCCGGAACCGAGAAGTGGTGGTCGTATCTCGGACAATGGCTTCAGCTGACTTCTTTGGTCTACGGCATCAACGGGCAGCAATGGATTCACATGCCTCAACAGATACAGCGTCTCTACGACGAGCAGGGACAGAACGTTGACTTCGTCTTCGTCCGTCACGACTCGGCATACTTCATGCAAGCATGGTCTGCCCTCGCTGCTCCGTCCGTTGACGCTATCCTCATCCTGATGGGAACCAATGACTTCAACGACGGTGTGCCCATCGGACACTGGTACGACGAGAAAGACACTCTTGTCTATGCCGCCACAGGACAGCCACAGGAGTTGGTAAGCCGCCACTATCGCACGCCCAACACTGATGTCACGACACTTTGCGGACGCATCAACATTGCCATGCGCCAACTCAAGACCCTCTACCCCACCCAGCAAATCATCCTTCTAACACCCATCCACCGAGGCTACGCTTATTTCGGCGACCGCAATGTGCAGCCGTCAGAAGAATACCAAAACAAATGCGGTCTTTTCTTCGACAGCTACCTGCAGGCCATTCGTGAGGCTGGGCAGGTATGGGCGGTGCCCGTCATCGACCTGGCCCAACTCTCAGGCCTTCTGCCCACACTGCCCGAATACCATCGGTTCTTTGCCCATCCGAAGACCGACCAACTGCATCCCAACGACAAAGGGTACGAACGCATGGCCCGTACCCTTTACTATCAACTGATTTCTTATCCTTTATAATTACACACAACCGATGATGTCCTTCAGTGACTGACAGCCGTGACTGTCGAGCCAGTCGTTGATGCCGTCGCGCACATCAATCGTCACATGGGGATTGATGAAGTTGGCCGTACCTATCTCTATGGCAGTGGCGCCAGCCATGAAGAACTCGATGGCATCGTCTGCCGTCATGATGCCGCCAAGACCTACGACGGGAATAGAAACCGCCTTCGCCACCTGCCACACCATACGCACGGCCACAGGCTTCACGGCAGGACCAGAGAGTCCACCCGTACCGATAGAGAGGCGCGAGCAACGGCGCTCGATATCAATGGACATACCCATCAGCGTATTGATGAGCGACACGGAGTCGGCTCCCTCGGTCTCACAGGCTCGGGCGATGTCGGCAATACTCGTCACATTGGGCGAGAGCTTGACGATAAGGGTCTTATGATACCTATCACGCACTGCCCTTACCACA
>JAFSRY010000038.1 GCA_017445845.1 Prevotella sp.
TTAGTTATAGGTATATTTATGTTGCAAATATACGGAAAATATTCCAAACTGCCTAATTTTAGGACATAATAATTGTTAATCCGCCATTCTCTTCTCAAATATGAACAGCCCGTCCTCCTGGTCAAACTACTCTATCCTAAGCGGGACACAGAAGCCCTCCCAACAAGCTACTCTGTCACAATTATTTCGGTGCTTGTTGGACCCTATTTTTTAACGGTTACTTAAATAAACCATTTTTATCCTACTCTTCGCTATTGATTCTTCTAATGGTAGTTTTATTGATAGTATTTTGATTGTTTTGCTCCGTTTTGGACTTTGGCAGTCGGGCTTTGATGGGGTCGAAGCCTTCTCCGAAGACACCGATGACGCTGCCCACAGAGACGAAGGCACGTGGGTCTATCGACTTGATGATGCGGAACATCTGCGGACTCTCGCGCTTGCGGGCCAGGATGCAGAGTACCTTCATTTCCTGCCCGGTATACCAGCCATGACCGTCGAGGATGGTGACGCCATGATCCATCTGTGTTCCGATGGCTTCGGCAATCTCTTCGTGTTTCTTCGAGAATATCATGAACTGCACGCTCTGTCGCATGGAGTTGTTGACATAGTCGAGGACAAAGTTCTCTACCACCATCGTGCAGAGGCCAAAGACGACCTTGTAGATTCTGTCGATGCCATCGCCGAACTGCGGGATGAACAGACAGGAGCCGATGATGAGCAGGTCGACCATAATCAGTACCTGGCCCAGCGAGAAGTTATAGTACTTGTTGACCGATGCAGCAATGATGTCGGTGCCGCCCGTCGAACCGTTGTTATAGAAGACGATGGCCAGTGAACTGCCGGTGAAGGTACAGCCGATGAGGAGCGACATGAAGGCTTGTCCTTCGCCCAATATCTTCACGACACTGCCGTCGGGGTTCTTCACTAACTCCTGGAAGAGCCACAGCAGGAAAGAAATCATGAAGATGGCATAGATGGTCTTCATCAGAAAGCGCCAACCTAGAATGCGTAGTCCTATGACGAGGAGGGCGGCATTGATGAGGAAATAGCTGATTTCAATCTGTATGCCGCTGGCATAGTAGATGATGGCGGCGACACCCGTCACACCACCCGTCACAATCTCGTAGGGCAGGAGGAATACCGTCCAGCCAAAGGCAAAGAGGATGAGGCCAAGGGTTATAAAGAAATAATCCTTGACCTCGCGCTCTATGGTTTTGTTTTTAAACAGGCTCATAAGATTGTTCGTATTACTTACATACCACGTTGACAATCTTCTTCGGCACGATGATGACTTTCATTACCTGTTTGCCTTCGAGATACTTCTGTGTTTTCTCGTCGGCCAAGACAGCCGACTCGATGGCATCGTTGGCAGCGTCGGCAGGGAACAGCATCTGGAAGCGGGCCTTGCCGTTGAAAGAGATGGTGAGTTGCATCTCGTTCTCAACGAGATAGGCTTCGTTCCATGTGGGCCACTCACTGTCGCAGACACTGCCTTCGCCGCCCATCATCTCCCAGAGTTCTTCGGCAATATGTGGAGCGAAGGGAGCAATGAGCTTCACGAGGTCGAACATGATGAAGCGGTTTTGGCACTTCAACTGCGAAAGTTCGTTCACGCAAATCATGAAGGCGGCAATAGACGTGTTGTAAGAGAAGGCTTCGATGTCCTGCGATACCTTCTTGATGAGTTTATGCAGCGACTTCAGTTCTTCCTTCTTGGGAGCTACCGGGTCGACGAGGGCCTTCGTTCCGTCTGTTGCGTTGTCAACACAACAAGAAGAGCTGACCAGGTTCCAGAACTTCTTCAGAAAACGGTGGCAGCCGTCGATGCCGTTGGTGTCCCAAGGCTTGCTCTGCTCAACGGGACCGAGGAACATCTCGTAGAGACGCAGCGTGTCGGCACCGTAGCGTTCGACAATCATGTCGGGATTGACAACGTTGAACATCGACTTCGACATTTTCTCGATAGCCCAGCCGCAGACATATTTGCCGTCTTCGAGCACAAACTCGGCATTCTGATACTCGGGTCGCCAAGCCTTGAAGGCTTCCATGTCGAGGATGTCATTCTGCACGATGTTCACGTCGACATGGATGGGAGTGACGTCGTCGTAGTTTCCTTTCAGACCAAAGGAGACAAAGACGGGGTGGCCGTCCTTTGATGCTTTGTTGTCGCGATAGACGAAGTTCGACCGGCCTTGGATCATTCCTTGGTTGACGAGTTTCTGGAAGGGCTCTTCCTTGCAAGATACGCCGAGGTCGAAGAGGAACTTGTTCCAGAAACGCGAGTAGATGAGGTGACCCGTTGCGTGTTCGGTGCCACCTACATAGAGGTCTACCTGCTGCCAGTATTCGTCGGCTTCCTTCGATACGAGGGCCTCGTTATTCTTCGGGTCCATATAGCGCAGGTAGTAGGCTGACGAGCCGGCAAAGCCCGGCATGGTATTGAGTTCGAGGGGGAAGACGGTTTCATTGTCGACCGATGAACGGTCGACCACACGGTTGCTCTTGGTGTCCCAAGCCCATACCTTGGCGCGTCCGAGGGGTGGTTCGCCCGTCTCGGTGGGTTCGTATTTGTCGATGTCGGGCAGCTGCAGGGGCAGACATTCCTCAGGTATCATCTGCGGCATTCCGTCCTTGTAGTAGACGGGGAACGGCTCACCCCAGTAGCGCTGCCGCGAAAAAATGGCATCGCGAAGCCGGAAGTTCACCTTCACACGGCCCAGTCCTTTCTCTGTGACATATTCCTTCGTCTTCTGAATGGCTTCCTTCACGGTCAGGCCGTTCAGCGAGAACTCGCCATTGGAAGAGTTCATCACGATGCCTTCCTTGGCGTCGAAACTTTCTTCCGAAACGTCGGCACCCTCGATGAGCGGGATGATGGGCAGGTTGAAGTGCTTGGCAAAGGCATAGTCGCGCGAGTCGTGGGCAGGCACAGCCATGATGGCTCCCGTACCGTAGCCAGCCAATACATACTCTGAAATCCAGATGGGTATTTCTTTTCCTGTCAGTGGGTTGACGGCATAGGAACCTGAGAAGACACCTGTTACCTTCTTGTCGGAGATACGGTCGCGCTCGGTGCGTTTCTTTACATAGGCTAAGTATTCATCGACGTCAGCCTGTTGTTCGGGCGTGGTCAGCTGTTGCACAAGGTCGCTCTCGGGAGCCAGCACCATGAAGGTGACACCGAAGATAGTGTCGGCACGGGTGGTGAAGATGGTGAACTCCAGGTTGCTGTTGGCCACTTTGAACTGCATCTCCGTACCTTCAGAGCGGCCAATCCAGTTCTTCTGCGTTTCCTTCAGCGACTCGGTCCAGTCGATGGTGTCAAGGCCGTCGAGCAGACGCTGGGCATAGGCCGAGACACGCAGGCACCACTGGCGCATCTTCTTCTGAACAACGGGATAGCCGCCACGGACAGACACTCCGTCGACCACTTCGTCGTTGGCCAACACCGTTCCTAACTGGGCACACCAGTTGACCATCGTCTCACCCAGATAGGCGATGCGATAGTTCATCAGCACTTGCTGCTGCTCGACATCGTTCATCTGTTTCCACTCTTCGGCGGTGAACTGCAGTTCCTCGCTTTGGGCTACGTCCAGTCCTTCGGTGCCCTGCTTTTCGAAGTGTTCGATGAGCTTTGTGATGGGCTGAGCCTTTTGGCAGCTGTTGCAATAGAACGAGTTGAACATTTTCTGGAAGGCCCACTGGGTCCAGTGGTAATAGCCGGGCTCACAAGTACGCACTTCTCGTTCCCAGTCGAAGCAGAAACCAATCTTATCGAGTTGTTCGCGGTAGCGGTTGATATTCACTTCAGTGGTCTTGGCAGGATGCTGACCCGTCTGAATGGCATACTGTTCGGCAGGCAGTCCATAGGCATCATAACCCATGGGGTTGAGAACATTGAAGCCCTGCTGTCGCTTGTAACGGGCATAGATATCGCTGGCGATATAGCCGAGCGGATGGCCCACATGCAGTCCGGCACCGCTGGGGTAGGGGAACATGTTGAGTACGTAGAATTTCTTTTTGTCGGGGTCTTCGGCCACCCGGTAGGTTTTGTTGTCAACCCATCGCTGTTGCCATTTTTTCTCAATCTCTCTGAAGTTGTAGTCCATATTGTTTTCTTTGTTAAGATGCGTGTTATATAATAATAATAATGTGCAAAGGTACGAAATAAAATGAAAAATGAGAAATTATAAAAAAAAGAAATATTTTTTTGTTCATATCGAAAAGAAGCACTACCTTTGCGTGGAATTACACAATATGAGATACAACCTTATTCTTAATATTTTTAATAATGGATACACAATCATCACAAAAGCCTGAAGTGAAAGAACTTGAGCATGTTGTAGTAAGATTTTCAGGCGACAGTGGCGACGGTATGCAGCTCGCCGGTACTATTTTCTCCACGATTTCAGCTTCAGTGGGCAATGGCATATCGACATTTCCCGACTATCCGGCTGACATCCGAGCCCCACAAGGTTCGCTGACGGGTGTGAGCGGCTTTCAGGTGCATATCTCCGAAGGTCAGTCGTTGACTCCCGGCGACCTCTGCGACGTCTTGGTAGCCATGAATGCCGCTGCCCTGAAGACGCAGCTGCGCTATGCGAAGCCGCAGGCCACCATCATCATCGACACCGATGCCTTTGGTCCTGCCGACCTGAAGAAGGCACAGTTTGAGAGCGACGACTACCTGTTGGAACTCTGCATCGATCCCGACCGTGTGGTGGCCTGTCCGATAACGAAGATGGTGAAAGACTGTCTCGCTGATTCGGGTATGGACAACAAGTCGGTATTGAAATGCCGTAATATGTTTGCCCTGGGCCTTGTCTGCTGGCTCTTCAACCGTGACCTCGAACTGGCGTTCAGCTTCCTTCGTGAGAAGTTCAAGAAGAAGCCCGCCATTGCCGAAAACAATATCAGGGTCATCCAGGCTGGCTACGACTATGGCAGCAATACCCATGCTTCGGTGCCCGCCACCTATCGCATCGAGTCGCGCCACAAGGTGCCCGGCCGCTATATGGACATCACCGGCAACAAAGCCACAGCCTACGGACTGATGGCAGCAGCCGAGAAGGCCGGGCTGCAACTCTTCCTCGGTTCCTATCCCATCACCCCTGCCACCGACATCCTTCATGAGTTGGCAAAACATAAGTCGATGGGTGTCATCACCGTTCAGTGCGAAGACGAGATATCAGGTTGTGCCTCTGCCGTCGGAGCAGCCTTTGCCGGAGCCCTGGCTGCCACGTCGACGTCAGGCCCCGGACTCTGTCTGAAGTCAGAAGCCATCAACCTCGCCGTCATCGACGAACTCCCGTTGGTAGTCATCGACGTACAGCGCGGCGGACCCTCGACAGGACTACCCACAAAGTCGGAGCAGACCGACCTCCTGCAGGCCCTCTACGGTCGTAACGGTGAGAGCCCCATGCCCGTCATCGCTGCCACCAGCCCCACCAACTGCTTCTCCTCGGCATATATGGCAGCGAAGATAGCCCTCGAACACCTCACACCCGTCGTCCTCCTCACCGATGCCTTCATCGCCAACGGGTCCAGTGCATGGCGACTGCCTACGATGGAAGACTTGCCAGAGATACATCCCCACTATGCCACCGAGGACCAGAAATATAAATACTCACCCTACAAGCGCGACGAACAAAGTTGCGTGCGCTATTGGGCCATACCGGGTCAGGAAGGGTTCCAGCATATCCTCGGCGGACTTGAGAAAGACGGTGAGACAGGAGCCATCTCGACCGAACCCGAGAACCACGACCGCATGGACCACCTGCGCTACGACAAGGTACAGCGCATACCCGTTCCCGACGTCGTCGTCGAAGGTGACAAAGACGATGCCGACCTTCTCATCGTAGGCTTCGGTTCAACCTACGGACATCTCTACTCAGCCATGCAGGAACTCCGGCAGCGCGGACACAAGGTGGCACTGGCACAGTTCCAGTTCATCAACCCTCTGCCTGCCAACACAGCCGAAGTCCTCTTGCGCTATCAGAAAGTCGTCGTCGCCGAGCAGAACCTCGGACAGTTTGCCGCCCTGCTGCGCATCCGCATCAACAATTTCGCACCCTACCAGTACAACCAGGTGAAGGGACAGCCCTTCGTCGTCAGCGAACTCGTCGCAGGGTTTGGGAAAGTTATACAAACAAAAGAGGCTCCCGACTACGATAATACCTATATATCAAGAATACTTAACACACATAACGACTGATAACTATGAAACAAACATATTCGGCTTCAGACTTCAAGAAAGGCCAGCCCCGCTGGTGTCCGGGCTGTGGCGACCACTTCTTCCTCGCCTCGCTCCACAAGGCGATGGCAGAGATTGGCGTGGCACCCTATGAGACAGCCGTCATCTCCGGCATCGGCTGTTCATCGCGACTGCCCTATTACGTCAACACCTATGCCATGCAGACCATCCACGGCCGCGCCGCCGCCATCGCCACCGGAGCCAAGGTCGTCAACCCGAAGCTCACCGTCTGGCAGATCTCCGGCGACGGCGACGGACTCGCCATCGGCGGCAACCACTTCATCCATGCCATGCGCCGCAACGTCGACCTGAACATGATCCTGCTCAACAACCGCATCTACGGACTCACCAAAGGACAGTATTCGCCCACGTCGCCGCGAGGCTTCGTCTCGAAGTCGTCACCCTACGGCACCGTCGAAGACCCCTTCCGGCCTGCCGAGCTCTGCTTCGGAGCCCGAGGACGCTTCTTCGCCCGCGCCGTCGCCACCGACCAGCCCGGCACCATCGACATCCTCAAGGCCGCCCACGCCCATAAGGGAGCCGCCGTGTGCGAAATCCTGCAGAACTGCGTCATCTTCAACAACGGATGCCACGACCTTGTCTACAACAAAGAGGGCCGGCAGAAAAATGCCATCTATGTGCGCCATGGCGAAAAGCTCGTCTTCGGCGAAAACAAGGAGTACGGACTCATGCAGGAGGGCTTCGGACTGAAAGTGGTGAAGATAGGCGAAAACGGCATCACCCTCGACGACATCCTCACCCACGATGCCCACTGCCAGGACAACACCCTGCAGCTGAAACTCGCCATGATGTCGCCCGAAGACGGATTCCCCATCGCACTCGGCGTCATCCGCGATGTCCAGGCACCCACCTACGACGAGGCTGTCAACCGGCAAATCGAAGAGGTGAAAGAGCAGAAACCCTACCACACCTTCATGGAACTGCTCGAAACCAACGACATCTGGGAAGTGAAATAAAAAGACCGGAAGTCGACCTTCGGCTCAAAATACTTTTGTGTATTATTTGTGTACTCAAAAGTTTGGAGAAGACACGGAAAAGAGTGTAAATTTGCAGCGTCTACACATTTTTCCGTGTACTACAGAGAATATGAAAAGAAGATATGCGCTGTTGTCAGTCCTTCTGATGGCTTTCATAGTGAAGGCCACCGGACAGGGCTATTTTTATATCTGCACCAAGGATGGAAACTATGGAGTAGAACAGCGCAATATGGGAGCAGGAAAGTTTTATCTGGAAAATAAAACAGGCTTACCCTATTGGGGCGATTGGCTGCAGCTGGGACCCAATGCCGTCTTCGACTATCATCTTTTAGACAGTATGACAACCCAGCGCCCCACCCAGCCAGAGCCCGTCGCCGTAGGGTGGCAGGGAGACATGAAAGAAGGCACCGTCTACTTTTTCCCGCAACCCGTTGAGGGAAACCGTTTCACCCTGTACTATAAGTTTGAGTGTCGTGACAGCCTTTGTGAGTCGGCCCTGCTCTATTATGATTTCTTTTCGCAGGTCGATGCCGATGCGTATTTCCTGCGCACACTGGAAGAAAACAGAAGTAAGGACTGTTTTGTCATTCTTGACATAACTACAGGTTCTACCGACAATCCCTACGTTCGCCGCACACTGACGCGTCCGCGCCGCCCGCGCCAGATGTATTCCTATACCGATTGTCAGGCCGACTATCAGCGTGACATTTCACAGTTAGGCTACGACCTCACGCCTATCTACAGGGGGATGCCAATGGAACTCATCCAGCGTGTCTTCTTCCTGCGCAGCGTGGGTGACGGTCCATACGTCGACGACATGTTGCCCGACAACTTCCTTTTTGGCCATTATGCCGACGGACATTATGAGAGTGCATCGTATAATACAGACACACAATGTTCCATCGACCTTGTTTTGAATGAGGATGGGACTCAGGTGATGAGTTATGATATTACCTACACTTATACTGACATCAATCGGCTCAACGACGACTACAACGCCATGATGGAAGATTATTTGTATGAAAATGACAGATTTAACCATATTCGCAAAGAAGGAATGACGATTCGTTTCGAATGTACTTCCCAGCAGTATGTGGAGGATGCTGTTAAAAACCTGATTTACTTTGATACGATATGGTAAGACGACTGACGATAGCAAGCCTGCTTTTTGCCGTCTTTCTTCTGACGGCTTGCCGCCACGCACCTTCTGCCGATGTGTTGCTGCTTCGTGCCGACACGTTGCTGTTGGAACATGACTCACCCAGGGCCCTGCAGTGTCTGGAGGAAGCCGTCGACGTGGCTCGTCACGATACGACAAGGGCGATGGCATGGAATATGATCGGCAGCCTCTATCTTGAACAGAACATTAACGATCTGGCATTGAAAGCCTTCCGCCAGGCCTATCACTACGATTCATTGTTAAACGACACGTCAGGACTCATCTACGACCTTCGCGACATGGGTAATGTCTATCGTTCGCAGGCCCTCTTCGACAGTTGCCGCGTTTGTTTCGATGCTGCCCTTCGGCTTGCCACGCTCATGGGCGACGACCTGATGGTCAGCGACATCAAGGGTCAGCAGGCAGCCCTCTATCTGCAGCAGGACAGTCCGCAGGCAGCCCGACCGTTGCTGATGGAGGCTCTCAAGCTGGTGGATGCCGAGAGTGAGAGCGGACTCTATTACATGGCAGCCGACTATTACACGAAAGTCCATCAGACCGATTCTGCCGAGTACTACTATCGGCAGTTGCTCGACGTAGGAACCCTCTACACCCAGCAGGCTGCCCATGCCGCCTTGGCCGACATAAGCATGAAGAAATACGGCGACGCTGACAAAGCCCTCTATCACCTGCAGCTATATGAACTGCTGACCGACTCGGTGGTCAGTCTGACCGACATCGAGACGTTGCGGCGGATGAGTGCCCTCTACGACTATCAGCACCATGAGCGGGAGGCGGTGCGACAACAGCTCACCGCCACCCGTCGCGGACAGATACTGGCCATTGTCTTTGCCCTGTTGTGCCTGTTGTCAGCAGCCTTTGTAGGATTGTTCCTCAACAGTCGGCGCAGACAGGCTGTGTTCACCCTCCGACTGAACGAACTGCAGCGGCAGCTGGCCGACTACGAACAGCGTATGGCCAATATGCCCGAAGAGAACAGAAACCCTGTCCCCATCCCTTTTCTGCAACAGCGTATGGCGGTCGACACCGACCGTCCGCTCAAAAAAGACGAATGGCAACAGCTGGAACAACAGGTGAACGAATACTACCCTGACTTCACCCGACGGCTCTTTTCATTCCGCCAACTGAACGAGCAGGAATATCATGTCTGTCTGCTGTTGAAGGCAGGAGCCGCACCTGCCGCCATTGCCTTGCTCACGGCCCACTCGAAACAGTCGGTGACCAATAGTCGCAGCCGGCTCTTCGAGAAGACTTTCGGGCGGAAGGGCACCACCGCCGAATGGGATGAATTTATAAAAACACTTTAATTAAATGGGGATAGCAATCTGAGGATAATGAGAAACCAAGTAGCGATAATTATTAACCCTTAAAACTTAGAAATATGAGAAAACTTCTACTTCTTACAATGACAGTGTTGATGTCCATGTCGGCATGGGCACAAGATGACCATCGGTCTATGCTGGAACAAGGCAGAAAGTGGTTCTACTTTCATCATCACTTTGAGTCGACGGAGCCCAAGGGTGATGGCAGCCAGTATGATGGCTATGAGCACACCCTCTCACTGGTGTCCTATGAGTTAAAGGATGAGACCGTAATCAATGGACAGACGTATAGGAAGGTATATCGTCATCTTCACCCTTCTGTTGATTCGTTTTATACCGATGACGAGGGCACTTATTATGCTGCCTATCGCGAAGAGGACGGAAAAGTATATGCATGGGACAGTTATGCCCAAAAAGACTTTCTGCTCATCGACTTCACCATGCAAGGCTACAAAGAAGGCCCGAAGTTGCAACCCGTCGAGAGCACCATCAATACAGCAACAGGTAAATTCAGAAGATATCAGTATGTAGGCACCGATGATTTAGGACAAACCTATACATCCGACATTGTCGGCGTTGAAGGCATCGGATTCAACAAGACAGGTCTTGTTCACTATCTGTTCGTACCCGAGGTAGACTGTATCTGCGACTATGAGGAGTTCATAGCTGTCTATGATAACGATTATTATCCTTTATTCACCCAGGAAGATTTCAATGCACCGAAGGAAATAACCCTGACGGCAGACGAACGCCAGCAGCTGAAGCAAAACAACCACTTCGCCTTCAACCTGTTCCGCGAAGCCCGCGAGAATAAAAACATGGTGCTCTCGCCATTGAGCATCACCTATGCGCTGGGCATGATGAACAACGGTGCTGCCGGAAAGACCCTTGAGGAAATCAACAATGTGCTGGGATTTGCCGACGGAGGAGCCGATGCCATCAACAGCCTCTGCCGAAAGCTGATGACAGAGATGCCCGACGTAGACCCAAAGACCAGGATGACCTTCAGCAACACCATCTTCGTCAACGAAGGAAAGGGCTATCAGCTGCAGGACGGTTTCGTGGAGAAAGCACTCACCTTCTACGATGCTACCCCACAGGCCCGCGACTTTGCCGACGGCATGACGCGTGACGTCATCAACCAGTGGGCCAGCGACCATACCGAAGGAATGATAGAGGAAATACTGACCGAGAAGGAATTTGATGAGGGTATGGTGAGTTATCTGCTCAATGCCCTCTATTTCAAAGGCATATGGAGTAGTCCCTTTGACGAAACAAACACCCACGAAGAAGACTTCAACGGACAGGAAACCGTACAGATGATGAATAAGGAAATGGAGGATGTCTCCTTAGTAGAAAACGACCTCTACCGCGCTGCCAACCTGCCCTATGGCAACGGAGGCTACACCATGACCGTCTTCCTGCCGAACGAAGGAAAAACCATCGACGATGTACTCCAGAGCCTGTCTGACAGCGAATGGCCCGTCAAGAGTAATCGCGGATACGACTATCTCTACCTGAAGATGCCCCGCTTTGAAACTCAGACCGATCTGTATCTGAAGCAAATCATGAAAAACCTCGGAATGCCCACCGCCTTCAGTCTTTCAGCCGAATTTCCTTACTTCTGCAATTCGCCAGTGTATATTGATTTCATGAAGCAGGCGGCAAAGATAGAAGTCAACGAAAAAGGCACCGAGGCTGCCGCCGTCACCATTATTGGTGATGGAGCGACATCTATTCCCAGTTCGACCCAATTCTATCTCAACAGACCCTTCCTCTATGTCATCAGTGAGCAGTCGACCCATGCCATCCTCTTCATCGGACAATATGTTGGAGAACATCCTACGGGCATCAGCCAAATCCCGTCACCAGTAGGGAAGTCAGAAAGAGCAGGGCTTTATAACCTGCAGGGACAACGCCTCACCTGCCTCCCCTTGGGGAATGGCGGGAGGGGTTCAAACCTCCAACCAAAGGGAGTCTATGTGAAGGACGGCCGCAAGGTCATCATTACACGCTGAAAAGTAGATATAATATCCATCCCCCCGGGAAGCCCTGGGGGGCTTTTTCTTTCTTTCGATATTGGCTGTTGTTGATGGGAAACCATAGCTTCGAAAGGATGATCTCTTAAAAGTACGCCTGTTACCTGTGTGAGATAATGGTGTTATCAATGTGAGTTAATGGTGTTATCAATGTGAGATAATGGTGTTATCAATGTGAGATAATCGGATTATCAATGTGAGATCATCGAGTTATCAGTGCTTGATAACACCATTATCAGAAAAGAGTCCTGTTCCCGAACGTTTTTATCGGCATCGGCAATCCTCGCTGATGGCAGTAACGCCAAAACGACTTTTTCACCTTTTCACTTTTTCACTATTTCACTTTTTCTTTGTATTTTCCTTTTTCAACTTTTTCACTATTTCTTTGTATTTTCCTTTTTCAACTTTTCACTATTTCACTTTTTCTTTGTACCTTTGCGGTCAGAAGCAATAGAATGTTATTTCACTATGGCAAAACATACATTGTGGTCTGACGAATACTGGCTGCTGCTGATACAGCTGTATCTGAAGAAGCCGGTGGGGGTGAAAGCCCTCTATTCGCGTGAAATGGTGGAGCTGGCATTGGAGTTGCACATCCCTCCGCAGTTTCTCTATGAACAGATGTTCCGTCTGCGGCAGCTGAAAGAGCCGAAGCTGGAGCTGTTGTGGGAGCGCTATGCCGCGCGACCCCGCCTGCTGTCGCGCGGTGTCCAGCTGTTGCGACAGATGAAGGGTTTCGGCCAGGCTGCCGACTTCTATGACGGTGTGGCTGTGCAGGAGTCTTTCGAACGCGACTTCCGACCCATCAAAGAGTCTGGGACGGAGGGGAGTAAGGGTCTCCTGATGCCTGTCCACCTCATTATGATTCTCGACCTCTACTTCCGGCTGACACCTTCGACGATGCAGGCCGAGACGCCCGAGGTGGTGGAGCTGTCGCGGCTGCTGCGGCTGCCCGTCGGTACGGTGGTGGAGGTGATGGAGGTGTTCCAGTTCTGCGACCCCATCCTGAGGCGCGATGAGTTCACCATCCATCCGCTCTTGGAGGCCTGTCAGGAGGTGTGGGACCGCTACGGCAACGGCCGTCCTGAGCTGCTTGCTGCCGAGGCGGCACAGATGAAGAATTATTTTGTCAGTTAATTAGTCGTTCAGGAATGTTACCAACCAGAAAAGGTAATCATCATTACTAATTACTCATGTCACAACGACTCATAGAACGGCAAGAGCAGACGCTCAGTCAACAGCAACGGCTGTCGGCGCGACAGATGCAGTATGTGCGTCTGCTGGAGATGCCGTTGGCTGAACTCGAAGAGAACATACGGACGGAAGTCGACGACAATCCTGCCCTGGAACCGTCGTCGGCCGACGATGCCCTCAGCGACGACCGCGCCGAGGGCTACGAGCAGACCGACGACTTCGACGCACAACAGGAGCGGGAGGAGCGTGCCGACGCCCTCGACGCTGCCCTCGAAGGCATCGGGCGCGACGACGAGATGCCGGTGGCTCTTTCTTCCGGCGACTTTGCGCAGGCTGACTACGAAGAGATGGTCTATGGCGACACTACTTCGTTCTACGACAAGATACAGCAGCAGGTGGGCGAGATGGAGCTGACGGCTGAGGAGCAGACGATTATGGACTACCTCGTCGGTTCGCTCGACAACGACGGCCTGCTCAGGAAATCCCTCGACGACATCGTCGATGAGCTGGCATTCAGGGAAAACCTGGAGACGCAGCTGCCGGCCGTGGAGGAGGTATTGAAGAAACTGCAGACCATAGACCCTGCCGGCGTGGGGGCGCGTTCGCTGCAAGAGTGTCTGCTCCTGCAGCTCGACCGACGGCCGCAGACGGCTGCCGTGGCATTGGCGCGCCGCGTGCTGACGAAACAGTATGAGGCCTTTGCCCGTAACAACTGGAACCGCATACAATCGGCACTGCACCTCAGTGACAGTCAGGTCATCGATGCCCGCAACGAGATACGACGACTGAACCCGAAGCCGGGGGCTGCCATGGGTGAGACGGAAGGGCGCAGCACACAGCAGGTTACACCTGACTTCATCGTCGACACTTCTGACGACGGCAGCGTCACCTTCGCCCTCAACCGTGGCAGAATGCCAGAACTCAACGTGTCTCAGTCGTTTGCCGACATGGTGGAGGCCTACAAGAACAACCCCGGTGGCATGAGCCGGCAGGAGAAGGAGGCTCTGCTCTATGCGAAAGAGAAGGTGAACCGCGCCCGCGACTATATCGATGCCATCCAGCAACGCCGGCAGACACTCTATGTCACCATGCGTGCCATCATCAACTGGCAACGGAAATTCTTTGTCGATGGTGACGAGAGCGACCTGAAGCCCATGGTGCTCAAGGACATCGCCCAGAAGACAAATCTTGACATCTCGACCATCTCGCGCGTGGCCAATGAGAAATATGCCCAGACGCGATGGGGTACCTTCCCGCTGAAGTTCTTCTTCTCCGACGGCTACAGCACCGGCGACGGCGAAGCCTTGTCGGTGAGACAGATGCGGCTGGCACTGAAGGACATCGTAGACCACGAAGACAAGTCCGACCCCTATTCCGACGAAGCCCTTACGGAAATCATGAACCAACGCGGACTGCCCGTGGCTCGGCGCACCATCGCCAAATACCGAAAACTCCTTGGTATCCCGTCGGCAAGGATGAGGAAAAAATGAAAAATGGGAAATGAGCAATTAGAAAGAGGAACCACTTCCCTCTCCCCTCGGAGGAGGGTCGGGGGTGAGGCTTTTTTTAGCTTAGGCCTTTCCGTCTGGGCGGCAGTGAGTATGGTGTTCACACCGTTCTACCTGTCGCTGGTGGGAATGGCGCTGCTTTTCTATTTCAGCTATCTGAACGTCATCACCCCTTGGCAGTTTAAGGTTGCCGTGCTGGCAATGGTGTATGTATTCACCATCCTCCTGCCCACACTCTGCATCCGCTACTACAGGAAGTTTCTCGGATGGTCGCGGGCCGACATCGGACGGAAGGAGCGCCGGATGGTGCCTTATGTCATCTCCATCGTCTGCTACTTCATGTGCTATCATTTTATGAATATGCTCCGCATACCACACTTCATCAGTTGTATCCTGCTGGCATCACTCGCCATACAGATTGTCTGTGCTGTCGTGAACGTGTGGTGGAAAATATCTACCCATACCGCTGCCATAGGAGGTGTGGCAGGCGCCCTCATCGCCTACTCGTTCCTCTTCCGGTTCAATCCGGTGTGGTGGCTCTGCCTGGTCATCCTCCTGGCTGGTCTTGTAGGTACCAGTCGCATGGTGCTCCGGCAACACACGCTCTCACAGGTCGTCGCCGGCTTCCTGCTCGGCTTCCTCTGTGCCTATGTGGTGATAATAAAATGAGAAATGAGTAATAACTTGTTTACTTGTCAACTAAAAATATGGATACATCAACTCTCAAACCGCAAGTCAGTATCATCATGGGCTCTACCAGTGACATGCCTGTCATGGAGAAAGCCTGTCAGTGGCTCAACGACCATCACATCGCCTTTGAGGTGAACGCCCTCTCAGCCCACCGCACGCCGGAGGCCGTAGAACGTTTCGCCCGCGATGCCAAGGGGCGTGGCGTAAAAGTCATCATCGCAGCAGCCGGCATGGCGGCAGCCCTGCCCGGTGTCATCGCCGCACAGACCACACTGCCCGTCATCGGTGTCCCCATCAAGGGAATGCTCGACGGTCTTGACGCCTTGCTCAGCATCGTACAGATGCCGCCGGGCATCCCTGTCGCTACCGTCGGTGTGAACGGAGCCATGAACGCAGCCATCCTTGCCGCACAGATGATTGCGCTGGCCGATGATGACGTTGCCCGGGAAGTGGCATCCCACAAGGCTACGCTGGGCAGTAAGATAGAAAAGGCAAACAAAGAGCTATCAGAAATAAAATATGAATACAAAACCAATTAGAAGACATACCTCAGTGGTTCATGTCGGGCCTGTTGCCATCGGTGGTGACAACCCCATCCGTGTGCAGTCGATGACGACGACGAACACCAACGACACCGAGGCTTGTGTCCAGCAGGCCATCCGCATCATCGAGGCGGGTGGCGAACTGGTTCGTCTGACCACACAGGGTACGCGGGAGGCCGAGAACATGCGTAACATCAGCCGTGAGCTGAAGGCACGAGGCTATCAGACACCGCTCGTGGCCGATGTCCACTTCAATGCCAACGTGGCCGATGTGGCTGCCTGTCATGCCGAAAAGGTGCGCATCAACCCGGGCAACTATGTGGATCCGGCACGGACGTTCAAGAAACTCGAATATACCGACGAAGAGTATGCACAGGAACTGCAGAAGATTGAAGACCGGCTGACACCCTTCATCCATCTCTGCAAGGAACACCATACGGCCGTGCGCATCGGCGTGAACCACGGGTCGCTCTCCGACCGCATCCGCAACCGCTACGGCGATACGCCCGAAGGCATCGTAGAGAGCTGTATGGAGTTCCTGCGTATCTTCCGGCAGCAGGACTTCCACGATGTCGTCATCTCCATCAAGTCGAGTAATACCGTCGTCATGGTGAAGAGCGTAAGGTTACTCGTTGAGGCGATGGACCGCGAAGACATGCACTACCCCCTGCACCTCGGCGTCACCGAAGCCGGTGAAGGCGAAGACGGGCGCATCAAGAGTGCCTTGGGCATCGGAGCTCTCCTGACAGAAGGCATCGGCGACACCATCCGTGTCAGCCTCAGTGAGGAGCCGGAGTGTGAGATTCCTGTTGCCAAGAAGCTGGTCAGTCTCATCGACGAATGCACGGCATTGCGGAACGATGCCGTCATCAGCGACGACACCCTCTGTCTCGACCTGCAGGCTGCCGACCTGGAGGAGTTGCAGCTGAAAGCCGCCATGACGGCCGGTGCTCTGCTCATAGACCGTCGCGCCACCAACCTCGTCATCCATTCGCCTCTCCTTTCCGAAGACCAGGCCCGTGAGCTTGCCGATGCTATCCTTCAGGCTGCCCGTATCAAGTTCACCAAGACGGAATACATCTCCTGTCCGGGTTGCGGCCGCACGCTCTACGATCTTCAGAAAACCATCGCCCGCATCAAGGCGGCAACCAGTCACCTCGTCGGACTGAAGATTGGCATCATGGGTTGCATTGTCAACGGACCCGGTGAGATGGCCGATGCCGACTATGGCTACGTTGGGGCAGGACCCGGCAAGGTGTCCCTCTATCGAGGGCAGGAGTGCGTGGAAAAAAACATTCCTGAAGCCGAAGCCGTCGACCACCTGCTCCGACTCATTGAAGAAGACAAGTAAACAAGTTATTACTTTTTTTAGTTAACTTGTCAACTAAAATAATAATACTCATGCATAAATTACTACTGACCATCATTACAACCCTCCTTGTTCCTTTCCTTGGGCAAGGAGATGCCCTGTCCCAGACACAAGTGGGGTGGGGGAGCATCGACATCCGCTATTCACAAAGCGAAGTCCCCACGCTACAGACCAAGCCGCTGACGCTGGCAGCCTGGCGGGGCGAACGTGTGGCGGCACAACTCGTCATTGTCGCTCCAAAGGCCGTCGACAAGGTGGAAGTATCCGTCTCGGACCTTATTTCCCATTCAAAAGTAAAAAATCAAAAGTCAAAACTCCTTATTCCTCATTCCTCACTCCTCATTCAAAAGGTGGAGTATGCCATCGCCGATAACTTCCAGAGGAACGACTCCGTCGTCGTTGCCGACCGGCTTTGCGAAGAGCCTTCGTTCAGTATGGCTGCGGGCGAGACCCGCCCCGTCTGGCTCACCGTCGACGTGGCGCAAGGCGTGAAGGCCGGCAAATACACCGGTTATGTGACCGTCAAATGCGACGGTCGGCAACACCGTCTGCAACTGACCGTCGATGTCATCGACCGTGTGCTGCCGATGCCCCACGAGTGGGCGTTCCACCTCGACCTATGGCAGAACCCCTATGCCGTGGCACGCTATTATAACGTTCCGCTCTGGAGCCAGGAACACTTCGACCGGATGCGACCCATCATGAAGACGCTGGCCAATGCCGGACAGAAAGTCATCACCTGCAGCATTATCCAGCATCCGTGGAACTCGCAGACCCAAGACCCCTTCGAGAGCATGATCGGGAAAATCAAGACCGTCGATGGGCAGTGGCAGTATGACTATACCGTCTTCGACCGCTGGGTGTCGTTCATGATGGGCATGGGCATCGACCACCAGATTGACTGCTATACACTGCTGCCATGGCACAGCCAGTTCGATTACTATGATGCCGCCTCGAACACCGTGAAGTATGTGCGCTGTCAGGCTGGCGACCAGGCTTACGAAGACTTCCTGTTGCCGTTCCTCCGTGACTTCGCCGCCCATCTGAAGGCAAAGGGATGGTTCGGCAAGACTTGCATTGCCATTGACGAGCGGCCGACGGAACAGCTCAAGGCTGCCTATGCACTGATGAAGAAAGCAGACCCCGGCTATCGCATGGAAGGTGCCTATAATTACTTCCCCGAGTTTTACAGCGATGTCCATGACATCAGTGTCTCCTATAACAATCCCATCATCAGCGACGAAGCCATCCAGCGTCGACGTCAGAGCGGACAACCCGTGACGTTCTATACCTGTTGCGGCCCCGACCGTCCCAACACCTTCACCTTCTCACCGCCAGCCGAAGCTGCCTATATGGGTTGGCACGCCGCTGCCGTGGGTTACGACGGCTACTTGCGATGGGCATATAACAGCTGGGTCGAAGACCCCTGTCGCGACGGACGCTTCCGCACATGGCCGTCGGGCGACTGCTTCCTCGTCTATCCCGACGGTTCCAGCATTCGCATGGAACGACTCCTCGAAGGCATTCAAGCCTACGAAAAGGTACGCCTCTTGAAAGCCGAATATCCCGAGGAAGTCGATGTCCTGCTGCAACCCTTCCGGGCCACTTCGATGTCGGCCGATGTCGATGTAGAGCAGATGGTGCGCACGGCCACCGACAGGCTGAACCTGTTAGCAAGGAAAAAGAAATAATGAGAAAGTTTTTTATAAATCTACTGTCGACACTGCCGTTGTTGGCTTCGGCCAACGACGGTGTGTTCTTTGTCAGCGGCAACCAGTTAGTGCCAGTCCATGAGACCGACATCGCTGTCAGTAAGGAAGTGCTGACGATAGGCCTCTCCGACAATGGCTTTGCCTCGGTGGATGTCTATTATGAGTTCATGAACCGTGGTCAGGAGAAGACGGTGCAGATGGGTTTCGAAGCCGAAGCACCTTATAACGACGGTGAGCCGTTCTCACCGCAAGGCATCCATCCCCACATCAAGGACTTCGTGGTGGAGATGAACGGTCAGCCGCTCAGCTATCGTAATGCCGTCGTGGCAACGACCATAGACGGCGATACCGAATTTCAGCCTATGGACCTGAGCCGCTGGAAGGTCAACGATGATTGGATGGGTAATGTCCTGTGGGATGAGGGCATAGACAGCCTGCAAAGCTATGGCTATGCCTATCTTTTCGAGGCTACCTTCAAGTCCGGCCGGAACATCGTGCACCATACCTATCGCTATCGGATGTCGTTCAGTGTGGATGAGTGCTTTTCGGTGCCTTATTGGCTGAAGCCTGCCCTGCGCTGGGCCAACCGACAGATTGATGACTTCACCCTTCGCATCAAGGCCGAGAACACCACGAAGCACTTCTGCATGGCCGACTCGTTGTTTAGTGGTCAGTCCTTCCGCATTGTGGAGGGAAAGGGAAAGATGCGGCATGTCCACCACCTGCGATGGGATGACGTCGATGTGACCTACCTGGAGTGTGTCTTGCGCAACGGCACCGTCGAGTGGCACGCTGACAACTTCAAGCCCATTGACAACATCTGCATCAAGTCTGCCGACATCTTGCTGCCGTGGCAGCAGGACACCAAGGCAGAAGACCTGCAAGTCTACTATGATGGCGGTGGGAGTTATTATCCCTGGCGCTTTATGCCATGGTCAGAAAGTAACAATCCCAATGAGATAAAAGATACGTTCAAGGCTCGCATTATCCACAACCTGCCTTATGCCCACCGTGGGCATGTCTTCAAGAACAAAAAACTTAAGAAGTTCTTTGAAGGCCAGTGGTGGTATATGCCGGAGGAAAATTACTAATTATCATCATCTTCCTCGTCCCCAAATCCGGGGTCATACATGAAAGTGGCAGAGGGCCGTCCTGATGTAGAAGGTTCGCTGCCGGCGAGAAGTTGGCATTTCTGGACAATGGCTACAACTTCACAATCTGGGTGCTGATAGTTCTTTTTCATATTCTTTTTTCTTGGTCGTTTGGTTGTTTGGTAAGCCGCCAAACGACTAATTACCTTTTTACTTTTTTACCGTTATTTATATATATCCCGCTCTTGTTGGGCTGACCGTTGAGGCATCGTCCGTCGAGGGTGAACCAATCGTTGTTGGTTTGAGGCTCGTTGACGATGGTGCTGACGACAGTGGCATCGGGTGATGCGATGGTGAGCGAGGGCAGCGTGAGACTGCTGATGGTGTTGGGGACGAACCATGCGCGGAACGCTTCGATGTCGGCGGAAGTAGCCTTGACAAACTTACTGCCGCGGGCATTGAGGGCATAGCAGTCACCAACGGTGGTGCTGACGGTAGTTCCACAGAACTTATAATGGTTTCCGCTGACGCTGGCGGTCTTCGTCGCCGCGATGGTGGCATCGGTGGCACTGAAGGTGACGGGCCGATCGGTCATCTTCCATTCGTCACCCCATGTGTCACCGGGTACGGCGATGATGTAGGGAGTGTAGGCATCGAGACGCTGGGCATGGCCGAAGACCACGCGGCCCTCACCGTCGGAGGTAAAGGTGCGCAGCCAGAAGTCACCCTCGGTGTCGTCGTCAGAGCGGAACCATGTCTTTTCGACTGGTGTGCCGTTCCCGACGCTGACCGTCTCTACCGAGAAGGGAACGACGAGTGTGTTCCATCCGCTGGTGCCGGCAGCCGCCAGGGTGAAGGTCCGGGTGTAGGCAGCTTCACTGGCTGTGAAGTCGATGGGGCTGTAGAAGTCGTGGCCATCGGTCAGCGTCAGCTGGTCGGCCGTAGTTCCGCATACCACATTCTGACTGGTCAGACCCGCGGGTGTGGCTGCACCGTCGGGCAACAGATAGAGACAGTTGGGGTTGCTGCCGGCATTGACGGTGATGCCATTGAGCGTGCTGAGTGCGCGCAGGTCGACGAAGCAGGCATCGCCGCCATTGATGACGCTCGACGGTTCATGGATGGTTCTGTTGCCATTGGCATCGCCAAGGGCATAGCCGTCGGCGACGCGGAGCGAGCCGATGCCCTGTTCATCGAGTCCTACATGACAGGCATCGGCCACGGTGCTGCCTTCCGTGACACGTTGATAGGTCAGCCGGAAGCTATACAAACCCTCCGACGGAAGGTCGTCGGCAGCCACATGAACCGTGGCATCAGCGCCCTTACCGACGGTGAGTGGATAATGGGTGACACCGAGACTTGTCCAAGTCCAATTGCCGTCGCCGTTGTCGGTCCATAGGCGGGTTGAGCAGTTCAGCTGTCCGACATAGCTGTACTCGGCAGAAGCGTTATGGGCGGTGACGGTAGCCCGGAAAGCATGGGCATAGAGTTGTCCGCTGCTGGTCTTGTTGTCGATGGTGACGTTGAAGGTCAGGTCGAGGTTGTTGGTGGCGTCGCTCTCGGCAATGGCAATGACATCGTCGGCACCAATCTGTCTTCCGCCGCTCTTGGCATTATAGAGCGAGAGGGTGTTGTTGCCGGCAGTCGTCGGGATGTAGGTGAAGCGCACGTCGACGGTCTGGCCAGCCGGTATCTCGACACTCTTTCCCATGACTCCCGTGCCGTTGACGCGCAGCACGAGGTTACCATAGTAGTCGGCACTGCTGCCGGTGACACTGGCGGTAACGGTTTGCTCGTAGCCTTTGGTCCGGTTGCCGCTGACGGTGAAGGCGACGGCGGTGGGCAGCGTGGCTGTGCCGTCGACGACCGATGTCCGAAGTGTCATCGTGTTACCGCTGACGGTGGCCGTCAGCTGCTGCTGTGGTCCGTCGTAGCACTCCTTCCATTCTTCCTTTCCGTGCAGTCGGCTTACGGCCTTTATCGTATAGTGTCCGTCGGCGAGTGCCGAAGGGCTGTCGGGGGTCAGTTGCAGGTTGTTGGCAGTGTTGAAGGTATAGCTGGTGTTCGTGCTGCTATAGAGAATGTGTCCGTCGGCAAGGGTGCCGTTGGCAGGGATGAGCATGAGGGCTTCGTCGAACGCATTGGTGCCGAAGACATAGCTGCACAGCGACACATAGAGTGGAATGCCGGTGAAAGGCGATGAGGCATCGGTGCGGGTGACGGTAGTCTCGGTCTGTGACCCGGTGGCGTCCAGCTGCAGCTTCTCCAACGACAGGCAGGCGGTGCCATCGGTGCCCTGATAGGGTCGGATGCCGACGACGGCATCCTGTGTGAAGCTGAAGCCGTCGAGACTCGACGAACCGCCAAAGCCTTGCTCTTCGGGGTTGAGGGCTGACAGTCGGAAGTATCCGTCGCTGCTGCCTCCCCATCCCCAGTTGATATGGAAGAAGTCGTCGGTGTCGTAGCCGTCGCAGACGAACGAGTGGCCGCCACCCATCGACTGTCCGCCGAGGACGACGGGCCGCCGGTTGGCCAGCTCAGTATAGACCATGTCTACCCATTGCTGGTAGGTGTAGTGCTGGCGTTGGGCATAGCTGACACTGCCGTCGTAGTCGAAGTAGGTCTTCAGGGCTTCGGCGATGCTGACGTTATAGGCCGACGAACCGCCGGTGCCGCTGACGTTATAGTTCATCTGCACCGACCAGCCGCAGTATTGCATCAATGTGGCAACAGCCGTTTCCGCCGGTGTGCCGCTGGCGTCAGAGCTGTAGGTGGTGGTCATGTCATTCCAGTTGAGGGTCGTGGCAGGCAGACCATCGAGGGTATGCAGTTTGTTGCGCGACGTATAGCCGGGGATGGCCTGAGTGGCTGTTGTCGGCCATTGGTGATAATACATCACCTGTGCCATCGATGTCGCCACACATCCCGTCACGCAAGGCACGTCGTCTTTCTTCGGACAGTAGCTGTTGTAGGGCACGCCCTGGTTCCAATGGGTGTCGACGAGAGGGGCGATGGCCGAGCGTGTGGAGGGTGCGGCAGCATGAGGCGTGCCTGACGTGGAAGCCTTCGACAGGCTTTCCACCTCTTCAGCGTAGGCATCGAGCATGAAGCGCAGGCCGTCGGGCATCGTCGTCACGTCGATGCAGCCCTTGTCGGCATAGCCGAGGATGGTCTGGGCACGGTCGTCGCCGCTGACAATGACGAACCCTTCATGACTTCCGATATTAAACACATAGTATCCGGCATCGTTGGCAGTGGCATGACGGCCTTTCATCACCTTCATGCGTCCGTTTGCCGGCAGCTGCTTGCCACGCTCACGGAGGAATGCCTCGGCACGTTGGCGAGCCGTCTGTTCATCGACCTTCTGTGCCCATGCCGGCAGTGTCAGGAGAGCCAGTAATAAAAGTATAATTTTTCTCATCGTTGTTGGTTTATCCTGTCCTAAGGAAATAAAAATGTTTCTTTAAGGAGACAAAATTACAAATTAAAAATGAAATAAGGAAATAATAAGGAAAAAAATCGTATCTTTGCAGCCAGAATGGTAATATCCCTAATCTACCAAACGGCCAAAAGTAAAAGGCATGAAACAGAAAATATTATTGACACTGTGGGCTGTCGCAGCGATGGCCGTCAGCGTAAAGGCACAGTCGCCTTTCGATGAAATCAGGAAGAACGTGGCGCTCTCGGCCAACAACTATCTGGCCTATCCTGGCCCCACACAACAACAGCTGACACCGGCTCCTGCGGGCTATAAACCCATCTATATCAGTCACTATGGCCGCCACGGATCTCGCTACCTCATCGACCCCAACGACTATCAGTATGTCGTCGATGTCCTGGCGAGTGCCGACAGGAGAGGCACCCTCACCGAACTCGGTTATGCGACCTTGGCAAAGGTCTGTAGGATGCAGCGGGAGGCCGAAGGCCGGCTGGGCGAGCTGACACCCCTCGGAGCCTTGCAACACCGGCAGATAGCACGCCGCATGTATGAACGCTTCCCCGAGGTATTCAGCGATACGGCCCACGTCGACGCCCGCTCTACCGTCGTCATCCGCTGCATCCTCTCGATGGAGAACGCCCTGCAGGAACTCATCCGGCTGAACCCACGTCTGCGCATCAGCCACGATGCCAGCCAACACGACATGTATTATATGAACCAGCAGGACTCCGCTCTCTTCGCCCAGAAGATGAACTCGCTCACGAAACTCGTCTACGACCGTTGGGAGGACGAACACGTCCGTCCACAGCGGCTCATGTCGGTGCTCTTCTCGTCGGAAGACTATATCCGAGAGCATGTCAACGCGCGTGAACTATATTACAAGCTGTACCATCTGGCAGGCATCGTGCAGAACTCGGAGATACGCCATGAACTCTCGCTCTATCCGCTCTTCACCACCGACGAACTCTGTCAGCTCTGGGAACAGGAGAACATCTGGTGGTACCTCGCCTACGGACCCAACCCCCGCAACGGCGGTGGGCAGCCGTTCACACAGCGCAACCTCTTGCGGAACATCATCCAGGAGGCCGACTCCTGTCTGGCCCTGCAACGACCCTGCGCCACCCTCCGCTTCGGCCACGAGACGATGGTGATGCCGCTGGCCAGCCTCCTCGGCCTGAACGGCCTTGACCAGGGCATCACGAACCTCGCCAAGGTCGCCGACCACTGGGTGGACTACCGCATCTTCCCCATGGCTGCCAACATCCAGCTGGTGTTCTATTCTAAGCCGGCAACGCATTCCACGCCTTCACAGGCTCCCATCCTCGTCAAAGTCCTCCTCAACGAAAACGAGACCACCCTGCCCCTGATGCCTGTAAAGGGCCCTTACTATCGCTGGGACGATGTGCGCCAGTACTATCTGGACAAGCTCGAAGAATGGCAACAGCGGCAACCCATTTCAACTTGGGAAAATGAAGCATCGCTGTCGGAAGAACCACCCTTGCTGGTGGCAGCCCCGGCTGAAGAAGAAAGGGTTTACGATGTTGTGGAGCAGATGCCGTCCTTCCCTGGCGGCAACGGTGCGATGATGTCTTTCATCAAAAAGAACCTGCAAGTTCCCTCGAACTTATTAGAAGAAGACGTGCGTTTCAGTGTCATCGTCTCGTTCATCGTCGAAACCGACGGCACCCTCAGCGATGTCAGCGTCATGCATTCCCAGGATCCGCACCTCAACAAGGAGGCCCTCCGCGTCGTCAAGCTGATGCCCAAGTGGAAGCCCGGCCGACAAAACGGAAAAGCCATCCGCTGCCGATACAACGTCCCCATAGTCTCCAGCCTTTTTTAGGTGTCGCCCCCTCAGTCGGCGAGCCGTCAGGAGACGTAAAGCTGTCAAAACTTTTGCTCGTTTTTAACACTTCGAAAACACGGGAATTAGAAAAAGAAACGGAAAAACTGACCAACGAAACCGCCATACCAACCAACCGGTTTTCACGAAACAGCCCTTTCGAGGGGTCGAAACAGCCAAATCTTCACCCCGATTCATACTATCGACTGGCACGAAGCTAAGCATCGACAAAGTAAAACAACTTGTTTTTATCAAATAAATCGGTGATTTTTTATAACTTATTGGCTTTCAAACGTGTTTAGAGCCAAGAAATTGGAGAGGTTACGAATAAGTTACATACAGAAGTTTGAAATTCTCCGCGATTTGCGTAAACATCAATAACTCTTTATCGACCTCATTTGCGGCAACAAA
>JAFSRY010000039.1 GCA_017445845.1 Prevotella sp.
TTCAAGTTTCGCATTCGCTCAACTTCTTTGTAGTTAAGGAGTTAAGTAGTTATCGCTTCGCTCGTCCTTTCGACAGTAGATAAGCCATTACTTCTATCGGCTGCCTTCCACCACACAGTCATTTGGCTTAACTACTTAACTACTGACTACTTATCTACTTCAGAAAGTTGAATAAATGAATTTATATTCCTCACTTAATCGAATTTTTGGATAAAATTCTCACGCTCGGAAAAATAAATGATTTTATTTTCCTCACTTAATCGAATTTTTGGATAAAATTCTCACGCTCGGAAAAATAAATGATTTTATTTTCCTCACTTAATCGAATTTTTCGTACCTTTGCACCCATGATTACGACACAGGATATCATACAGCTGAGAGCCTTTGCCCGACAGGACGGCTTTCTGACAGCCCTTTTGTGGACCGCCAGTTTTGCCGCCATGATGTATACGCCCGAGACGCCTATCGGACAACTGCTGATGTTTGCCACCCCTTTCTTCGTGGGTTGGCGGCTGACGGCATTCCGCAATGATGCCCTCGAAGGTGTCATCAGCTATCGGCGTGCCTATGCATTCAGCCTGCATGTATTCTTCTATTCGGCGTTGGTGTTTGCATTGGTGCAGTATCTCTATTTCCGCTATCTCGACGGAGGGCGCTTCATCATGCAGCTGACGCAGGGAATGGATATTCTGCGTCAGTTGTATTCATCGCAAGGAGAAATGTCGGCTGAGACTGGCGACATGCTGAGCCAGATGGAGCAGTCGCTGGAGGACATCCGCTCGTCGAGCCCCATCGACCTGACGTTTGTCTTCATGATGATGAACCTGTGGGCAGGTTTCTTCCTCTCCTTCCTGATTGCTGCCTTCGGACAGAAAAAGGTGAAAAAGTGAAAGGCCGGGCGAATACGAAACAGAATTAATTAAAGATATAAAATGGATATATCGGTTGTCATACCTTTATACAATGAAGAAGAGTCGCTTGAGGAACTCTATTCATGGATTGAACGCGTGATGGAGAAGTATGGTTTCTCCTATGAAGTCATCTTCGTCAACGACGGTTCTACCGACCACTCATGGGATGTCATCGAGGGTCTTGCCCAGAAGACCGACCGCGTGCGCGGCATTAAGTTTCGCCGCAACTACGGCAAGAGCCCTGCGCTATACTGCGGTTTCGAGGCTGCCGAGGGCGATGTGGTGATAACGATGGATGCAGACCTTCAGGACTCTCCCGACGAGATACCCGAACTCTACCACATGATAAAGGACCAAGGCTACGACCTGGTGAGCGGCTATAAGCAGAAACGCTACGACCCGCTCTCGAAGACCCTTCCCACCAAGCTTTTCAATGCTACCGCCCGTGCCATCAGCGGCATTGACAACCTTCACGACTTCAACTGTGGTCTGAAGGCCTATCGGAAGGACGTCGTCAAGAACATCGAGGTCTATGGCGAGATGCACCGTTACATCCCCTATCTGGCCAAGAATGCCGGTTTCACCAAGATCGGCGAGAAGGTGGTGCATCATCAGGCCCGCAAATACGGCTCGTCGAAGTTCATGGGTTGGAACCGCTTTGTCAACGGATACCTCGACCTGCTGACGCTCTGGTTCCTCTCGTCGTTCGGAAAGAAGCCCATGCATGTGTTCGGCTTCCTCGGCACGGTGATGTTCCTCATTGGATTCTTCTCGGCACTGACCATCGGTGTGGGCAAGCTATTCAGTCTGGCTCAGGGCATTCCGCAACGACTCGTCACCGACTCTCCTTACTTCTATATCGCACTGACGATGATGATTCTCGGAACACAACTCTTCCTGACCGGCTTTGTCGCCGACCTGGTGTCGCGCTCCTCCAATCAGCGCAACGACTACCAGATTGAGAAGACCATAAGAGTTTGATGAATGAAAACAAAAGGTATCTTTGCTTTTCTGCTCTTCCTGTCGGCGTGCTCCAGCATCGACTGTCCGCTGAACAGCATTGTGCAGACAGCCTATAAGCTGCAGGGCGATGTCACCGCCCTACCCTATGTGCTCACCGTATCAGTGTCGCGAAACGACGGCAATGACACCATCGTCCTTAACCAGATTTCGCAAGTAGACAGTTTCTGCCTGCCCATCAGCTATCAGCATCCGGCAGACACGCTCTACTTCGATGTCACCACGACCGAAGGCGAACAATATCTCGATACCGTTACCCTGAAGAAAGATGACCACCAGCACTTCCATTCGGTCGACTGTGCCGGGTCGTTCTTCCATACCCTCACCGGAGTCAGCACCACCCGTCACGCCCTGGACTCCATAACCATCCACTCGCCACATGTAACGAACGAAATCAATGAAGCCCATCTGTACATCTATTTCAAGAGCGATCTGTAGTCTGCTGCTGTGCTGGTGTTGTCTGACGGCCAATGGGCAGACACAACAGAAGGACACGACAGCGCTGTTCCAAGGGTTGTCGGTGTCGGCCGACCTTGTGGGCTTCCTGCAACGGCAGTTAGGCAGCTATGGGCAATACGAAGCCGCCCTGCATGTGAACCTGCGCGACAAATACTTTCCCGTCGTTGAACTGGGTCTTGGTGAAGCTGATGCCGACGACATTGCGACACAACTGAAATATAAGACCCATGCACCCTACGGACGGTTGGGCTGCGACTTCAACATCCTGAAAAACAAACATGACCACTACCGCGCCTATGCCGGTTTCCGCTATGGCTTCACATCCTTCAAATATGACCTCGAGTCGCCTGGGCTGAACGACCCTGTGTGGAAAGAGCATGTGCCCTTCGGCGCCGAAGGTGTCAAGTGCTACCAGCATTGGATAGAGGGCGTCTTCACCATCGATGCCTATATATGGGGACCGTTGCGCATGGGATGGAGTGCACGCTATAAGCGGAGAGTCGCCCACGACCATAATGGCATCGGAAAGCCTTGGTACATTCCAGGCTATGGCACCGACGGCAACACACGTCTCGGAGGTTCCTTCAACATTACTCTGGAAATATGAAAATGAAGCGATACCTCCAAGCAGCCTTCCTGCTGTTCCTCGTCGTCGGCACCATTCTCATCCTGCGCCAACAGCAACAGCGGCCTTACATCACCGTAAAAGGCTCTGTCTTCGGAACCTACTACACTATCACCTATCAGCATGACGACACGCTGAAAGCCGACATTGAAGAAGCACTGAGCAAGGTAGACAAGGAGTTTTCGATGTTCAACGACTCCAGCACCGTCAGCCGACTCAACCGAGGCGAACGGCCCACGCTGAGCAAAGAGTTCCAGAAGGTATTCCAGCTGGCAAAAGACATCAACCGGAAAACCGACGGAGCCTTCGACATCACCGTCGCCCCACTGGTCAACGCCTGGGGCTTTGGCTTTAAGAACGAACAGCTGCCCGACTCATCACAGGTTGACAGCCTGTTGCAATATGTAGGCATGGAGAAAATAGATTTCACCGCCACCGACCGTCCTACCGCCACCACCCAAATAGACTTCTCTGCCATTGCCAAAGGCTATGGATGTGATGTCGTGGCCCGTCTGCTCAGGCGACTGTCTATTCAGAACTACATGATAGAAATCGGAGGCGAAGTGGTCTGCCGAGGCAAAAACCCCAATGGTGAAGCCTGGCACATCGGCATCAGCCGCCCGTCGGAGGAGAACAGCGAGGAACTGCAGACCATCATCGAAATCAGCGACCAGGCCCTTGCCACCAGTGGCAACTACCGACGCTTCTACTATCAGGACGGCCAGCGCCGCGCCCACACCATCGACCCACGCACGGGCTATCCCGTCAATCACTCCCTGCTCTCGGCAACCGTCCTGGCCGACGACTGTGCCACAGCCGATGCCTTTGCGACAGCCTTCATGGTGGTCGGACTGGATGATGCCAAAAGGATGATTGAAGAAAACAACCTCAAAGCCTACCTCATCTATGCCGATGAGGACAATGCCTATGCCGTCTGGGAAAATCTTTGAGCGCCTACAGTCCCTGCCATTGTTCCAAGGACTGAGTCATGCCGACTTGTCTGCAATCGTCGAGACGACGCGTTTCGACTTCAGAACCATTGCCGCCGGCCAGACCATCGTCAATGCCGACACCCCCTGCACACACCTCTTTATCGTGATGAACGGTCATGTAGAAGTGACGACCCGAAGCGACAACAGGAGCTACAGCCTCAGTGAGCAACTCGCCGCCCCTTTGCAACTTGAACTGGAACGGCTCTTCGGTCTTCGCCAGTCTTACACACGGACGGTGAAAGCCCTTGAAGAGTGCCAGGTGTTGGTCATCGAAAAACAAGCTGTCATGCGTATCTCTGCCGAACATCTCATCGTTCGCATCAACCTGCTCAACACAATGGCCACCAACAGTCAACGAAGCCAACGACAGCCTTGGCGACCGTCGCCAGAAACGCTCGCAGGGCGCATTGTCCGTTTTGTCGAACAACACGCCCTGCGACCGGCCGGTCCGAAGACCCTTTCCATTAAGATGCAACAGTTAGCTTACGAACTCAACGACAGCCGAATTGATGTTTCAACAGCACTTCACGAGCTTCATGACCGTGGCTTAGTCAGCTTGGGAAGAGGACATATCTTCTTCCCCGCTCTCGAAGAGGCTCTCAGGAATGGGTAGGCTGGCATTTTCCTTCACCCCCAACTGCTTCAGTTCGTTGGCTTTCTGCACAATACTCTGCCGACCCGTATATACCTTATTATAAGCAGCCTCATAGTCGGCACGGAGAACATCAAGGTCCTTCCCCACCTTATCGAAGCGCTTGACGAAGTCGCCAATGCGCTTCAGCATTTCCTCTGCCATACCATAGACCCGTTGCTGGTTCTCAGTCTGCAGATACTGTCGCCAAGCCACCTGAATAATCTTCAGGATGGCCATAAGGTTCTGCTGACCTGTTATGAACACCTGACGCTCAAATGCCTCTCCCCATAGCTTCGGGTCGTGAGCCAGAGCCAACTGCAAGGCTCCGTCGTTAGGAACGAACATGATGACAAAGTCGACGGCCTCACGGGGTTTCTGGATATATCGCGCATACTCCTTCCGGGCCAGACGGGTCATCTGCAGGCGAAGGTTTTTCACCAGCGTGTCGGCATATTTCCGCTTCAGTCCCTCGTCATCGGTATTGACAAACTGGTAGTAGGCGTCAATAGACATCTTCGAGTCGATGACGACATCCTCATTGTTCGGATAATGAAGAATGACATCGGGACGCATCGAACGCCCGCTGTCGTCATTGGTGACCGTAGCACCTTTGGCATCGGTGATTGTCGACTGTACATCGTAGTCAATGCCAAGCCGGAACCCATGCGCGTCGAGGATCTCGGTCAACATCCGTTCGCCCCATGAACCTTGGGCCAGCGTACTTCCCCGCATCACATTGGTCAGCCTGTTGGCCGACACCTCCATCCGCTGTGTCTGCTCACCCATCGCCTTCAGCTGCTCAGAGAGTGATGCCGTGTTGCGAGCCGACTCGGCGTTGGTGGTCTGCAATGCCTTCTGTAACTGTTCCAACTGATTGGTGAGCGGCTTGGTGAGCGACTCCATCGACTGGATGTTCCCCTTGCCGAGTCTTTCCTGCTGTTCGTTCAACACACGGGTGGCCAGGTTGGTGAACTGTTCCTGAACGGTCTGAAGCTGCTGCTGAAACTGTTCACGCCGAAGCTGCATCTCCTTGTCGTTCCGGACCTTTGCCTCCTCCAATAAATTCTGCGAGGCAGACAGTTGCGTCGACACGACAGCAAGTTGCGTGCGCACCTCACTGCTCTCTTTCCCCAAGGCTTCGACTTGCAGGCGAAGCTGGTCGCGTTCACGGAGAACCTCGCCCTTTTCGTCCTGCTCGTCCTGCAACATTCTCTCGCTCAGTGCCAGCCGGCCTTCTACTTTCTTCTTACCAATGTTTGTGGCAAGCCAGGCAATAACAGCTCCGACAACCAGCCCTATCGCTAAATATATGAATTCCATCATCACGGTTTTTTATCAATCTCCTTAAATTGGCGCTGCCCCTTGATATAGTAATTCCAAAGGATGCTGTAAGGTTTCAGCTTGGCGTATGCCAAACTATCCTTTTCCGATTTGGCTACCAATTCATTACGTATTTTCCCGAAAGCTTTTCGCGCACGGAATATTGCCAGGAAGTCGAGATAGTTTCCATTGAACAAGAGGGTCTGAAAGGCAGCCAAATAATCCAGGAACCATCTTAACAACATAACGTGGCGGCGTTCCTCAGGCGGCAAGTTCTTCCACAACATCGTAAGGTTGTTCCGGAAGTTCAGGAAGGTCTTCATGGGGTTGCCTTTGGGCAGCGTTCCCCCTCCTACATGGTAGACCAGGCTGCCGGGGATGCAATAGAGTTTGAGCCCCATACGCCTCAGCCGCCAACAAAAGTCTATCTCCTCCTGATGGGCAAAGAAAGTACCGTCGAGTCCGCCTGCCTTCCAGTAATCGGCGGCACGAACCATCATGCAGGCTCCAGTCACCCAATGCACTTCGGCAACACTGTCATACTGACCGTTGTCATCCTCTACCGTATCAAACACACGGCCTCGGCAAAACGGGTAGCCGTAACGGTCTATATACCCGCCGGCAGCGCCAGCATATTCGAACTGACAGGGATTGGCCACAGCATGAAGCTTGGGCTGTACGGCGGCACAGTCGGGGTGGCTTTCCATGAACTCAAGGAGTGGCGAAAGCCAATGGGAAGTCACCTCGACATCACTGTTCAAGAGTACATAATAATCGGCGTCCACCTGTTGCAAGGCACGATTGTAACCTTCGGCAAATCCATAGTTGTGCCCCAACAGAAGGCGTCGTATCTCGGGATATTCCCGGGAGAGCCATTCCATCGAGTCGTCGGTGGAGCCATTGTCAGCTACGACGACCGTTGCCTCGTCTCCCGAATGGGCCAAGACCGAAGGAAGGTACTTAGCCAACATGGCCTTTCCGTTCCAGTTCAATATGACAATGGCGACTTTCATCATTCCATGTTCCTCACTTTCAATGCAGTGCCGTCATGATTAAAATCACCCAACACCACAGGTATCAACTGATTGTCGAAATCTTCTTTTGCCTCGCGCGGCGGCAGCTCCACACGAATATAGTTGCGGGTAAAACCGTGCATAGCCTTGCCGCGTGGAGCTTTCTCAAAGAGCACCTCTGCCTGCCGGCCGATGTGGCGGGCATAAAAGGCGTGTGTCTTCTCGTCGGAGAGTTCAAGCAAACGCTTCGACCTCAGTTTCTTATCCGCCTCGCTCACCACATAAGGAATACGAAGAGCAGCCGTGCCCGGTCGCTCACTATAGGGAAACACATGCAATTGGGTGACATCGAGACCGCTCAGGAAGTCATAACATTCTTCGAAACATTCGGGCGTCTCACCACGAGTACCGACCATCACGTCCACACCGATGAAGGCATCGGGCATCGCAGTCTTTATCCGCTCAATCTTATGGGCAAAAAGGGCTTTGTCGTAACGACGGTGCATCAGCCGCAACACTTCGTCTGACCCACTCTGGAGAGGAATGTGGAAATGAGGCATGAAAGCACGGCTTTGGGCACAATAGTCGATGAGTTCGTCGGTCAACAGGTCGGGTTCGAGACTGCTGATACGATAGCGGCTCACACCTTCCACTGCATCGAGGGCCTTGACAAGGTCGATGAACTTCTCGCCCGTCGTACGCCCAAAGTCACCGATATTGACACCCGTCAGGACAATCTCCTTTCCACCTTCGGCCACTGCCTGCTCAACCTGCCCGACCAGCGATGCAACGGAAGGATTGCGAGAGAAGCCTCTTGCAAAGGGTATGGTGCAATAAGTGCAGAAATAGCTACAGCCATCCTGCACCTTCAGGAAATAACGGGTCCGGTTGCCCCGTGAACATGAGGGGGCGAAGGTTGTGATGTCGCGCGTCTTCTCCACAGCATGACATTCGTGAAGAGAAGAGTCTGTCTTGCGCGTCCAAGCATCAGAAAGGAAGTCGATGAGACTTGCCTTCTCATTGCTGCCGAGCACAAGATCCACGCCGTCGATCTTACTGACCGTTTCGCCTTTCAACTGCGCATAGCATCCTGTCACCACCACAAGAGCCCCCGGGTTTTCGCGCACCATACGGTGGATGGCCTGACGACATTTATGGTCGGCTACCTCCGTGACTGAGCAGGTGTTAATGAGGCAAATATCAGCCGGCTCACCTCGCTCTACCGAACGGACGCCCATGTCGGCGAGCATCCGGCCAAACGTCGATGTCTCCGAGAAATTCAACTTGCAGCCCAATGTGTAGTAGGCTGCCGTCTTCCCTTGGAAAGCACTGGTGTCTATCATTCCTTTTTCTATCGTTTTTCTTTCTGCAGTGCAAAGGTACGAAAATTTCGATGAAGTGAGGAAGAATAAATTCATTTATTTTTCCCTGCATGAATTTTTTTATTTCATAATAAATGCTTACCTTTGCAAATCATGAAACAAATCATTATATCACTCGCATTTATGACCGTGCTTTTATGTTCATGCCATCGGGACAGGACTGCATCGGCAGTATCCACGGTCATTACGGCAGAGATGGCGTATGAAGGTGTCAACAAGTATTGTCATAGTGAATATGACTGGCAACCGGCGGTAGAGGATTCCTCCATCATGTATGTCGCGATGGACGACGAGACCGAATCAGAATACAAGGTAGTATTCCGCAGCTACACGGGTGCTCTCACGTATTTCTATGTTGATAAGACCAGCGGCAAGACAAGAATGGTAGTGTATGTCCCGATGCTTGACATCGAAGAGGAAGCCGGTACTATTGACCTCTTTGACTACTTGGAAAAGACGAAGTAGGCGGTATCCTTTCCGATAAATCATGCTAAAGCGTTAATATTATGAAAAAAGATTGCTGTTTTCAACAAATCTGATTACCTTTGCATGATGGATATCCAAAAGGATACATAAGGGTCGATTGTGACCCTGCCCGTAGAGTCGATTATTTGTCAATTTGATAATTTGTTAATTTTGTAAATATGCCTATCATTTCCGTTCGCGGTCAGGAGATGCCTGAGTCGCCGATTCGCAAACTTGCCCCTCTGGCAGCAGCCGCCAAGAAACGCGGCACGAAGGTCTATCATCTGAACATAGGACAGCCCGATCTGCCCACACCGAAAGTGGCCCTTGATGCCTTGAGACACATCGACAGAACCATTCTTGAATACTCACCGTCACAAGGTTACCTGAGCTATCGGGAGAAGTTGGTGGGCTACTATGCAAAGTATAACATCAATGTCACTCCCGACGATATTATCATCACTTCGGGTGGTTCAGAGGCCGTGCTCTTTGCCTTCCTCTCCTGCCTGAACCCTGGCGACGAAATCATTGTGCCCGAACCAGCCTACGCCAACTATATGGCCTTCGCCATCTCGGCCGGTGCTGTCATCCGCACCATAGCAACGACCATTGAGGAAGGCTTTGCGCTGCCTAAGGTTGAAAAGTTTGAAGAACTTATTAACGAGCGCACAAGGGCTATCATGATCTGCAATCCCAACAACCCGACGGGTTACCTCTATACACGGCGCGAGATGAATCAGATTCGTGACCTTGTCAAGAAGTACGACCTCTATCTCTTCTCCGACGAAGTCTACCGTGAATACATCTACACTGGTTCACCCTACATTTCAGCCTGCCATCTGGAAGGCATTGAAGATAATGTCATCCTGATTGACTCCGTGTCAAAGCGATACAGCGAATGTGGCATACGCATCGGAGCACTCATCACAAAGAACCGTGAAGTTCAGAAAGCCGTGATGAAGTTCTGTCAGGCCCGCCTCTCCCCTCCCCTCATCGGACAGATAGTAGCAGAAGCTTCACTCGAAGCTCCCGAGGAATATATGCGGGATGTCTACGATGAGTATGTAGAACGCCGAAAGTGTCTTATTGACGGCCTCAACAGGATTCCAGGCGTCTACTCCCCCATTCCTATGGGTGCATTCTACACTGTTGCCAAGTTGCCCGTCGACGACGCCGAGGAATTCTGCCGTTGGTGTCTTGCCGAGTTCGAATATGAGGGACAGACAGTCATGATGGCGCCGGCCGCAGGCTTCTATACGACACCTGGTGCCGGCCGCGATCAGGTGCGTATCGCCTATGTGCTGAAAAAAGAGGACCTCACACAGGCGCTCATCGTCCTGGAGAAAGCCCTCGAAGCATATAATGCCCTCAAAAAGAATCAGTAGTGTTCTTGCCGCAACTTCGGCAAGGAGATGTGATAGCGCATGGCCAGATAGCGTATGAGGCAGATGGCCAGAAAGGTAACAGTGGATGTCAAGGCCATATTGACGCCAAGCGTCATCAGCAGCCAGTAAATCATGCCTCCGATGACACAGGCCATTGCGTAGATTTCCTTATGGAAGATCACAGGTACCTTATTTAATAATATATCGCGCGTGATGCCACCGGCAGAACCCGTGATACATCCCATGACGATGGCCACCCAAAAAGGATGGCCAAGAGCCAGCGTCTTCTGTATTCCTGCAATGGTAAAGAGTGCAAGGCCCAGGGTATCGAAAACGAACCATGCGTTATCCAACCTTTTGAGCGAACGGGCGAAGGTCAGCACAAAAACCAAGGCCAACAGCGTGCAGATGATATAGAGCGAGGAGGTCATCCAGAAGGGTGTCACGCCCAGCATCACGTCGCGAACGGTTCCACCGCCAATAGCCACCACAAAGCCACAGACAAAGCCGCCGAACCAATCGAAGTGCTTGGCTGCAGCGTGGCGAATGCCAGAGATGGCAAAGGCGAAAGTTCCCAAGATCTCAATGATAAGCAGTACGGTGCTTGAAAACTCTATATCTTCGTAACTCATTTATCAAACATTAGTTTTTGTTTATTTCAGGTTCGGCATTCACCACATTCTGCGGTTTGCCGTCAAGGTAAGCCCTTACATTGTCAATAGCAATTTGGACAAGTCGACCACGAGCCGCATGGGTAGCCCATGCAATATGAGGCGTGAAGAATGCATTCGGACACCTAAAGAGCGGATTGTCCTGACGGGGCGGCTCTTGTTCCATCACATCTGCCCCATAGGCTCGGAGCTGTCCGCACTGCAAGGCCTCTGCCACAGCCTGTTCATCGACCAACGGCCCGCGACCCGTGTTGATGAGTATGGCACCGGGCTTCATCAACGAAAGGGTTTCGGCATTGATGAGGTGGCGTGTCGACTCGTTCAGCGGACAATGAAGCGAGAGTATGTCGCTCACACTGAGGAGCCCTTCGAAGGTTGCCTTCTGCACGCCAACAGGCATATTGTCGCGCGGACGGCTTGTAAAGGCAAAGACATCCATGCCGAAAGTATGGGCAATCTGTGCCACCCGACTTCCGATGTTGCCAAGTCCCACGATACCCATCGTCATGCCAGCCAATTCCAACAGCGGTGTGTCCCAATAGCAATAGTCTGGGGCCCCACTCCACTTACCGTCACGAGCCTGTTGAGTATAATGCCCGACCCGGTTCGTGATATTGAGGATATGAGCAAAAGCCGTCTGGGCTACGCTGTCAGTGGAATAAGCCGGGATATTCGAAACGATGACTCCAGCCTCTCGTGCGGCATCGACATCAATGATATTGAAACCCGTTGCCAAGACCCCTATATATTTTAAACGAGGCAACTGACGGAACAAGGCTGCATCGAAAGTCACCTTATTTGTCAACACTATAGTTGCATCACCTACCCGCTCTACAACTTCATCGGGTTTCGTCCGGTCGTAAACGACCAAATGCCCCATCTTTTCCAACTCTGACCAAGAAAGGTCACCGGGATTAGAAGCATATCCGTCTAAGATAACGATTTTTCTTTCCATATAGTTTTTGCCGTTCTGTCTTTTTTTGTTGAAAGCTTTTGCAGAATATCGCTATTACGCGATACAGTCTTAATCAATCCTCTTCAAACCTTTTGCCCCAACACTTAATCATCTGGTTGATGAGCTTGTCTTCCGAAGAATTATGCTGCCCATGCCAGATGCGGGTGTCCTTTAGTTCATCGGGCATGAATTGCTGTTCGACGAAATGTCCCGGATAGTCATGGGCATATTTATAACCGTCGCTATACCCCAGGTCCTCCATCAACTTTGTCGGTGCATTGCGAAGATGAAGAGGCACCGGCTGATTGCCCGTCTGACGGACTACATCAAGGGCTGTAGCTATCCCCATGTAAGCGGAGTTGCTCTTTGGACTCGTTGCCAGATAGACGGCAGCCTCGGCAAGCGGTATCCGGCCCTCAGGCCATCCAATTTTCATCACGGCATCAAAGGCTGCATTGGCAAGAAGCAATGCATTGGGATTGGCAAGGCCAATGTCCTCAGCTGCACTGATGACAAGCCTTCTGGCTATGAACTGAGGATCTTCGCCTCCCTCAATCATCCGAGCCATCCAATAGAGTGCCGCATCAGGATCACTGCCTCGAATGCTCTTGATGAATGCCGAGATAATGTCGTAGTGCATCTCACCGTCCTTGTCGTAAGCCAAAGGATTTTGCTGCAACCTGCTGACGACCTTTTCATCGGTTATCTCAACGGTCTCTGCACTTTCCGACTCGACGACCAGCTCCAGAATATTCAGCAGCTTACGGGCATCACCACCACTATAGCGAAGCAAGGCTCCATATTCCTTCAACTCTATATGCCTCTGTTTCAGTTCCTCATCTTCCGTCAGGGCACGATGGACAAGATTGAGCAAGTCGTCCTTCTCCAAGGGCTTCAAGACATACAGCTGACAACGGGAGAGCAGCGGGCGTATGACTTCAAATGACGGGTTCTCTGTCGTAGCTCCGATGAGTGTTACTATGCCACGCTCGACAGCACCGAGCAAGGAATCCTGCTGCGATTTGCTGAAGCGATGGATTTCATCGATAAACAGGATGGGAGAAGCCGAAGAGAAGAACCTTCCGCTTTTGGCACGATCGATGACATCGCGGACATCTTTCACACCACTCGTCACCGCACTCAACGTATAGAAGGGAACATCCAGACGGTTGGCGATAATCTGCGCCAACGTGGTCTTGCCCACTCCGGGAGGCCCCCAAAGAATGAACGAAGAAATGCGTCCCGCATCAATCATTCGACGCAAGACAGCCCCTTCGCCCACCAAATGGCGCTGGCCCACATATTCATCGAGCGTCTTAGGACGCATCCGCTCTGCTAATGGCTTACTCATAAGGTTGCAAAGATAATGGATTTTTTCGAAGATACGAAACGTTTGATGAAAAAATGTTGATGCAGATGTTTTTTTTTCATCACAAACGAAATTAATAGGAAAAAAATTTGTGAGATAGAAACAAAGTCTTTATTTTTGCAAATTGTTAGGACATCGGACACAGCGAGGGGCTGATGACCTACCAATGAAATAAGGAAATTAAAACAAACAAAAAACAAGATAATGAAACAACAGACAAACGCTCTCACATTGAAAACCATAACGAAAAGCAGTGTGTGGGACATCCAGGAAAACGATATTTTCAGAATGTGGGAAGCTGCAGAGAAAGATGCCGACCTCAAGGAAAATATCCAAAGATACATGGACATTCTTCGGACTGCCTTCGAACTCGAAGAAATAAAAATCGACAAGCCTGTCGTCATCGACAAATACGAACAGAGAGGATTCAAGATAGGTTCGCTGAGGCTCGACGAAAACAACAAGCAGAAATGGGCTGTCAAGAAAAAGCCCATCATGCGAGTGACCGACCTTACCTATGAAAATATCCGGCACATCAGTGCCGCAAAGCTCATGGAAGTCATCGACCGTAACTTTGGCGGAGGATGGGATTCGCTCTCCCAAAGTATCAAGGACATCATTGAGTCTGGATTTGACATCAGCACCACCATCGTACCGAAAGACAGACTCCACATCCCGGGCGGCATGTATGAAAAGAAAATTGCCGATGGCTTTGAAGCCTTGGAAATACCGAAAGGAACATGGGTTGAAGCTATTTTCGCAAAACTGAAACCCATCAGCGAACGCCCCCACAGCCATTTCGGAGAGAGCGAGGGTAACGGATTTGACGAAAACGATGACGAAGAGGAAGACGTCCACGACAATGACTCATACGAAGATGACGATGAAGACGACAGCTACGACGACGACATGCTGACGGAAGAGTCTTATCGCACAACGTTCGAAACGAATCCTGACGACCTCGACATTGAGTCGGTTGATGTCAGCGACGAAGACTATTAAGCCCTCTGGATGAGGCAAAGACGCCTATCAGTACTGCCTGTCCATACTAACGGCACTCCCAGTCCTTACGAACGGCACTCCCGAAGCTAAGCTTTAAGACACTCAAAACTATCCAATAAAAAAGAAGTCCCGCGGTGATTGCCGCGGGACTTCTTTATGCTTAGTCCTTCTGTAGATTAGAAGAACAAATAGCGGTTGTCAACAACCTTTGCATTGACATAGAGATCGTTGAAGAAAGAACCGACACTCTGCAGGGCTCGCTGACGAAGTGTCTGCTCCTGTGCCTTCACGTCAGTGCTCTTCTCGAGGGCTGTACGGTCAACAACCTGGAAGACATAGACACCATTGTTACCCTTTACGGGCTTAGCAGAGAAAGCACCCTTTTCAGTTGCGGCAACAGCACCGCTCAGTGCGGGCTCACTGCCTACAGAAGGAACATATGTAGCGGCCTGGAAAGTCACCTGCTTGATAGAATCATTGACAGCACCCTTAGCCTTGGCATCGGCAACGCTCTTCACGCCGTCGAGCTGAGCCATCAGATAAGCAGCCTTCTTGTCCTTCAAGACCTCTGCCTTCACATAGTCGAGAACCTGCGTGTCGGTGAGGGGACGATAACCAGCCTTGTTCACCTTCTCAAGGGCTACTACCAACAGATGGCTGTTGTTTCCACACTCATAGAGCGGTGATACTTCGTTCTCCTTTGCATCGAAAAGCCACTTCAAAGCATCACGGGTGTCAGCAATGCCTGCCACGGTGTGCTCGGATGTAGCAATGTTCTTGCGCTCGCGAACGGTGTAGCCTTCCTTCTGTGCATTCTCATCGATATCAGCCAATGTCTTGTTGGCACTGACGAATGAGCTGAACTTGTTGTAAGCCGTACGGTAGGTGTCATTGGAGAACTCATAGTTCTTGCGGATGACGGCAGCCGTATACTTCGTGGTCGTTGCCTTGTGACCGGTCACCTGAGTAATCAGGGTGACGTTTGGCTGGGAGATGGTACGGATTTCGTTAACAGCCATCGTGTTGAGGTCGCGGATGAGCTTCTTCGAGTCACTGTCCATCGAGTTGGCATTCTGGTAGTCACGAGTGGTGACCCAACGCTTCTGACCATCTTGGCCATAAACCTTGGCAATCGTCTCAAAGTCACCACCAGCCTTAACGGCATTGACAATAGAGTCTGTCTTGGTCTGAATAGCCTCGGGAGTGTCAGCGGTGACATAGATCTGGCGGTACTCGATAGAATCGGGCAGCTGCTGCTTTGCCATCAGCTTGATGATGTTCAGGGCCTTATTGCTCTCGAAAACGATAGAAGTCTGACCGACAGCCATCGAGTCGAGACGGTTGGCGACGTCATAGGGGAAAGCGGTCTTGAGGACGGGGAGGCCCAGATAGGGAATGGCTGATGTGCTCTTGCGAACGACATCTGTGGGATCATCGGCTGCGGCGAGGTCGGCACGATAGGTGTCGAACTGCTCCTGCAGGGCACGGCGGTCATCCATAGAAGGCTCTACCAATACGTCAACATACTTGATGTCGCGACTTTCGGTGATGTCAACAAAAAGGTCTTTCACCTCTTCGTACTTAGCTTTCAGGTCTGCTTCGCTGACTTCTACCTTATCGTCAGCAACAGAAGCGTAAGTAAGGGTTGCCAAGTCGACAAGGCTCTCCTGGTTAGCTTCCTCTATAGCCATCTTAGCCTCGACAGGGTTAGAGAGGATACACTGTGTGAAGAGGTTCTGGTACTTCTGGGCAAGGAGCTGCTGGCGGATGGACTTCTCAAAGAAAAGCCAGAGTTTCTTGAGCTGCTGAGACTGTTCGCTGATGCGGCCGCTCTTCTCTTCAGTCTTGTATCTGCTGAGGAACTCTCTGAGGCTGTTGACGTCGAAACGTCCAGTCTGCTGGTTGACGAAAGGAGTCTGAAGTAACAGGGGGTTGGTACCCTTTTCATACATGTTCTCCAATTCTTTGTTGGTAACGGTGATGCCCAGCTTTTCACATTCGGCTTCAACAATCTTGTTCTGAATGTAAGACTGCCATACCATGTCCTTGACTTGGTTCATCTGATCGGTGCTCAGGTTCTCTGTTCCCATCTGGAGCTTGTAGACCTCCTGATACTCTGTCATCATTTCCTGGAATTCCTGGGTGGAAACCTTCTCACCAAGGACCTTACCAACTTGATTTACTTTCTCATTTCTGAGTGCTTCGCATGATTTAGCTAAATCACCTGCAATGAATGCAAACAGGGCAAAACCTATCACTGCTACGAGGATAGGGCCCCAACTTCTGATTTTTCCAATTGCTGCCATTTGTTAATTTTTTTTATTTATTTATTCTTTCTATGTTTTCTTTTTTTCACCCCTTTGAGGGGGGGATGCTTTGAAAAATGCGTACAAAGATAGGAAATTAATTTGAAACGACGGAAAATTTTAGTCGAAAAATGCTTTTATGGGTTCACTTTTAGCTTTACGAGCTCTATTTTAGTACTTGTATTCTTCAAAATTTTGAATTCGAAGCGTCCGATGGCAATGACTTCGTTGAGTTTCGGGAAACTCTGGTACTCATGCAAAATGAGTCCTCCGATTGTCATATAATCGTCACTCTCGGGCAGGTCGAGTTCAAACATTTCGTTGACCTTGTCAATCTCTAAGCGAGCCGACAGGACGTATTGTCCGTCGTTGGTTTTCTTGGCCACATATTTGGCATTATCGTGCTCATCCTCAAAGTCGCCAAAAATCTCTTCGACAATGTCTTCCAACGAAACGATGCCGCTGGTGCCACCAAACTCATCGACAACAACGCCAATGCTCTTCTTCTGCTGCAGAAGGATTTTCATCAGTTTCTGTGCTGCCATCGTTTCCGGGACGAAGGGAAGTGTGCGGATGGTCTTGTGCCAGTCATCGGGATTTCGAAAGAGTTCAGAACTGTGGATATAGCCCACGACATGATCGATATCGTCCTGATAGACAAGGAGTTTGCTGTTTCCGCTTTCAACGAATTTCATCTTCAGCTCTTCCAATGTACAGTCGTTCATGTCGACGGCATTGATTTCCGTACGGGGTATCATACAGTCACGAACCTTAATATCGGGGAATTCAAGGGCATTTTGGAAGATACGCACCTCGTCTTCTATTTCTTCGTCATTCTTGGCGTTGTCGATGCTCGTATGCACCAGATAGTCCAGGTCTACTTTCGAGAAGCCTTCGTCGTCATCTTCCTTTTGCATTTTGATGCCGAACAATCTCAAGAGCACTTTGGCAAGGAAGGTGGCGAATTTACTGATGGGCCACAAGATAATATAGAAAAGATAGGCCAACGGTGCAAAGATGGTCAGCAACCGGTTGGGGTTGTTCTTGAAGAGAGTCTTTGGCAGGAACTCACCCGTAAAAAGGACGACCACTGTCGAGAGTATGGTATCGAGAAAGACTCTTGTCCCTCCTGAATAATCTGCAAAGAGCGTCTGGTCGAAGAGTCGTGCAAAGAGGATTCCGTAGATGACAAGAACGATATTGTTTCCGACAAGCATCGTACTGACAAAGGCATTTGGATGCTTATAGAAGGTGGAGATCATCTTCTGTGCGAACCCGTTGCGGTCCTTTTCAACTTCTACTAACATCCTGTTGCTCGAAACAAAGGCTATTTCCATTCCCGAAAAGAATGCGGAAAAGATCATTGTCACAAGGATGCTGATTATTAGTGGTATCTCTGACTGTTCCAAAATGCTTGTTTGTTATTGTTCGTTATGTGTCTGCTTATTGGGTTGTCTTTCGTTGCGGAGGCGTCTGCGGACGCTGATAGACAGGCGCATCTTCCGATGTTGTCTCTTCATCTTCATCGTCTTCCTCAAAGTCTTCCTTTTCAAAGGAGCCTTTCGAGTTTGAAACGGTGTATTTCGTCATATACTCGTCGCTGCGGAAGTAGGTGCCCTCCAATTCTCGCTCGGGTGTTACCAGATGGGAATAGACATAGGAATAGAGTTCGTGCTTCCGCTCATCCCAGTAGAGTTGCTCGCTGCTATAACGCAGGCCGTCTTTGGTCAGTATGCGCACGCGGCCTCTCAGTTCCCACAGCTTCAACTTGTCATAGTTATATGCGGTGTCGCATTGTATATAGGCCTGTATGTGGAATTTCTCGTCGAACTGTGTCAGGAAGAGTCCTTTGTCGAAGATAGAACGCGAAGGATTTACTTTATCGTTCACTTCCCACCGCTCGGCAACGATACGATACTTAATGACGCCCGAGTCGGAGATGAGCGTGTTTACTCCATAGCTGGTCATCATGGCGACAGAGTCTTTGTCGTAGATGGGCGGTGCGATGTGTTCCTGCTGTTTCGAGCAGGCACCTAACAACAACATCCCTATGAGGAATAACGCCGTGACAAGAAGTGTCTTTCTCATGATGTTCCGGTTGCTATTCTACCTTCCACTTGGCAAACCAGCGCTCGTTGAACGTCAGTCCGATGTTGAGACGGAAGGTATTCTCCTTGATCATGCCCTTGGCCTCTTGGCGAACCCACTGTCCGGAGATATTCAGATAATTACGGCGATAGCTGTTAAGGATTGGCAGGGATATACCTGCACTGACACTCAGTTCCTTCGGACCGTCTTCTCCATTAATCGTGAGGTATGGTGTGGCATAGGATATGCCGGCACGCAGACGAATAATCTGATAGAAACGCCGGCCGTTTTCATTTGGACAATATTCTCCTCCGAGGGTCAGTTTCTGACGGTCTTTGTAGTAATTAGCCGAAAGGGCGTAGGTGGCTTGATTGCTGACGGTTGAATAAACGGGGAAACTGGTGGCTCCCCACTTCTGCAACTGATAGTCAATGCCCACTTTCCATTTGCCGGCATGGCTGTAGATGGCTCCGGCTCCTATCGTCGAAGGAAGTTCGAAACCGTTTGAGACGACATACTTAGTCGTATCGGCGACTCCGCTTTCTGCATTCTTTGAGATAATCCAGCATGTCGGATCGGTTCCCAACTTATGCCCGAGGCCGTAAGTGAGTCCGACTGTGATATTATCGCGCTTACCCAAAGCCAGCTGATACTGCACACCGAAATCGGCTTTATAACTGCTCACCGAACCCGTATAGTATTTTGAAAGCGTATTGATAGAAGAGGCGTCACTGGCATTCAAGCTATAAGAGTTGACGGTCGAACGAGTGACATTTCCCCATACATAACTGAAGTTGGCTCCAAAGGAGAAGCCTGAGAAGGGTTCCCAGCCGGCTCCGAGGAAAGCCTGATGCAGGCCACCGCTACCGGAGTAGGTATTGGTATAGGTCGTGACATTGGCATCGAGTGCAGGGCTGATGGTCTCGCTGTTTGAATAATTATAGCCGATGGTTGTCAGCGGCATCAGTCCAAAGCTGACGCCCACTCCACGGAAAGCCCTGAACGAAGCGGCAACATACTCGACACCAGCCGAATTGGCATTCAGTCGTTTGCCGGCCTGTTCGAAATTGGTAATCTGTCCGGACATACCTACATCGAAGAGGAATGTCAGCGAATCGACGGCTGAATAAGAAGCAGGGTTCAGATAGTTGACGACGGAACCGCTGCGATAACCGATACCCAACCCGTTCATACCGCGGTTGAAGCCCGTGGCGGCATCGGCAACAGCTCCGAGGCCATATTGACTGTAAGGCGAGTTCGTGCTTCCCTGTGCAAAGGCCGCAAGAGATATGAATGTAGCGAAGAGCCCAATGACTATTTTCTTCATTTTTCTTTTTAAAAGTATATGCAACAATCAATATTTTTACGTTACAGGGTGCAAAATTATTGAAAAAAATTGAATTAAAAGCATGAAATCTGCAAAATATAAGCTATTTTTGCATCGTGAAACGTTTTAATCGATTTTTTAAGGCCACTTTACTGGCTTTTTTATGCTCTTTAACAACTTCGGTGAATGCCGAGTTACCTGCCGACTCCCTCCTGTTGGCGAAGATGGATAGTGTAGAGATTAGCCTCCTGACATGTGGTCCCGGTCAAGAGGCGTATGAACTTTACGGCCATACAGCCCTGCGCATCGAAGGCTATGATTTCCCATTCACTGACTCTCGCGGGCGCGAACATATTTATAATGACGTGGCTGTCAACTGGGGATTATTCTCTTTCAAGGCTAAGTTTTTCTACCTTAAGTTCATCTTCGGACTGACTGACTATACAGTGGGAATGGCCCCGATGTTTGCATTTCTCGATGAATATGAAGAGGAAGGGCGATGGGTTCGTCAGCAGAAGCTGAACCTTCAGCCCGACGAGAAGCTGCGTATCATCGACGCCGTCATCGTAAACAATCTGCCCGAGAACCGTTTTTATCGCTACAACTACTTCTACGACAACTGTACGACGCGTGCCGACAGGATGATTGCCAATCACTTGAACAACAAGCCCTCTGCACATCTCGACTCTCTATTGCCCCGTACCTACAGGGAAAACATCCACGCTTACAACACGAAGGAGCGTTGGGCACGCATGGGCAACGACCTCCTGTTAGGTCTGAAGGCCGACCGCCCCATCAGCGAGGAGCAGTCATTGTTTCTGCCCATCAACCTCATGAACTACTATGAGGGTGCTCAGATACAGGAAGGCGACTCGACGAGAAAGCTCGTATCCGAATCTGAACTCATCCTGGCTGACGACGGAAGACACTCCTTTGCCACATACAACACCCCCCTGAGGGTCTTCGGAGCACTTTTCATCCTCTTACTCATCATCACCGGCAATGAGCTGAAATACAAACGGAACCTCTGGCTGCTCGATGCGGTCTTACTGTCGGCAACAGCCTTTGGGGGACTCATCCTGACGGCCATGCTGTTCTCGCAACATCCCACCGTGCGCCTGAACCTTCAGATATTGTTATTCAACCCGATTACGCTCATCGGGCTCTGGCCTGCCGTCGGAAATGCCCGCAAGAACCATTCCCACTGGCTTTGGAAATGCTACGCCGGCTGCATCCTTCTGTTCTTCCTCGGAAACTTTTTTCAGGATTATGCCGAAGCAACGAACTTTCTGGCACTATCTTTGCTGATACGTTGTTGCAGACGCATTTTCAATAAAGCATCATAAATGAAATGAACAAGCATATATTCAACAGATACGTCTCTGCCATCATCCTGACTTCGCTCACCGCAGCCGAAATCGAAGCGCAAACCCTCCAACCGGCTCCGCGGCTGGTCGTCAACATTGTCATCGACCAACTGCGCACCGACCTTCTTGAGCATTATTCACCGCTCTATTCAGAATACGGTTTCAAAAAGCTACTCAACGAAGGCCGTGCCTACGAAGCGGCCTCCTACCCTTTCGAACCGTTAGACAAAGCCTCGGCCCTGACCGCCGTCGCAACCGGCACGACTCCTTATTATAATCATATACCCGGCGAACAATGGCTCGACCGAACCAGCCTCCGCCCTGTCTTCTGTATCGACGATTCCAAGTTTTTTGCTTCGCCGGCACACATTGCCACCAGCACCATCAGCGACGAGCTGAAGGTCAGCAGCAACGGAAAAGCGATAGTATTCGGCATTGCAGAAAGTGCCGATGCTGCCATCTTGTCAGCGGGGCACGCTGCCGATGCTGCCTTTTGGCTCGATGGAAAAACGAGCCAATGGATTACGTCTGAATACTACTCTCAGGAGGCAAAAAAATGGTTGAAGTTTTACAGAAATACAAACTCACAAGTCATTAAGAACAAAGACGATAGGAATGATTTCGTTTGCAACTTTGCGTTAGACTGCATCGGCGACAACGCAATGGGGCGCGACCACATAACCGACTACCTCGCCATCACCCTCTCGGCAAAAGCAGGAAGCAAGACAAAATGGCAGGACGAGTTGGAGGATACCTACATGATGCTCGACCGGACGCTGGCCAATTTCATATCTTCCGTCGAACAGCGTTTTGGAAAAGAACAAGTCCTCTTCGTCATAACAAGCACGGGCTACACCGACGAGGCTGCTATTGACTACGAACGTTTCCACATCCCGACCGGAACCTTCTACATCAACCGCACGGCCAACCTCCTCAACATGTATCTGGCTGCCGTCTACGGACGCGGGCAATATGTGCAGACCTGCTTCCACAACCAAATCTACCTCGACCACAAACTCATCGAACACAGCCAACTCAACTTCAACGAAATAACAGCACGCTCAAAAGAGTTTCTCCTTCAGAATGCCGGAGTCCGCGAGGTAAAGGAAAGTCCGTATTCACCCGAAATCAGCGGAGACCTGATTGTCGAGGTGGCTCCCGGTTGGCAATTGATTAACGAAGACACGAACGAGAGCTACTCATGCCGCGCTGCATTTCTACCCTTCCCTATTATTTTCTATGGCGCCGGCGTAAAGGCCGGACTCGTTTCCACGCCTGTCACCACTGACCGCATTGCGCCGACCATCGCCAAAAGCATCAGGATAAGGGCCCCGAATGCGTGCAAACAAGCACCTTTGTTCTGAAGAATACTAAGGATTCTGACGGCGGGTTGTACCAAGCCGGAGTGCCGGTTGTTTCTTACCGTCACATTAACTGTGCTTGATAAGCCTGTTATCAATGCTTGATAAGCCTGTTATCAATGCTTGATAAGCCTGTTAGCAATGCTTGATAAGCCTGTCATCTGTGCTTGATAATACTGCCGACAGGTAGCATTGGCTGTCACGACAGGCAGAAACCGGCCCCCCGAAACTGCCCTCCGTTCCTCTTTTTAGTATTAATAAGAACTAAATATGCAGCGGAAATGTCCGTTTTATGGAATTTTCTTTGTATCTTTGCACGCCTTATATATATAATAAGGTACGTACATTATTTAATAAGAGAAGAATAAAAATAAAAAATATACAACAAAATGAATTTCAACAAATTTCTAAAGTCACTCTTCGGCGATAAGTCAGCCCGCGACATGAAACTCATCCAACCCTTTGTGGAAAAGGTAAAAGCCGTCTATCCCGAAATCAAGGCCCTGAGCAACGACGAACTGCGTGCCCGTACGAAAGAAATACAGAAGTATGTGCAGGAGTCGGCTCGCGAGCAGATGGACCGTATCGCCGAACTGAAGGCTACTATTGAAGATACACCGCTCGATGAACGCGAAGCCATCTTCAACCAGATTGACAAACTCGACAAAGAAGCACTCGAAATCTACGAGAAAGCACTCGACGAAGTGATGCCCGTGGCATTCAGCATCGTAAAAGATACAGCCCGACGCTTTGCCGAGAACGAGGAAACCATCGTCACCGCTACGGACTTCGACCGCGAACTGGCTGCCGACCCCCACAAAGACTTCATCACCATTGTCGACGACAAGGCCATCTATCACAACCACTGGACAGCCGGCGGCAACGACCTGAAATGGGAAATGGTACACTACGATGTTCAACTCTTCGGTGGCATCGTGCTACATCAAGGCAAGATTGCGGAAATGGCAACGGGTGAAGGCAAGACCCTTGTGGCCACCCTGCCCGTTTTCCTTAATGCACTGACAGGCAACGGTGTCCATGTGGTCACCGTCAACGACTATCTGGCAAAGCGTGACTCCGAGTGGATGGGACCGCTCTATATGTTCAACGGACTCAGCGTAGACTGCATCGACAAGCACCGCCCCAACTCACCAGAACGCCGCCGTGCCTACGAAGCCGACATCACGTTCGGTACGAACAACGAGTTCGGTTTCGACTATCTGCGTGACAACATGGCCATCTCGCCTGCCGACCTCGTGCAGCGCCGTCATAACTATGCCATCGTCGACGAGGTCGACTCAGTGCTCATCGATGATGCACGTACACCGCTCATTATTTCCGGACCTGTCCCGAAGGGCGACGACCAGATGTTCGAAGAATACCAGCCCCTCGTCGAGAAACTCGTCGGCGTACAGCGTCAGCTGGCAACGCAGTATCTGGCTGAAGCCAAGCAAAAGATTACCGAAGGCCAGGAAAAGAACGACCAGAAATTGACCGAGGAAGGGTTCCTCGCCCTCTTCCGTTCGCACAAGGCACTGCCGAAAAACAAACCCCTCATCAAATACCTTTCGGAAGAAGGCATCAAGGCGGGCATGTTGAAGACCGAGGAATACTACATGCAGAACAACAACCGCGAAATGCCAAAGGCTGTCGAACCGCTGTATTTCGTCGTCGACGAGAAACTGAACTCCTGCGACCTCACCGACAAGGGTACGGCTTGGCTCGCCGATCAGGTGAACGATGCCAACCTCTTTGTCTTGCCCGACATCGCATCGCAACTCTCTGCACTCGAAAACGAGAAGAACCTCTCCGAGGAAGAGCGCGTCAACAAGAAAGACGAACTGCTCAGCCATTACGGCGTTCAGAGCGAGCGCGTCCATACCCTGCAGCAACTGCTGAAGGCCTACTGCATGTTCAATAAGGACGACGAATATGTAGTCATCGACGGCGAAGTGAAAATCGTTGACGAACAAACCGGACGTATCATGGAAGGACGTCGGTGGTCAGACGGTCTCCATCAGGCCGTCGAGGCCAAAGAGCATGTGAAGATTGAGGCTGCCACCCAGACCTTCGCAACCATCACGCTGCAGAACTACTTCCGCATGTATCACAAGTTGGCGGGCATGACCGGTACGGCATCGACGGAGGCCGGTGAGTTCTGGGACATCTATAAACTGGATGTCGTGGAAATCCCTACCAACAAACCCGTTATCCGTAACGACCAGGACGACCGTATCTACAAGACTGCACGCGAAAAGTATGCCGCCGTCATCGAAGAAATCATGAAGATGCGTAACGAAGGACGCCCCACACTGGTCGGTACGACGTCAGTTGAAATATCCGAGCTCCTGTCGAGAATGCTGAAAATCAGAAACATTCCTCATCAGGTGCTGAACGCTAAGCTGCACCAGAAAGAAGCTGACATCGTGGCAAATGCCGGTCAGAGCACTCTCGGAAAGGTATTCACTACCAGCGACGGACGGGCATTCAGCGACAAACTCTCTGCCACGAAATATCAGGAACAGCTCATCGAAACCGACCACGCATCGAAACATCCGCAGATGGGCGATGCTCCCGCCTCGTCCTATATCAAGGAGGAAGAACGCCTGCTGGGAGCCGTAACCATCGCAACCAACATGGCTGGCCGCGGTACCGACATCAAGCTATCCGACGAAGTGAAGGAGGCCGGAGGTCTTGCCATCATCGGAACCGAACGCCACGAAAGCCGACGCGTCGACAGACAGCTGCGCGGACGTGCCGGCCGTCAAGGAGACCCAGGCTCCAGCGTGTTCTTTATATCTTTGGAAGACAAGCTGATGCGTCTGTTCGGCTCAGAGCGTATTGCCAGTGTCATGGACCGGCTGGGCATTCAAGAGGGTGAAGTCATCGAACATCCCTGGATGTCGAAGAACATCGAACGAGCCCAGAAGAAGGTAGAAGAAAACAACTTCGGTATCCGTAAGCACCTGCTCGAATACGATGACGTGATGAACAAACAGCGTACCGTTATCTACGAGAAACGCCGTCATGCACTCATGGGTGAACGTATCGGCATGGATATTGCCAATGTCATCTGGGACCGCGTTGTCAACATCATCAACAACAACGACTATGTGGGATGCCGCGAACAGTTCCTCAAGGTGATGGCTATGGAATGCCCCTTCACTGAAGAGGAATTCAACACCGTCCACCGCAACGAACTCGAAGAGAAATCGTTCCAGCTGGCAATGTCTAACTTCACCCGAAAGACCGAACGTATCCAGAGTGTAGCATGGCCGGTCATCAAGGATGTCTACGAGAACCAAGGCTCTCGCTTCGAACGCATCATGGTGCCCATCACCGATGGAAAGCGCGTTTACAACATCCCCTGCAACCTCAAGGATGCATACGACACCGAGGCAAAGGACGTTGTCAAGCAGTTCGAAAAGGTCATCATGCTCCATCACATCGACGACAACTGGAAGGAGAACCTGCGTCAGCTCGACGAACTGCGCCACTCCGTCCAGAATGCATCATACGAACAGAAAGACCCGCTGCTCATCTTCAAACTTGAGAGCGCAAAGCTGTGGGATACAATGATTGACGACATGAACAATCGCATCACGTCTATCCTCATGCGAGGTCAGATACCTGAAATGCAGCAGGAGGTTCGTGAAGCCGCTCCCGAACAGCGTTCACAACGCTATAATGAACAGAAGGCTGAAATAGGAAGTAATGGTGGCGGCAACATGGAAGATCCGGCACAAAGGGCCGCCCAGCAACATGACACACGGGCACAGGCTTCACAAATCAACCGCACTCCCATCATCAAGGACAAACTGCCTGGACCCAACGACCCATGCCCCTGCGGATCGGGCAAGAAGTTTAAGAAGTGTCACGGACGCGGCATCGTTTAATTCATTGAAACCAAGAATATGGAAGTCAGGATCAATCAAGTCAGGAAGTCTTTCGGTGAAAAGACTGCCGTTGACATTCAAGAATTCATCATCCACCAGGGCGACATCCTCGGCCTGGTGGGTAACAACGGAGCCGGAAAGACAACCCTGTTCCGCATCATGCTCGACTTGCTGAAAGCCGACGAAGGTACCATTAGCATGGTTCCCGCCAGCGACGGCGAAGTCATTAATCCCGCACTGAGTGAGGAATGGAAGAAAATGACCGGAGCCTACATTGACGACGGCTTCCTGATTGACTTCCTGACTCCGGAAGAATACTTTGAATTCATCGGAAAAGTTTGCGGACTGACAAAGGAAGAACTCGACGAGCGAATCAATGCATTCATTCCCTTCATGGCGGATGAAGTGCTCAACCAGAAAAAACTCATACGCGACTTCTCGGCAGGAAACAAACAGAAAATCGGCATTATCGCCGCCCTGCTCAACCAACCGCAGCTGCTCGTTCTTGATGAACCTTTCAACTTCCTTGACCCGTCAAGCCAGAACATCCTGAAAAAGACGCTTGTCGACTACCATGAGAAGACTGGGGCTACCATCCTCATCTCTTCTCATAACCTGCAACACACCGTTGACATTTCGACACGTATCGCACTTCTCGAGCATGGCATCATTATTAAGGATTTGGCCAACGACCATGCCTCGGCAACGGAAGAATTGGAGAATTATTTTGCCGTATGACAAAATGAAAAGAGGGCTGGTCTTAATAGCCGTTCTTGTTTCGCTGGCAATAGAGACAAAAGGGCAAAACAGCGAAATATATGCACCACGAATAGCAACGCTACAAGTGGTAGCAGGAACTGACTGGCTCTCCATGCCCGTTGTCGAACTAAAAGGAAAAACGCCCCTCAACATTTCTTTCGATGACCTCACCCACGAATATCACAGATACGTCTACACGCTCGAACATTGCGAAGCTGACTGGACAACGTCTGAAGCGCTTTTCGAAAGCGACTATATCGAGGGGTTTTACGAAGGAAATACTATCGACGACTACGAGGAGTCAACCAACACAAATGTGCTCTACACCCATTACCGGCTGCAACTGCCCAACGAACGCATGAGCATCAAGATGTCGGGCAATTACAAACTCCACATCTACGACGAGAACAACGACAATGAACCCATCCTGACAGCTTGTTTCATGGTGGTGGAACCGCTGATGAATATCGGACTCTACATGACAACCAACACCGACGCTGACATCCGCGGGCGACACCAACAAATAGAAATGGAAATAGGATATGGAGGTGTCGATGTCACCCGCCCTAACGACCAGCTGCACACTGTCGTCATGCAGAACGGACATTGGTTCAATGCCGCCTATAATGTAAGACCACAGTTCACCATGACAAATGGGCTCAGATGGTCACATGCACGCGACTTCATCTTTAACGGTGGCAACGAATACCGTCGTTTCGAAACCCTCGACGTTGACCACACAACACTCGGGCTTGAGTCTATCAAATGGGATGGTAACGACTACCATGCCTTTGTCTGGACTGACGAGCCACGCCCAAATTACGTTTACGAACAGGATGCAAACGGCTCCTTCTATGTCAGAAACAGCGATAACTACGAAAACGACACGATGACGGAATATGTCTTTGTGCATTTCCGGATGAAAGCGCCCCGACAGAACGGTGAGGTATATCTTAACGGCACATGGACCAATGACCGTTTCCTGCCGCAGTATCTGATGGAGTATAACGAACTTGAACAGCAATACGAAGCTGCCATACCCCTTAAACAAGGCTATTACTCCTATCAATATCTGCTGCTCACCGACAAGGGTTCCATTGAATTGGTCCCGACAGAAGGCAATTTCTATCAAACAGAAAACCGATATCAGGCTTTTGTCTATTACAAAGGCCCTGCCGACCGTGCAGACAGACTCGTCGGCTACCAACAGCTCATCAGCAAATAACCCATAACATCTCACAAGAAAAGATGTTAAAACGTGTGAAGAAAACAATAAAACAAAGAAATCACACGTTATTAGACAAGAAAGAAAGGAAAGAATTACATTTATTTTATAACCCTTTAAAAAAGAGAGAAAGTATGAAGAAACTATTCATGATGGCCATCGCTGCCCTTGCACTAATGGTTACGAGTTGTGGAAACGGCCAGAAAGCCAATGTTGAGAATGCTGATGAAGTGGAAGCTGTACAGACTGCCACCGATGCTATTGCAAAGGCACTTGAGAGTGGTGATGCCAGCATCCTTCAGACTGCCATTGAAGCCGCTAAGGAAAAGGCAACCGAACTTCTTGCCAAGAATCCCGAAGTTGCAAAGGAATATCTGACAAAGGTTCAGGATTTCCTGAAGGAGCATGCTGAAAAAGTACAGGCTATTGTTGGTGAGAATGAAGCCGTTAAGGCTGTTGTCAGCACCGTAACGGATACATCTGTCGATGATGTCGTAAACAGTCTGACCTCTCTCATCACCAACACTGAAGATGCCGCTGCTCAGACCGTAGAAGACGTGAAAGCTGCCGGTGTGCAGGCTGTCGAAGATGCAAAGGCTGCCGCCCAGCAGACCGTTGACGACGCAAAGACTGCCGCTGAAAACAAAGTCAACGAAGAAGTTCAGAACGCCAAGGACAAGGCTAACGAATCTATCGACAAAGGTGTTGACGCTGCAAAGAAAAAACTTGGTCTTCAGTAAACAATAGCAATTATTGTTTTCCTGTAGACAATATACCTTATCTATTAAGTAATCGTTTAATAATAAATTGGTACGGTTTTAGACCCTATTTTATGGATGCGATACCTCAGATTTTTAACGATTACTAAATGATAATCAGAGGGCATTTAAGAAGTCATGATAATGACAAGCTTAAATGCCCTTGATATTTAAGATGTTTTTTTCAACTAATCCTTCCGAAATATATACTCTTTATATCGTTTTATCCTTCTTTTTTATAAACGATTGATATAAAAAACTTTATATTGCAGAATGCATAAGAACTATACAAAGCGACTGAACCTACGCGAACTGGGTGGCATCCCCTTTTCCGACGGGAAGGGGGTCGTACCGGAAGGCCTCTTTTGGCGAAGCGGAAAACTCGGCGTCCTCACCAAGGCTGAGTGCGAAATGCTTTGTAGACAACGGGATATTAAGTGTGTCATCGACCTTCGGACGTCAGTGGAGGTGAGTGAATACCCTGACCCATTGCCCGACAGCATCGAATATATCCATATTCCCCTGTTGAAAGATTCTGCCATCGGGATTACACACGAAACCAGCTCCGACCCGATGACCATCGTCCGCCGGCTTCGCAAAAATCCTGAAGAACTGCTGAGAATGATTCCCGACTTCAAGTTCATCTATCGCTCTATGGTCACCGATGAATACAGTAGAAGTCAGGTTGCGAAAGCTGTCGCAAAGTTGAGAGAAAATGCCTCATCAGACAGGGCGACCCTTTTTCATTGCACCGCAGGCAAAGACCGTACGGGCATTGTGGCGATGGCACTGCTGAAGTCCTATGACGTTGGTGACGATGCTATCATCAAAGACTACCTGCAGACCAACCGCAATTCTTTCTGGCACACCGTCAGAAAAAGCCTCGGAATAGCTTTGATGACACGAAACCTTCACCTCGCCAGGATTGCTTACAATGGTTTCATGGCCCACCGCGAACATATTGAAGCCGCCATGAATGAGTATTCAGTATAAGCCATTCACACTCCTTTCTTCGTTACTCTGAGACAAAAGGCACAAGTTACTCCATCTCGGCATAAAAAATAAATAAATTTATTTTGTTCTGCACTCTTTTTTTCGTAACTTTAGATAAGTTACTCCATCTCGGCATAAAAAATAAATAAATTTATTTTGTTCTGCACTCATTTTTTTCGTAACTTTAGATAAGTTACTCCATCTCGGCATAAAAAATAAATAAATTTATTTTGTTCTGCACTCATTTTTTCGTAACTTTGTGCCCATGATACAAAAAAGAACGGGAATATGAACTTTTTGGAGCTGACTCAGAACCGATTTAGTTGCAGGGCCTATCAGCAACGCACCATCGAAAGCGAGAAGTTAGACTATATATTTGAATGTGTGCGCATGGCACCATCGGCCGTCAACAAACAGCCGTGGCTGTTCCATATCATCGAGAATGATGAGGAGAAGGCACTGCTCCAACAGTGTTACGACCGTGAATGGTTTAAGACGGCTCCCCTATACATTATTGCTTCTGTATGCCACGACGAAGAATGGGTTCGTGCCGACGGAAAGGCACACGGAGATATTGATGTTGCCATCGCCGTTGAGCACCTTTGCCTGGCTGCTGCCGAAAAGGGGTTGGGGACATGCTGGGTGTGCAACTTCGACAGCAACCTGTGCCGGCAGCTCTTCCAACTGCCTGAGACGGAAGAACCGACGGTTATCATTCCCTTGGGATATCCAAACATGCCCACTACGGAGAAAAAACGTAAGGAGATTTATGAGATCATAGAAGCCCATCCTTAACCAAACTCCACTCTACTCCCCTCGTTTCTCGAGAGGACGCTCCCCAAAAAGGAGGGGAACTTTTGAAAGTTACTTCATCATTTTTATAAAAGGATTACGACTATGCTTAGGAGAAGAACCATCACCCTCGCCACAACCCTTATACTGGCAGTCGGACCGCTCTGCGCCCAACTGACTGAAACGACGGATAAGAAACACTTCAACCATCTGGATGTGGGTGTCACCGCCGGTTCGACGGGATTCGGCTTCGATTTGTCAATGCCTGTCGGCGAATATGTGAACCTGAGGGCCGGAGCTGCCTTCATGCCCCATTTCACGAAGGACATGCACTTTGGCGTGCAAGTAGGTGATGACGACCCGACGAAGACGGCAGAAGAGAACAGAAGCATTCAGAACCAAAAGTTCAACAGACTGGCTGAAATCCTTGAGGGTTTCACGGGCTATGCACCGAAGAACAATGTCACGATGGTCGGCGAGCCCTCTTTCAACCAGTTTAAGCTGATGGCCGACATCCACCCCTTCAAGAACAATAAGAATTGGCACTTCACGGCGGGCTTCTACATCGGCAACCACCATGTAGCCAATGCCTTCAACACCCGCGAGGACATGCCATCGCTGATGGCCGTAAAGATGTACAACAAAATCTACTGGAACGTCATATACGAACAGAGCGTGTTCTCGTTCAACGGCAGTGGCATGGAACTGGAGCCCTGGATGAACCAGGCCTTCAAAAGCTATGGCTCGATGAGCTACGCTGTAGGCAAGTTCAAACATGACTTCTATGCCACTCAGGATATGTACTATGACCACAATGTCTACGCCATAGAGATTCAGGACAAGGACGGAAACATCATCCAAGAGGCACAATTTGTAGAAGACGAGGACGACCCGAACTTCGGCAACTATGTGTTGCTGCATAAAAAAGGTGACCTGCAATATCGGAAGGGCGACCTCGTCTATAAGGCCGGTGAGGAATACCGCATGACGCCCGACGACAACATGATGGTAAAGGCCAAGGCATTCGTCAACACGTTCCGACCCTACATCGGATTCGGCTACGGCGGACCGATTACGAAAGACAAGCGCACTACCCTATCGTTCGACTGCGGAGCCATCTTCTGGGGCGGCAAACCGAGCATCATCACACAAGACGGCGTGGACATGGTGCGCGACCTGACGGATGTCAACGGACAGGTGGGCCATTACCTCAACATCATCAAGAGTTTCCCCGTCTATCCAGTACTCGACATCCGCATCGCTCACACCATTTTTTGAGAGATGAAATAGCGGTAACTATCCTTTGTCAGCAAGGAGTCTTATCATCGGAATTATTATCACAGCCAGGAAAGGCTATTATCTCACACGGGAAAGCGGCTTATCAAGCACTGATAAGCCGCTTTCCCGTGTGAGATAATAAGTGTTCCAAAATGAGATGACGATGACGGTACTCTGTAATGCAACCGCCAACAGGTTCTATCGGATAGAGAAACGGAATGCAGAGTGATGCGTATACTTCTCGCCTGGCTTCAGGTAGGGTGACGGGAAATTCTTCTTGTTGGGAGAGTCGGGATAGTTCTGCGGCTCCAGACATATAGAGGCGCGGAAGGGATAGACTACACCGCGCTTGCCCGTGACGGTGCCATCGAGGAAGTTGCCTGTATAGACCTGCAGGCCGGGTTGGTTGGTGAAGAGTTCCATGTATATGCCCGTGACCTCTGAATATAGGCTGGCAGCGACTTTCGTGTCGTCACCCTTACCGTTCTTATAGGTGTTCAGACACCAGTTGTGGTCGTAGCCATTAGCGAAGCGGATGTCTTGCCACGAGGTATCGCCGATGGTCTGGTAGAGGGGATGACGCTTGGTGAAGTTCATCGGTGTGCCGTATACCTTCTTGATCTCACCCGTTGTCATGAAGGTGGAGTCGATGGGCGTGTAGTAGTCGGCATTGATGAAGAGCACATGGTCGGTGCAGGGCACGGAGGGGTCGCCCGAGAGGTTGAAGTAGGAGTGGTTGGTCAGGTTGACGATGGTCTCCTGGTCGGTTTCTGCCTCGAAGAGCATGTCGAGGGTGTTGTCGTCCTTCACGGTGTAGGTGACGGTGGTCTGCAGGTTTCCGGGGAATCCCATCTCTCCGTCTGCGGCTGTATAGGCGAGCTTGATGCTGTTGTCGGTCACTTCTACAACGTCAAAGTACTGGTTGTGGAAGCCTTCCGGCCCGCCGTGCAGGCAGTGTCCGAAGTTGTTCTGCGGCAGCTGATACTTCTTGCCGGCAATCGTGACTTGTCCTTTGTTGATGCGGTTGGCATAGCGTCCGATGGCAGCCCCGAAGTTGTTGTCGTTGTTGAGAGAGTCGGGGTCGAGTCCGTACTGGATGATGTTGTCGAAGCCGAGCACGACATCGGTCATCTTGCCTTGCTTGTTGGGCACGCAGACGCTGACGATGCGGGCACCGAAGTTGGTAACGCAGACTTCCATCTGTCCAGCATTCTTCAGCACATAGAGCTTCACGGGGTGACCGTCGTTGATGACTTCGAAGTTGGCTGGGTCGAGTCCGGAGATGGTCAGCCCATTATTGTTTCCGCCGCAGGCTGCCAATGCGGCAACAAGCGCGGCGAGGAAAAGGTTTCTTAGCTTCATGGAAAAATGGTGTTTAGTTTATAGCAAATAAGACAGGCTGACAGAGTCATACCGAAACGTCTGCTTATCAGCCTGTCTACCTACTTATGAGTTAATACTTCTTATCTGCTTAGCATACCTTGTGTGAGCCTTCGCTGATGATGACGTCATAGACTTTCGGAGCCTTGCCGTACTTAGCGATGTACTTCTCGGTAGCGGTCTTGATGAAGTTATCGTAGAGTTCGTCCTTAACGAGGTTGATGGTGCAGCCGCCGAAGCCACCGCCCATAATGCGCGAACCGGTGACACCGCACTCCTTGGCGAGGTCATTGAGGTAGTCGAGTTCTTCGCAGCTGACCTCATACTCCTTCGACAGCCCGTAGTGGGTCTCGTACATCTTCTGTCCGACGGTTTCGTAGTCGCCCTTCTCAAGAGCATCGCAGACAGCCAGCACACGGTCTTTCTCACCGAGTACGAAGTGAGCGCGAGTGTAGTCTTCTTCGCCTACTTCTGCGCGTACTTCCTCCAACTGCTCCCATGTGCAGTCACGCAGGGTTTCAAAGGTTCCCTCCGGATGCTTGGCAGCGATGTGCTTCACGACGTTCTCGCAAGAGTTGCGGCGGTCGTTGTAGGGTGAGCCTACGAGTTCGTGCTTCACGCAAGAATTGATGAGGACGAGCTTGTAGCCCTTCGGGTCGAAGGGGAAGTACTCAAATTCACGGCTACGGCAATCGAGGCGCATCAGTTTGCCTTCCTGTCCGAAGACGCTGGCAAACTGGTCCATGATACCGCAGTTGACACCCACATACTTGTGCTCGGTTGCCTGTCCGGCCAGCACCATATCCCACTTAGAGACCTTGTTGTCACCAAAGAGGTCGTTCAGTCCGCAAGCAAAGCAGCTCTCCATAGCAGCCGATGATGACATACCGGCTCCGAGGGGTACGTCACCTGCGAAGGCAATGTTAAAGCCCTTCACAGGAACACCGAGGGCTTCCATCTCAAGCGTGATGCCATAGATATACTTTGCCCACGAGGCACGGGGACCTACGCCGTCGTGGAAGTCAAAGTCAACACGGTCTTTCAGGTCGATAGAGTAAGCACGGATGGTGCTCTCTGTCCCGTTGGGACGCATTTCTGCCATGATGCCCTTGTCAACGGCACCTGGGAATACGAAGCCACCGTTGTAGTCGGTGTGCTCGCCAATGAGGTTGATACGACCCGGAGATGTATAGATGTTACCGGTTTTACCATCGAAGTGCTTGATGAAGCGACTTCTTACAAATTCAATATCCAACATTTTTTTATAATTAGAAATTAGTAATGAATAATTAGAAATTATGATTACCATAACCCGCAGACCCTCCTTCGGGGGAGGGGCTGTGGGTGGCTTTAGCTATTATTTCTTGGCGGGCTTGCAACCAGTCACACCGTAGAACAGCAGGAATGCGAGCATGGCAACGATGAGCCAGTAGCTGTTGATGTCGCCAATCTTATTGGCCATGAGGTTCTGGATGAGCGGCATGACACCACCACCGACGACCATCGTCATGAACAGACCAGATGCAGAAGGAGTATACTTGCCGAGTCCTTCGGTTGCAAGGTTGAAGATAACACCCCACATCACCGATGTGCAGAGACCGCAGAGGATGATGAACAATACTTTCGTCGGTACTTCGTTGCCGGCAAGTGTCATCTTTGTGGTCTCAGGCATCATGATGGCTACGATGAGCAGGCAGATGGCTACTGCAGAGGTGCAGATAAGCTGACTGCGTGATGAAACCTTACCCGAGATGAAGGCACTGGTGAAACGGCCGACGAGCATCAGCAGCCAGTAGAAACCGGCGATGGTTCCGGCAACAGTCATGTTACCCAGTACACCACCTTCGGCAACGGGCTGTCCGAGGTAGAACAACAGCTGTCCGGGAATACCGATCTCGATACCTACATAGAAGAAGATGGCAATGATACCGAGTACGAGGTGACGATAGCCGAGGGCACCTTTCACACCTTCCATGACGTTAGACTTCTCTACGTCGGGCTCTTCAATCTTCGTGAAGTAGATGATGACGAACGAGCAGGCGAAGATTGCCAGGGCAATAAGCAGCAGAGGAGCGACATCGCCAAGGGAGGTCTCCTTAGTGATTTCGCCAATCATGGCACCGGCGAGCATAGGCGTCAGCGTAGCAGCCAGAGAGTTCAGCGAGCCACCGGTCTGGATGAGCTGGTTACCGCGGTTGCCACCACCACCGAGCAGGTTGAGCATCGGGTTGACGACGGTGTTCAGGATACATACGCAGAAGCCGCAGATGAAGGCACCCAGCAGGTAGACCACATAGGCGCTGATAGCTGTGGCATCCATTGTGCTCGAGCAATACTGGACGGCAATGCCGAGGAAGCCCAAGGCAAGGGCTACGAGGGCGGTCTTCTTGTAACCTATCTTGGTAATCATCACGCCGGCAGGAATACCCATAAAGAGGTAAGCGGCGAAGTTCATCAGATTACCAACCATACCAGCCCACTCATACTGGTTCTTCCAGATGGTACCGAAGGGGGCTGCCATGTTGGTTACGAACGAAATCATTGCAAACAGGAACATCATTGCGATGATGGCAACGACAGCTCCATTTTTCTTTTGTTGTGTCATTTTGTTGTAAATGTTTTTAGTTATTAATATTTATTTTTCAATTCCAAATTTATAGACCGTCTTCTGCTTATACTTCTCGTGGGGGCCAAGGACTACGCTGGGGAAGTAAGGATGATTGGGACTGTCGGGGAAGTGCTGTGCCTCGAAGCAGATGGCTGAGCGGCGGGGGAACGTAGCGCCATGCTGGCCCTTGTAGCCGTCGGCCCAGTTGTCGGTGTAGACCTGCACGCCGGGTTCGGTAGTATAGACTTCCATCGTACGGCCGCTGTTGGGCTCGACAATTCGGGCGGCAAATGAGCATTCACCTTCTTCCTTCTTGTTCAATACGAAGCAGTGGTCGTAGCCGGCGCCATTCTTAATCTGCTCGTCGTCGGCATCGATGTCGCGACCGACGGGTTTCGGAGTGCGGAAGTCGAAGGGAGTTCCCTTTACGAAGCGGATTTCGCCCGTAGGGATGCTCGTATCATCAATGGGCAGATAGTAGTCTGCATTGATTTCGCAAATAAGGTCGTCGATGGTTGGAGTCGGGTCGGCTATGCCCGCCAGTGAGAAAAAGCCGTGTGAAGTGAGGTTCAGAATGGTTTTCTTGTTCGTCGTGGCCATGTATTCTATAACCAGCTCATTGTCGTTGGTGAAGGTATATACAACTGTCGTTTTCACTTCTCCCGTAAAACCCTCCTCACCATAGGGACTGACGTATTCGAGAACGAGGGCCTGGTCATTCATCTGCGTGGCGTTCCATACGCGGGCATTCCATCCGCTCTTACCTCCGTGCAGCGAGTTGGGGCCGTTGTTGATGGCCAACTGATACTCTTTGCCGTTGAGTTGGAACTTACCTCTGGCGATACGGTTGCCGTAGCGGCCAATAAGGGTCGAGAGATAAGGCTCCGGGGAGTTGATGACGTCTTGTATGTTGTCATGGCCCTGAATGACATTGGCGAAGTTGCCGTTGCAGTCGGGAACCATAATGGCCACCAGTGCACCTCCATAGTTAGTTACTGCGACCTCGCATCCCTGCGTGTTTTTCAGGATGTAAAGATCCGTTTGCTTACCGTTGACAGTGGTCTGAAAGTCTTCGCGTTTCAGACCACAGAGGGATTCTGTTTCCTTTGTGTTCATTGTTATTGGGTTTTAAGTTACACAATCCACCTGCAAAGTAAACAAAAAAAAACGAGCAATCCAAACTTTCTCACGAAAAAATGCCTGTTGCGACGTGTTAATAATACTAAAAAGACATTCCTTAGCTTCGACCAAGTCAAGTCTTAGCTTCGACCAAGTCAAAGCTTACTTTCGGCTGTGCCGGTTCAAAGCTTCGGCTCCGTCAACCCTTACCTTCGGCAAAGGTCTTATCCCATAAACCTTTTCCACTACAAAAAAGGATAAAGGTAAAAGAGCTGACGCAGTGGTCTTTGCCCTTTTACCTTTATTTGCTTGGCTCTTCAGCCTAACCTATTTTCCAAACTCTTATTTCAAGATATTGTAGAGCAGTGAGGTCAGGGAGATGAGGATGCTCGTTGCCGAGAACCACAGTGTTGTGGACTGTCCGATGTCAGAGTTCTTGGCCTTTGTGGCGTTCGGCGTGACGTAGATGATGTCGTTCTGCTGAACGTAGTAGTAAGGCGAATTGATGATGTTGGCATCCGTCAGGTCGATTTTGACATAATTCTTCTGACCCGTTGCATCTTCGCGAAGCAAGATAACATTCTGACGCTTACCATAGATAGAGAGGTCACCAGCCTGGGCTATTGCTTCGAGGATGCTCATCTTCTCTGATGCCACGGAGATAACGCCCGGACGATTCACCTCACCCGTCACCGTCACGCGGAAGTTGGCCATGCGGACCGTTACCACGACATGATTATCGGGTTTGATATAAGGACGGATGCGCTCGGTAATATAGTTCTCTACCTCTGACTTGGTCTTGCCCCCCACTTCGATGCGTCCTATGACAGGGAAGTTGATAGAGCCGTCGTTCTCAACGAGATAAGTCTGGAGCGAACCAGAACTCGTACCGATGGAGGAATTGCTCATCAGGGTGTTACGAACCAGAAGGTTGAAAGGCATTTCGGTCTGACCTGTGGGGTCGTCGCTGTTGACGGTGATGGTCAGCATGTCCTTCGGCTTGATGCGCACGTCATAGAGGCCTTTCGATGCCTCAAGGCTGATTTCTTCAATGTTTTGGAAATAAGGAACTTGCTTGTAGCTCTTACATCCTGTGGCCAAGAGAGCCATTGTGGCGATGGCCAGTAAAGGGAAAATCCGTTTCTTCATGTTCTCCTATTTTGTTTTTTTATTTAGTCCTCAGCAAAGTTTACTTCACATAATCTCTGCAAAATTACTGAGTTTTTTTTATACTGGCAAATATTTTTGGTATTTTCTGCCTTTTTTTGCAATAAATGCCTACACTTGCAGGTCTTGCGACTCATATAAGAACTTTTTTGGCATTATTTCACACTTTTTTAACAAAATATGCTGAATTGTAAAAAAAAATGTGTAGCTTTGCACCCGAAATAACAAAACGACACATTATTTACAATTTACAGAAAAAGAAATGAAAAAAATGACCATGATGGCCCTTGCAGCAATGATGTCGCTCGTGGCCAACGCTCAGGAGACGAAGAGTCCCTCATGGATTAACAACGTAAAGTTAAGCGGTTACGGTATGGTTCAATATCAGGCCGAAGACAAGGAAGGTGCCGAGCAGAACTCTTTCAATCTTCGCCTTGTCCGTATTGCCCTTGACGGAAAAATCCAAGATGACTGGTATTGGAAGATGCAGCTTCAGGTGAACGGCAACACATCCACGTTGGGTTCTTCACCCCGCATCGTTGATGCCTTCGCCGAATGGCAGAAGTATAGTTATTTCAAAGTAAAAGCCGGTCAGTTCAAACGTCCGTTTACCTTTGAAAACCCCATGCATCCTATCACCCAGGGCTTTATGTCCTATTCACAGAACGTCTCAAAGCTGGCAGGTTTCTCTGATCGCACGGGCGAACAGGCTTCCAATGGCCGTGACATCGGTGTTCAGGTTCAGGGTGACTTCCTTCCCAACGCTTCCGGTCGCAACCTTCTGCACTATCAGATTGGTGTTTTCAACGGTGAAGGCATTAACAAGAAGGATGCCGACGAACGCAAGGATGTTATTGGAGGTGCTTGGGTAATGCCCATCGAGGGTATGCGCATCGGTGCTTTCGGTTGGACAGGCAGCCGCAACCACGTCAGCAAGAACCGTTATGCCCTTTCTGCTGAATATGTAAAGAACGACTGGACCTTCCGTACTGAATACATCCACAGCCAAGGCTATGGAGCCAATATCGCTGACGGCGACAAGGCCGATGGCTGGTATGCCCTCTGCATTGCTCCTGTCATCGAGAAGAAACTCCATGTCAAGGCCCGTTATGACTGCTATCGCAACGAGAAAGAGATGGGCACGAGCAAGACCTACTACGAAATTGGTGCCGACTATCTCTTCAACAAGAACCTGCAACTGAACGTAGAATACGCCCTCGTCAACGAGCGTTCCATCCATAAGAACCACAACCTTGTAGACGTAGAACTCGATTTCCGCTTCTAAGAAGGGTACTTAAGAATTAGGGTTCATGATGCAAACCGAAGAGTGACATCTCAACCCTAATTCTTATACATTATTTATAATAAATAGCACACTGTTGCCATTAAGAACGACAAGAAAATCTAATTAAAACTTAAATCATAAAACAGTTAATTTCTTATGAACAACATTCCAAGTGTTTTCTGGTTAGTGCCCGTTGCTTCAATTGTTGCACTAAGCATGGCATGGTGTTTCTTCAAGTCGATGCTTACAGCCGATGAAGGAACACCCCGCATGAAAGAAATTGCCAAGTACGTCCGTGACGGTGCTATGGCTTATCTTAAACAACAGTACAAGGTTGTTACTTACGTATTTATCGCCCTGGCCATCCTCTTCGCTATTATGGCCTATGTCCTTCATGTGCAGAACCCATGGGTTCCGTTTGCATTCCTCACTGGCGGTTTCTTCTCTGGTCTGGCTGGTTTCTTCGGAATGAAGACCGCCACCTATGCGTCCGGTCGTACTGCCAACGCTGCCCGTAAGAGCCTTGACGCCGGTCTGAAGATTGCCTTCCGCTCGGGTGCCGTGATGGGTCTGACCGTTGTCGGTCTGGGTCTTCTCGACATTGCCATCTGGTTCATCGTGCTGAACATCTTCGACGTTGACGGTCTCATCTCAATCACCACAACGATGCTGACCTTCGGTATGGGTGCTTCTACGCAGGCTCTGTTTGCCCGTGTCGGCGGCGGTATCTACACGAAGGCTGCCGACGTAGGTGCCGACATCGTAGGTAAGGTGGAAGCTGACATTCCTGAGGACGATCCCCGCAACCCCGCCACCATCGCTGATAACGTAGGCGACAACGTAGGCGACGTAGCCGGTATGGGCGCCGACCTCTATGAGAGCTATTGCGGAAGTATCCTTTCTACCGCTGCCCTCGGTGCCTCTGCCTTTGCCGCCAGTCAGGCTGACGGAATGCAGCTGAAGGCCGTCATCGCCCCGATGCTCATCGCCGCCGTCGGTGTGTTCCTCAGCATCTTTGGTATCTACCTCGTTCGCACGAAGGAGGGAGCCACCATGCGCGACCTGCTGAAATCACTGTCTCTGGGTACGAACGTATCGGCTTGTCTCATTGCCGTTGCCACCTTTGCCATCCTTTACCTGCTGGGCATTGAGAACTGGCTCGGCCTTTCATTCTCAGTCATCACTGGTCTGGCCGCCGGTGTCATCATCGGTCAGGCTACAGAATATTACACCTCCCATTCCTACAAGCCCACCCAGAAGATTTCTGAGGCAGGTCTTACTGGTTCTGCCACCGTTATCATCAAGGGTATAGGAACGGGTATGATTTCCACCTGCATACCTGTGCTCACCATCGGTGTTGCCATCATGTTGAGCTATCTCTTCGCCAATAATTTCGACCTTTCCATGTCTTCGAGCAGTCTTGCTCACGGACTCTATGGCATCGGCATTGCTGCCGTGGGTATGCTCTCCACACTGGGTATTACCTTGGCTACCGACGCCTACGGTCCTATTGCCGACAATGCCGGCGGTAACGCTGAGATGAGCGAACTGGGTGAAGAAGTGCGCCATCGCACCGATGCCCTCGACGCTCTGGGTAACACCACAGCCGCAACAGGTAAAGGCTTTGCTATCGGTTCTGCCGCTCTGACAGCTCTTGCCCTGTTGGCCTCTTATATTGAGGAAATCAAGATTGCCATGACACGTGCCGGCGAGACACTGACCAACCTGCAAGGCGAAGCCATCAATGCTGCCGACGCCACTATCCCCGACTTCATGAACTTCTTCCAGGTGAACCTGATGAACCCGAAAGTACTTGTCGGTGCCTTTATCGGTGCCATGGCAGCCTTCCTGTTCTGCGGTCTGACGATGGAAGCCGTCGGCCGTGCCGCCCAGAAGATGGTTGTTGAGGTACGCCGTCAGTTCAAGGAGATTGCCGGCATCCTCGAAGGAACAGGTACTCCCGACTATGGCCGTTGCGTAGAGATTTCCACTCGTGCCGCCCAGCATGAGATGATATTCCCCAGCATCCTTGCCATTATCATTCCTATCATCGTCGGTTGTGTCCTCGGCGTGGCCGGTGTGTTAGGTCTGCTCGTCGGCGGTCTGGCCGGTGGCTTTACGCTGGCCGTCTTCATGGCCAATGCCGGCGGTGCTTGGGACAATGCCAAGAAGAACATCGAAGAAGGTAACTTCGGCGGCAAGGGTTCGTTTGCCCATAAGGCCACTATCGTCGGTGACACCGTCGGCGATCCCTTCAAGGACACCTCTGGTCCTTCACTGAACATCCTCATCAAGCTCCTGTCGATGGTCAGCATCGTGATGGCTGGTCTTACTGTTGCCTTCATGTAATATTCAGTCTAATCCTTCTGCTAACCAAAGCGGTTGGCAGGAGAAGATACATAAAAAAGAGAAGGCTCCGTCTGGTAATCATTCCAGCCGGAGCCTTCTCTTATGCTGTCGCCCTCCCCTATTCCATAGGACTTATTTACAGGCGGAGAAGTATTCCGAGAGGGCATATCGCGAAATGCCCAGTGCGACCAGTCTTTCAAGGTCTTCCTTAGCCTCCTCCTTGCGCTTCAGGTGTATTCTGACGACCGCTCTGTTTAGGATATAGTCAACATTCCGTCCGTCGCGAATGATGGCTTCGGTGAAATCTCCTTCCGCCAAGTCATATAGGTTCCGCTCCACCTCAATGCCTGCCCGGGCTGCATAAGCGATGGCACTGTCGGGATGCTGTTCAACGAGCAGATTGATCTGATTGAGGGCATCGGTGGTGCGTCCCATCTTCTGACTGAGCAGCGACAGTCCCAGCCGAGCCTCGAAGTGATTGGGTATGAGGCTGAGGACTCCCTCGTAGTCGAGTTTGGCGAAGTGCAGACGGTTCAGCTTTTCGTTGACATAGGCACGGAAGTAGAGGGCTGCGATGTTGTTGGGGTGTCTTTTCAACACATAATCGTACTCATCCTTGGCATACTGCCATTGCTCCAACTGCAGATTAAACCCAGCCTTTCTCAGTCGCAAATCGACCGAGTCAGGATAGAACGAGAGTCGGTCGGCAGCCACTGCCAGACTGTCGCGCAAGGCCTGATGGTCCTGGGCGTTGACGGCTGCTGCCACGCAGAATGCAAATGCTAAAAAGAAACCCTTCCTCACCTGTTTGCTATTACTTTTTTATGACCTTTAAGATCTGGTCGGCAATCTGACTCATGCCTTTGATTGACGGGTGTCCGCCTTTCTTGTCGATGTCCTTGAGCTGAATGTAGGGAATGCCATAGCGGTCGGCAATGGTTTTCATTGAATTGGTCACCTCTTCTGACAGTTCATTGTTGATGAGCACATAGATACGCGCTCCCGGATAATGGTTGATGAGTCCCTGCATCAGGTAGGCCATGGCAGGACGGAAGGTGAAGAGGTCGGCCCGGCGGATATTCTCATACTTGAACTCACCGACAGGGACGTTGGCCCAGCTGTCGTTCGTTCCTCCGAAGACAAAGATGATGTCTGGCGTTCCAAGGTTATTGTATCGTGTGACAAAGGAACGTGCCGTGTAGTCCTCGTCATTATAGCCGGTGTTACAGATGGTCGAGCCGGAATAGGAATTGTTGACACCCAGCTTGAACCCGCCTCGGTCAATGACCTGCCACCACCATGTCTGCTTGACGTCGTTGACATCTGTACGCTTGTCGCGCCAGGGTTGGAAATACCATATTTCATTTGTCGAGGGAGTCAGATAACCTTCATAGGTGGAATACGAGTCACCGAGAATGGCAACGGTCTCTTTTGCCTGGGCATAGCTCATCGTAGCACATACCACCATCAGCATGAACAATGATAATTTCTTCATAATCTAATTCTTTTTTGTTATTGATAGTTCTTTTCTCAGGGCATCATGCCGTCGTCCATCACCGATGCCTCAAAGGGATCAGCCTGGTCGCCGTTGATCTTACTGCTGATAAACTCACCCGCAGGCATTCCCTCAGGGATAGGAGCAACATAGCTGTCATCGGGATTCTGGAAACGGGTAAACTCTCCGCGGAAGTTCAACAGCACGTCACCCGTCGAGCCCTTTCTGTGCTTGGCGATGATAATCTGTGCCTTGCCGCGCAAGTCGTTGCCCTTCTCGTCTTGCAAAATACGATAGTATTCGGGACGATGGACAAAGAGCACCATATCGGCATCCTGCTCGATAGCTCCCGACTCACGCAGGTCGCTGAGTTGGGGTCGCTTGCCTTCAATACCTTCACGGTTCTCCACCGTACGGTTCAACTGCGACAATGCCAGAATGGGCAGGCCGAGTTCCTTGGCCAGTTCCTTCAGCGAACGCGAGATGGTTGAAACCTCTTCCTGACGGCTGCCGAAGCGGGCACCGGAAGCATTCATCAGCTGCAGATAGTCAATCATGATGACCTTCACGCCCTTTTCGCGAACCAAGCGGCGGGCTTTTGTCTTCAACTCAAAAATGCTGAGACCTGGCGTGTCATCAATATAGATGGGAGCATTCTGCAGTTTACTCACGTTCTTGTCGAGTCGTTGCCATTCGTCCTGCGACAGCTGTCCGTTAAGGATTTTCTTACCGGAGATTTCACAGATATTGGAAAGCAGGCGGTTGACCAGCTGCACATTATCCATTTCGAGTGAAAAAAAGGCAATGGGCTCATTGTAGTCGACAGCGATATTCTTTGCGATGGACAATGCGAACGAAGTCTTACCCATTGCCGGTCGGCCAGCAATTATGACCAGATCGGCACGTTGCCATCCACTCGTGTAGTTGTCAAGCCCGGTGAAGCCCGACGGTATGCCGGTCATTCCCGACGTATTGGTCGATGCCTTCTGAAGTATCTGCACGGCCTCGGTCACCACTGGAGCCACATGGGTGAAGTCCTGCTTCATGTTCTTCTGCGAAATCTCGAAGAGACGTCCCTCGGCAGTCTGCACCAGTTCGTTGACATCGATGGTCTCGTCGAAGGCACCTGTCTCTATCTCACTGGCATAGGTGATGAGTTGTCGGGCCAGGTATTTCTGTGCGAGTATGCTGGCGTGATACTCGATGTGGGCCGACGAGGCAACCTGCGAACTGAGTTCAACCACATAGGCTGGCCCGCCGACGGTTTCGATGACGCCCATTCGGCGCAATTCCTCGGTGACGGTGATGATGTCAACGGGGCGGTCGTTCATGTTGAGCGACTGCACGGCTTCATAGATCTTCTGATGACGCGGGTCGTAGAAGGTAGCCGGGACCAGCATGTCTGACACGACGGAAAAGGCATCTTTGTCTATCATCAGTGCTCCCAGCACCACGCGCTCAATCTCGAGAGCCTGTGGCTGCAGGTGGCCATAGGTGTTGTCGATGGGCACATTGGCACCTCGGCGCGTATTTCTTGAGTTTCTATTTTGTTCTGGCATAAACTTGATTTAAGTTTCACATTTGCTCAACTTATTGAAGCTAATCTTTTAATTGATAATTGATTATGGATAAAAACCTCAAACCTTCCCTTGGAGTCGGTATTGGGGGATGAGACTTCCTAACCCTTCAGCTCTTCCAGTTCCTCCGACAGCTGCAGCCAGCGGTCGTTCTCTGTGTCGAGCACTTTGTGGGTCGAGGTGTATTCGGTCACGAGTTCCATGTTCGAGGCGTTCTCCGGTTCATAGAGCAAGGCATCGAGTTCCTTGATGCGAGCCTCCAGCTGGGCTATCTTTTCTTCCGACTCCTTGATGGACTTTTGCAGGCGGTTGATGCGTTTCTGTTGTTCCTTCCGCTCCTGATACGACTGTGAGCCGCTCTTCTCTGCCGTCGGCATAGGCTCACTCTTGATGTTCTGCTGGCGTGGGGGCGTCACATTCAGTTCGTTAAGTTCCGTAATCTTCTTCTCCCGGAGGAAGTCGTAGATGCCGCCCAAATGCTCGCGCACCTTTCCTCCGCCAAACTCATAGACTTTCGTGACGAGTCCGTCGAGGAACTCGCGGTCGTGAGAGACGATGATGGCGGTGCCGTCGAAAGCGCGGATAGCCTCCTTCAGCACATCCTTCGAAGGCATGTCGAGATGGTTGGTGGGCTCGTCGAGAATGAGCAGGTTCACGGGTTCGAGCAACAGGCGTATCATCGCCAGGCGGCTGCGCTCGCCTCCGGAGAGCACTTTCACCTTTTTCTCTGACGCCTCACCGCCAAACATAAAGGCACCGAGGATGTCGTTGATGCGCAAGCGAATGTCGCCCCGCGCCACCCTGTCGATGGTGTCGAAAACGGTCAGCGACTCGTCGAGCAACTGCGCCTGGTTCTGGGCAAAGTAGCCAATCTGAATGTTGTGACCAATCTTCAGATTTCCCTTAAAGGCAATCTCATTCATGATGCACTTCACCAGCGTCGACTTTCCTTCGCCGTTCTTACCGACAAAGGCTACCTTTTCTCCACGTTTCAAGATGAAGCTGACATCGGAGAACACCTGATGGTCGCCATAGTTTTTCGCGACATCTTCGCAGATGATGGGATAGTCGCCGCTACGCAGGCAGGGCGGAAACTTCAGGTGCATGGCCGAATTGTCCACCTCATCGACCTCGATAGGCACTATCTTCTCCAGCTGCTTTATCTTCTGCTGCACCTGAACGGCCTTCGTCGCCTGATAGCGGAAACGGTTGATGAACTCGCGCATGTCGGCCATCTCCTTCTGTTGGTTCTCATAGGCACGGAGCTGCTGCTCCCTGCGCTCCTTGCGAAGCACCACATATTCATCGTACTTCACCTTATAGTCGATGACCTGACCGCACGATATTTCCAGCGTACGGTTCGTCACATTATTGATAAAGGCACGGTCGTGGCTGACCAGTACGACGGCAGAAGGACTCTGCTGTAGAAACTGCTCAAGCCATTGGATTGACTCGATGTCCAGATGGTTGGTGGGCTCGTCGAGCAACAGCACGTCAGGACGCTGCAGGAGGATTTTGGCCAGCTCTATACGCATACGCCATCCTCCGGAGAACTCACTGGTGGGACGTTCGAAGTCGGTCCTGACAAAGCCCAGCCCTAACAGCGTGCGCTCAATCTCGGCTTCGTAGTTCTCACCACCCATCATCAGGTAGCGTTCGTGCTCTTGGGTGAATTTCTCGACCAGCGCCATGTATTCCGGCGTTTCATAGTCTGTCCGTTCGCCCAGTTCGCGCTCCAGACGATCCACTTTCTCTTTCAGCCTTGTATTGCCGGCGAAAGCCTTTCGCGTCTCCTCGCGCACCGTTGTGTCGTCCGACAGTTTCATCACCTGCGGCAGATACCCGATGGTAGTATCGTTGGGAACAGCCACCACGCCCATCGTAGGCTGTTGCTGGCCACACAATATCTTGAGTAAGGTCGACTTGCCTGCACCGTTCTTTCCCACAAGGGCGATACGGTCGCGGTCGTTGATGACAAAGCTCGCATCATGGAACAGCGGCTTCACACCAAACTCAACCCTTAATCCTTCTACTGAAATCATTTACTTCTGTTCTTGCAAGGTTATAGCAACCTCATTCACTTCTTCCGTTTTCTATGAGTTTGCAAAAATACAAAGAAGTGGGCGCAAAACAAAGAAAACAGAAACTTGTTTATGTTTTTTTAGTAATAGCTACCCGTCGGAAGTGGCGTTTGTACCTATCGCCCATAACGGCACTACCACACCCAAGTATGATCACGCACAGGTAATCGGATTATCTGTGCTTGATATGAGGATTATCTGTGCTTGATAAGGGGATTATCTGTGCTTGATAAGGGGATTATCTGTGCTTGATAAGGGGATTACCTGTGCCTGATAACATTTTCGATAGAATGCTTCGCCCCTCCCGATTGTGCTCTTCGCCATACGGAAAACTTAAGCGACCGTAGCACAATCAACTCGTTTTTAATCATTTATCCGAACACACAGCCCTCACGCCGCCTTATTCTCACTGCCTCTTCAGTTCTATAGCCTCTTTCCCTGTAAGATGCTCTATATCGAACCGGAGCATCAGCATACGCGACAGACTTTTCTGAAGTTCCTCCTGCAAGGCCTCCTCTTGGTTTGAATTATATCGGTTGCCAAGCATCCGGGCCGTTTCCAATTTTTCTGTCTCATCATCAATGATGCGGATTCTGCCAAATGCTATCACGCTACGGAAGAATGTGGTGTACTTCTCCGGATGCACCTCGTCCTGATCAATAACACAAAACGAAGCCTTGTCACATTTGCGGATGGCATCGACTTTATGTCCACTCAGCGCACTGTGGAAATACAATCGCTCACCGTCATATACATAGCTGATGGGGACTGCATAAGGATAGTCATTGTCTCCAAGCAATGCCAAAGTACCTGCCGTGGCATTCTGCAATATGCCGATGCTTTCTTCTTCGGAAAGCTGTTGACGGTGACGTCTCATCTGGCGAAACGGCGAATCCTGCCGAGACTCGGCAGCGTCCATGCGAGTCCGGCTCTGCTCACGATGCTCCATCATTTCTTCTTTTTGTTCCATTACGATAATGCCTTTAATCCTATTATTGACCCGATGAGCGTTGTCAGGAAGAATAGCCTCCAGAAGGTTGCCGGCTCACGAAATATGAGGCTGCAAGACTATCTCGGCGACTCCTTCTAAGGCTTCCTCATTTTCTACTTAAATAAATCTTGATTGACCCATCGGATTAATACTTAAAGAATACCAAAAAGCAGACCCTTTAAGTCTGCTTTTCCTCTGTACACCCGCAGGGGTTCGAACCCTGGACACCCTGATTAAGAGTCAGGTGCTCTACCAACTGAGCTACGGGTGCTCATCGTGCATTTCCGTTGTTTTAGTACACCCGCAGGGGTTCGAACCCTGGACACCCTGATTAAGAGTCAGGTGCTCTACCAACTGAGCTACGGGTGCATACTGTTTCAGGCACCTTTAAGGTTACCTTTTTAGAAATGCGGTGCAAAGGTAGTGCTTTTTGTCGGAACTACCAAATAATTTATCGTTTTTTTCTAAAAAACTTGCTTTTCCTACACTTTTTTGACATCTACACTTTGCAATTTGAGAATTATTGTGTAACTTTGCACTGTGACCTGTAAATATATAAAAATGTACGGGCGTACATTATATAAAAAGACGTAAAAAGATAAAAGATTAAATAGTAAAAAAGGTAATAACGATGGAGGCTTTTTATCGCACTCATGCTTATCTCGTAGAGCATACCAATGCTCCGGTGCGTCGCGTGCTGATGGATGAAATTGACTGGAACGACCGGATGATTGGCATCAAAGGCAGTCGGGGCGTCGGCAAGACGACGTTTCTGCTGCAATACGCCAAGGAACAATTCGGTGTGAACGACCGTCAGTGTCTCTATATCAACATGAATAACTTCTATTTTGAAGGCAGAGGCATTGCCGACTTTGCCGGCGACTTCGTCAGGCATGGCGGAAAGGTGTTGCTCATCGACCAGGTCTTCAAGCAGCCTAACTGGAGTTCGGAACTTAGAAAATGTTACGACTCCTACCCTAACCTCAAGATTGTCTTCACCGGGTCGAGTGTGATGAGGCTGAAAGACGAGAACCCCGAGCTGAACGGTATCGTAAAAAGCTATAACCTCAGAGGGTTCTCCTTCCGAGAGTTCATCAACCTGAAGGCTGGCACAACCCTCAAACCCTATACCCTCGACGAGATTCTCAACGACCACGAGCGCCTGGTCAAGCAGATACTGCCGCGCGTCAGTCCCCTCAGATATTTCCAGGACTACCTCCATCACGGCTACTATCCCTTCTTTCTTGAACAGCGCAATTTCTCGGAAAACCTGCTCAAAACCATGAACATGATGACTGAAGTTGACATCCTGCTCATCAAGCAAATCGAACTGAAGTATCTCACGAAGATAAAAAAACTCTTCTATCTGCTGGCCGTCAACGGACCGGGAGCTCCCAACGTGAGCAGTCTGGCTGATGCCATTGAGACGAGTCGCGCCACCGTGATGAACTACATCAAGAACCTGGCCGACGCCCGGCTCATCAACATCATCTATCCCGTCGGACAAGACTTTCCAAAGAAACCGTCGAAGGTGATGATGCACAACTCCAACCTGATGTATGCCATCTATCCCATTCACGTCGAGCAACAGGATGTCATGGAGACATTCTTCGTCAATGCACTCTGGAAAGACCATCAGGTCAATCAGGGAGGAAAAGAGCCCTTCTACATTGTCGACGGCGACAAGAAGTTCCGTATCTGCGATGCCACAGGCGACCAGAAAATACGCTATCAGCCCGATGCCTACTACATGCGCTATAACACCGAAGTAGGCAAAGACAACCGCATTCCACTCTGGCTTCTCGGCTTCCTCTACTAAGAAATAATGATAAATAGCATTAAAATATTTGCCAATATCAAAAGAACTGAGTATATTTGCAGGAAAAATCAAAAATAATTATACAAACATTTAACGTAAATACTAAAAATGGCTAAAGAAAAGAAATTCATTACTTGTGATGGTAACGAGGCTGCGGCTCATGTGAGCTATATGTTCTCAGAGGTAGCTGCTATCTACCCCATCACTCCGTCTTCGCCTATGGCGGAGCATGTTGACGAATGGGCTGCCCGCGGTCGCAAGAACCTTTGGGGGCAGAACGTCAGCGTTCAGGAAATGCAGTCGGAAGGTGGTGCCGCAGGTGCCCTTCACGGCTCTCTGCAGGCTGGTGCACTGACAACAACGTTCACTGCTTCACAGGGTCTTCTGCTCATGATTCCCAACATGTATAAGATTGCCGGTGAAATGCTGCCTTGCGTCTTCGACGTTTCAGCCCGTACGCTGGCTTCTCATTCGCTTTGTATCTTCGGCGACCATCAGGATGTGATGGCTTGCCGCCAGACCGGTTTCGCCATGTTCTGCTCGGGTTCTGTCCAGGAAGTTATGGACCTCACGGCAGTTCCTCATCTGGCCACGCTGAAGACATGCATTCCTTTTGTCAACTTCTTCGACGGTTTCCGCACCTCTCACGAATACCACAAGATCGAGGTGATGGAACAGGAAGAGATAGCCAAGCTCGTCGACCCTGCCGACGTAAAGCGCTTCCGCGACCGTGCCCTGTCGCCTGAGCGTCCTATCACTCGCGGTACTGCCGAGAACCCTGAAACTTTCTTTACCCATCGTGAGGCCTGCAACAAGGCTTACGAAGCTGTGCCGGAAGTGGTGGAAGGCTATCTGAACAAAATCAGCGAAATCACCGGCCGCGAATACCATCTCTTTGACTACTATGGAGCCAAGGATGCCGAACGCATCATCATCCTCATGGGTTCTGCTTCAGAAGCTGCCCGCGAGGCCATCGACTATCTGACCGCTCAGGGCGAGAAGGTCGGCATGGTGGCTGTCCACCTCTATCGTCCTTTCTCCGTGAAGCACCTGCTGGCTGCCATTCCCAAGACCGTCAAGCGCATCGCCGTGCTCGACCGCACAAAGGAACCCGGAGCCGAAGGCGAACCGCTCTATCTCGATGTCAAGAGTGCTTTCTATGATGTTGCAGAAAAACCGCTCATCGTCGGCGGCCGCTACGGTCTCGGTTCATCCGACACTACACCCGCCAAGATTATTTCCGTCTTCAACAACCTCGCTCTGCCCGAACCGAAGAACCACTTCACCGTCGGTATCGTTGACGATGTAACCTTCTCGTCACTGCCCGAAGTTGAAGAGATGGCCCTTGGCGGAGCCGGTATGTTCCAAGCTAAGTTCTATGGTCTCGGTGCCGACGGTACCGTTGGTGCCAACAAGAACTCCGTGAAGATTATCGGCGACTCTACCGACAAATACTGCCAGGCTTACTTCTCCTACGACTCGAAGAAGTCAGGCGGCTTCACCTGCTCACACCTGCGCTTCGGTGATACCCCCATCCGTTCGACCTATCTGGTGACAACACCTAACTTCGTTGCTTGCCACGTTCAGGCCTACCTCCACATGTATGATGTGACACGCGGCCTGCAGAAGAACGGAACCTTCCTGCTCAATACTATCTTTGATGGCGACGAACTCGTCAACTTCATCCCCAACAAGGTGAAGCGTCTGTTTGCTCAGAACAACATCACCGTCTACTACATCAATGCCACGAAGATTGCCCAGGAGATTGGTCTCGGAAACCGCACGAACACCATCCTTCAGTCAGCCTTCTTCCGCATCACCGGCGTCATCCCCGTGGAGCTTGCCGTTGAACAGATGAAGAAGTTCATCGTGAAGTCTTATGGCAAGAAGGGTGAAGACGTTGTCAACATGAACTATGCCGCCGTCGATCGCGGTAACGAATACAAGCAGCTCACGGTTGATCCCGCATGGGCCAACCTTCCCGACGATGCAGAAAAGCAGGACGATGCTCCCGCCTTCGTTAAGGATCTCGTCCGTCCTATCAACGGTCAGGCCGGTGACTTGCTGAAGGTCAGCGACTTTGTCAAGCACGACACCGTTGACGGTTCTTGGCAAAACGGCACCGCCGCCTATGAGAAGCGTGGTGTCGAAGCCTTCGTTCCCGTTTGGAACAAAGACAACTGTATCCAGTGTAACAAGTGTGCCTTCGTATGTCCTCATGCCGCCATCCGTCCGTTCGTTCTTACCGACGAGGAACTGGCCGGCTTCAACGGTCTCGACACCATCGAGATGAAGGCTCCTGCCGCCATGAAGGGTATGCACTTCCGCATCGAGACCTCCGTCCTCGACTGCCTTGGCTGCGGCAACTGTGAAGACGTCTGCCCGGGTAATCCCAAGACTGGTAAAGCCCTCAAGATGGTGCCCTTCAATCCCGATGCTCCCGAAATGGTTGAGGAAGCAAAGAACTGGGACAAGCTGGTTAAGGACGTGAAGTCAAAGCAACATCTTGTCGACATCAAGGCAAACGCCAAGAACTCTCAGTTTGCGACTCCGCTCTTCGAGTTCTCGGGGGCTTGCTCGGGTTGCGGTGAGACTCCTTATGTGAAGCTCATCTCACAACTCTTCGGCGACCGCCAGATGGTAGCCAATGCAACGGGTTGCTCCAGCATCTATTCAGCTTCTATCCCCTCCACACCTTATACGACCAACGAAAAGGGACAGGGTCCTGCCTTCGACAACTCTCTGTTCGAAGACTTCTGCGAGTTCGGCATGGGTATGGTGCTCGGTAACAAGAAGATGAAGGAACGCGTGACGATGCTTCTCAACGAGGCTACAGCCGATGAGAAGTGTCCCGCCGAGTTCAAGGCTCTCGCTCAGGAATGGATTGAGAAGAAGGAAGATGCCGAGGAGACAAAGCGTCTGGCTGAAGCCCTCAAGCCTTTCATCAAGGGTGGTGCCGAAGCAGGCTGCGAGCACTGCAAGGAACTGCAGACTCTGGAACATTACCTTGTGAAGCGTTCCCAGTGGATTATCGGTGGTGACGGTGCATCCTATGATATTGGCTACGGCGGTCTTGACCACGTCATCGCTTCCGGCGAAGATGTCAACATCCTCGTGCTCGATACTGAGGTTTACTCCAACACCGGTGGTCAGTCTTCAAAGGCTACTCCGCTTGGTGCCATCGCTCAGTTCGCCGCACAGGGCAAGCGCATCCGTAAGAAAGACCTCGGTCTGATTGCCACAACCTACGGCTACGTCTACGTGGCTCAGGTGGCAATGGGTGCCGACAATGCCCAGTGTCTGAAGGCTATCCGCGAAGCCGAAGCTTATCCCGGACCGTCGCTCGTCATTGCTTACGCTCCGTGTATCAACCACGGTCTGAAGATCAAGGGTGGCATGGGACGCTCACAGGCTGAAGAGGGTCGCGCCGTTGAGTGCGGTTACTGGCACCTGTGGCGTTACAATCCCCAGTTGGCCGAAGAAGGCAAGAACCCGTTCACTCTCGACTCGAAAGAGCCGCAATGGGAGAAGTTCCGCGACTTCCTGCTGGGTGAGGTCCGTTACCTGTCTGTCCAGAAAGCTTATCCTAACGAAGCCGACGAACTCTTCAGCGAAGCCGAGCGCATGGCTAAGCTCCGCTACCAGAGTTACGTCCGCAAGTCTAAGGAAGACTGGAGCTAGTAAAGACCTTGCTTATAGTGAATCAAGCGATTTCTATCTATATCAAAAGGAGCATCCGAATGTCGGGTGCTCCTTTTTATTGTGTCACAACAATCACCGATTAGCAGCACTGAGTCTATTCCAGTTTGAACCGATGCTGTTTCTTGGCTTGGCGGGGAGTAAGGTCGAGGGATGATTCTGAAGAGTGACCAACGGGAACGCCGCGATATTGGTTCCAGCGCTTACGGATTTTAGCAACATAGTCGACGGTCTCATCGCCGCGCATATAGCCATATTTCACGACGGGGTCTTTGTAATAATCAGGTTCGCGCAGTTTCAGGACAAATGGCGAGACGTCAGCCCATCGGTTGGGGTTCTTGCCATTTTTCCGCGCCAGCGCCATTGCGTCGCGAATATGGAAGAAGCCTCCGTTGTAGGCTGCCAACACAAAGAGCGTGCGCTCCTGCAGGCTGGGCACATCCTTGAAATGGGTTGTGAGTTCTCCGATGTATCTTGTTGCCGCAGAGATATTCTGTTCGGGGTCGAAGAGCTGGGCGTGAGGCAGTCCGAGATGGGTGGCGGTCGACGGCATAATCTGCATCAGTCCACAGGCTCCCGCCCATGATTTCGCCATCGGGTCGAAGGTCGACTCCTGATAGCACAGGGCTGCCAACAGTCGCCAGTCCCACCGGATGACGGAGGCATACCGACGGAAGTAGGCATCGTACTTAGAGATAACCCCCTTCTGTCGGTCAAGCATGGGCGAATAGACCCTTCGCGTGATGCCCTGTGAGGTGAAGGCGACTGACTCCTCTTGTTTGACTTGCGCGATGAGGTCCTGACGGAACCACTTGTCGAGTTGATCAGCCAGCTCTACATTGTCGATGTTGACGGCCCACTGGGTCTGCAACGAGTCGATAGTGGCACCACACGACCTCACACCCTCGGTGGGTCGAGGCAACGGGAAGACAATCACGTCGCCTTCGCCGTCGACCAGCCGGCTTATCATCTCAGCCGTATCCTTGCAGAGTTCCACGCGGAGCGACACGCCGAGCTGCTGGGTGAACTTCTCGCACAAAAGATACTGCAGTCCCATGCTACGCCCATGATAATCGTAATAGATGTCTGGACCGGACATCGTGAGCATGATGAGTTCGCCGTTGGTCTGTATGTCGTCAAGGGAAAAACGGCTTTCACCGCCGTCTTCTACAGCCAGAGGATCGTCGACCGATGTTCCCCAGGGAGTCGTTGTATTGGTCTTCTTCTGCGTGCAAGAAGCAAATCCGACAACGCCTATGCATACCATAATAAGCCACAAACTCTTGCGCATAACTTTTATATTTGCCTGCAAAATTACTATAAAAGCTTGAAAAAGAAAACTATCAGGCATAAAAAAAAGAAAAACAAACGAAAAGTATTGTTCATTTAAAAGATTTTAATTACTTTTGCAGAATAATAATAGTGTTAATACCAAACAATTATACAAACTTAAACCTAACATTATGACTTTTATCATGTTTATTCAGCTGCTCATCGTGTTGGCGGCATTGTGGGTAGGTTCGCGCTATGGCAGCCTTGCCCTTGGAGCTATTTCGGGCATCGGCCTGGCCATTCTTGTGTTTTGCTTCTCGCTGAAGCCCAGCACCCCACCCACAGATGTCATCTACATCATCATCGCAGCCGTCACCTGCGCCGGTATCATGCAAGCCTCGGGCGGTATGGACTGGCTCATTCAGATTGCCGAGCGATTGCTCCGCAAGCATCCCGACCGCATCACCTTCCTTGCCCCACTGGCAACATTCTCGCTGACTATACTCGTCGGTACCGGCCATGTGGTCTATACACTGATGCCCATCATCTGCGACATTGCCTTGAAGAAAGGCATACGACCTGAGCGACCATGCGGCATTGCCAGCATCGCCTCCCAGATAGGTATCACCTGCTCCCCCATCGCAGCTGCCGTTGTGGCCTTTGTCACTATCTCAGCCGAAAACGGCTTCGACGTCACCATTCCTCAGGTGCTGTTAGTCAATATCCCCGCCTGTATCGTCGGTATCATCCTTGCCGCCGCCGCCTCTTACAAGCGCGGTCTCGACCTGGATAAAGATCCTGAATTCCAGAAGCGTATCCAAGACCCCGTCCAGCGTTCGTATATCTATGGCAACTCTGCCACGACTCTCGACCAGGTGATTTCTCCTGAGGCCCGTCGTGCTGTGTATATCTTCCTTGCTGCCCTGGCCGTCATCGTGCTGTTTGCTGCCGTTCCGAGCCTGTTGCCGACCTTCGACATGGGTGACGGTAAGACCGAGAAGCTGAAGATGAACGTCGTCATCCAGATTGTAATGATTTCGGCTGCCGCCCTGATGATTATCTTCTGCAAGGCCAGTCCGAAGAAAGCCGTCGGCGGAGCCGTCTGGCAGAGCGGTATGGTTGCCGTCGTCGCCATCTACGGCATCGCCTGGATGGCCAACACCTATTTCGACAACTACAAGCCAGAGATGCAGGCCATGCTGACCGACCTTGTGACAGCCTATCCGTGGGCAATGGCTTTTGCCTTCTTCCTGGTATCCGTTCTCATCAACTCTCAGGGCGCAGTGGTCGTCTCGATGCTGCCCCTCGCCTACTCACTGGGCATCGAGGGATGGGTGCTGCTGGGCATCATGCCGTCGGTATATGGCTATTTCTTTATCCCCAACTACCCCAGCGACATTGCAACGGTGAACTTCGACCGTTCGGGCACTACCGTCATCGGCAAATATCTGCTGAACCACTCGTTCATGATGCCGGGTCTCATCCACGTAGTCACCGCAACACTCTGCGCTTACGCATTGTCGTTCCTTTACCACAGCATGGGCCTTTTCTAAAGTTCCGTCGCTAAGGCCTCCTATAGGCGGTCATAAGTATCGCCATTTGTACTGCTAAGATGTAATGGGATGCCGAAGCTACTTATCGGGGATGCCGAAGCTTATCTTCGGGGATGTCGAAGCAATGCTTCGGGGATGTCGAAGCAATGCTTCGGGAGTGCCGACCCTTTGTTTCGGGGATGTCGAAGCAATGCTTCGGGACATGCAAAAAGCAGCTATGCGCTTCCAATGAGTCACATAGCTGCTTTTATTGTTTCAGAAGGAACAATCCTTATACTTCCCAACCTACGGCAGAAGCACCGAGGACAGCTGCAGAGGCACCTTCCAGTCCGCTGACGAGGAACTGAGCCTTACCCTTGAAGATGTTAAGCACATTCTCGTCGTAAGCTTTCTTGATGGGTTCCATGATGAGATCACCAGCCTTGGTCATACCACCAAAGAAGATGAATGCCTCAGGCGATGAGAAGGCAGCAAAGTCGGCACAGGCTTCACCGAGCATCTTTCCTGTGAACTCATAGATTTCCTTTGCCAGAGCGTCACCCTTTCCGGCGGTGATGGAGACATCGAGCGAAGTGATGTCCTCGGGATTGAGTTCGCGAAGCAGTGAGGGACGGTCGGTGGTGGCAAGCAGTTCGCGAGCTGTGCGGGCGACACCCGTTGCCGAGCAGTAAGCCTCAAGACATCCGGCACGGCCGCAACCGCAGGGACGTCCGTTCTCGCGACGCATGATGACATGACCAAGTTCACCGGCAAAGCCGTCGCAGCCATAGACGAGCTGACCATTGATGACTATGCCCGAGCCGACACCCGTCCCGAGGGTGATGACGATGAAGTTCTTCATACCGCGGGCTACGCCATAGATCATCTCACCGATAGCAGCAGCGTTGGCATCGTTGGTCAATGCTACGGGAATGCCAAGGCGCTCTTCGAACATCTTTGCCAGAGGCACAATGCCGTCGTGACCCCATTCGAGGTTGGGAGCAAACTCGATGGTTCCGCTGTAGTAATTGCCATTGGGGGCACCAACACCCATCGCCTTGATCTTGCCGATACCGCCGCACTCTTCGATAATCGGCTGCAAGGCAGCTACACAAGCGTCTACATACTGCTCGGCTGTAGGATAGCCTTGGGTCTTGATGGCTGTTGTGGCCTTGATTTCGCCACGACTGTCAACGATACCGAAAACGGAGTTGGTTCCGCCCAGGTCGAGACCGATGACATAGGGTTTAATGTTTTGCTGTTCCATTTCGTTTTGTAATTTTAGTTTTATAATGAATGATTTATCAGTTTTCCGAAGGCAAAGTTACAGAAAAAGACTGATGAAAACAAACTTTTAGACAAGAAAAATGAAGTTTTTCGCTTTTTTATTGTAATTTTGCATCCGATTATGCCATTCGAGTTACACATAGACATTCTCGACCAGATATTCAAAGGAATGCTCATCGGGATATTCGCCTCGGCGCCAATGGGTCCCGTCGGCATTCTCTGTGTCCAGCGAACCCTGAACAAAGGCCGCTGGTATGGTTTCGTGACTGGCATCGGCGCCGCCATCAGCGACATCATCTATGCCCTCATCACCGGACTCGGCATCAGCTTCGTGATGGACCTCGTCAACAACGAACAGAACAAATTCTGGCTGCAAATCATCGGCAGCATCGTACTGCTCGTTTTCGGTGTCATCACCTGGCGCAGCGACCCCACCCGAAACATGCACAAGTCGGGCACACAGAAAGGAACCCTCGTCCACAACTGCTGGACGGCCTTCTGGGTGACCTTCTCCAACCCACTCATCATCTTCCTCTTCATGGGCCTGTTTGCCCAATGGGCATTCATCATTCCCGACCACCCCATCGTGATGTCGGTGGGCTACCTGAGTATCATCGGAGGCGCCTTGCTATGGTGGTTCGGACTCACATGGCTCGTTGACACCATCCGAGGCATCTTCGACACCAGCGGCATCCGCATCATCAACAAAATCATCGGATCCGTCGTGATACTCTTCTCACTCATCATTCTCGTGGGAACGGTATTCAACCTCTACACGATACAATATTAAATGCTAAAAGGATAAGAAAAAGTGTTTATTGCACAAGAACTCAGAAAACAGAGCATCGCCGAATACCTGCTCTATATGTGGCAGGTAGAGGACATCATCCGTGCCTACGACTGCTCATTGACTCGCCTGCGTCGCGAATATATCGAACACTTCGACTATACGGAAGAACAAAAGGAAGACCTGACCGACTGGTACGGCAACCTCATCAACATGATGCGACGCGAAGGGAAAACACAGCAGGGACATCTGCAAATCAACGAAATCATCGTACAAGACTTAGGCGAAATGAATGCCCGCCTGCTGCAAAGCACCAAGTTCCCATTCTATACCGCCGAATACTATCGCGTGCTGCCCTTCATCGTGGAACTGCGCAACCGCGGTGGAAAAGAGTATGGCGAAATAGAAACCTGCCTGAACGCCCTCTACGGAACCATGATCCTGCGACTGCAGAAGAAGGAAATCAGCCAGGACACTGCCCACGCCATCAAGGAAATCACGACCTTCATCGGAATGCTCTCCGACTACTACATCAAAGACCGTACCGAAGGCATCGACTGGGACGAGGACTGACAAAAGAACACCAAAGAACTATATGAACCAAGAGATAGAAAGAAGACGAACCTTTGCCATCATCTCACACCCAGATGCTGGTAAAACCACCCTGACCGAGAAATTCCTCCTCTTCGGAGGACAGATACAGGTGGCAGGTGCCGTGAAAAGCAACAAGATACGAAAGACGGCAACCTCCGACTGGATGGACATCGAGAAACAAAGAGGTATCTCCGTGTCGACATCCGTCATGGAATTCGACTATACCCCCGAAGGCTCCGACATTGAATATAAAGTGAACATCCTCGACACCCCCGGACACCAGGACTTTGCCGAAGACACCTATCGAACGCTGACCGCTGTCGACTCAGCTATCATCGTCGTCGACTCAGCCAAAGGTGTCGAGACGCAGACGCGCAAACTCATGGAAGTGTGCCGAATGCGTAACACACCCGTCATCATCTTCATCAACAAGATGGACCGCGAAGGACGCGACCCCTTCGACCTGCTCGACGAACTCGAACATGAACTGCAAATCAAAGTCCGTCCCCTTTCCTGGCCCATCAATCAAGGCGTGAAGTTCAAAGGCGTCTACAACATCTATGAACAGAAACTCGACCTCTTCACACCCGACAAGCAGCGCGTCACAGAGAAAGTGAGTGTGGAAATCAGTTCTGCCGACCTCGACGCACGCGTAGGCGAGCAAGATGCCGAACAGCTGCGAAACGACCTCGAACTGGTCGACGGCGTATATCCCGAATTCGACGTCGAGACCTACCGCTCGGCAGAAGTCGCCCCGGTCTTCTTCGGCTCAGCCCTGAATAACTTCGGCGTGCAGGAACTGCTCAACTGTTTCGTTCAGATTGCACCGCCGCCGCGACCCACAAAAGCCGAAGAACGCACCGTGCAGCCCGACGAAGAAAAGTTCACGGGATTCATCTTCAAGATTACTGCCAACATCGACCCGAACCACCGTTCGTGCATCGCCTTCTGCAAAGTCTGCTCAGGACGGTTCCTCCGCAACCAGCCCTACCTGCATGTACGCAACGGGAAAACCCTTCGCTTCTCTGCCGCCACGCAATTCATGGCACAACGCAAGTCAACCATCGACGAGGCATGGGCAGGCGACATCGTAGGACTTCCTGACAACGGCACCTTCAAGATTGGCGACACACTGACCGAAGGCGAACAGCTGCACTTCAGAGGACTACCCTCCTTCTCGCCCGAAATGTTCAAATACATCGAGAACGACGACCCCATGCGCTCGAAGCAACTCGAGAAGGGCATCCAGCAGTTGATGGACGAAGGCGTAGCTCAGTTGTTCGTCAACCAGTTCAACGGAAGGAAGATTATCGGTACCGTCGGACAACTGCAGTTCGAAGTCATCCAATATCGGTTGGAAAACGAGTATAATGCACGTTGCCGATGGGAACCCGTCCACCTCTATAAGGCCTGCTGGGTAGAAAGCGACGACGATAAAGAGTTGGAAAACTTCAAGAAAAGAAAGTACCAATATATGGCCAAAGACCGCGAAGGCCGCGATGTCTTCCTGGCCGACTCCGGCTATGTCCTCTCAATGGCACAACAAGACTTTGAACACATCCGCTTCCACTTCACCAGCGAGTTCTGATTTCCTTACCCCCTTCACCTTTTCAACTATCCAACTTTCCACCATGTCCTGCTGGTATGCCATACGACTCATCACCCCTCGGCAAGAAGCTGCTCAACAGTTCTTTGCCGAACACAAGATAGAAAGTTTCATACCAATGGAACACCGAGATTTCATTGACGAAGAAGGACGTAGGCACAGAAAACTGATGCCTGTTGTCAGAAACCTCATCTTCATTCAGAAAAACCAAACAGAAAGCGAGATACGACAGCTCATCGTCGAACAGAAGCAGCTGAAGATGTCGGTATATCGAAAGATTGACAGCAATGACTACTACGAAATCAGCGAAAAGGAAATGCAGGAATTTCAGGTGATGTGCCAACCCGATGTGTTGGAACGGAAATATCTCTCTGCCGAGCAGGCCGAATTAAAAGCAGGTACTCCTGTGAAAGTAACCAACGGCCCCATGAAAGGCTTCACTGGCAAACTGGTCCGCTCCTCCAAACGCTATTATCTCCTGAAAGAAATACCCGGCATAGCCGTCATGCTGAAGGTAAGCCGATGGTGCTGCCAGCCCATCATCACTGAAAACGACAACCATTCGTCACAATGAAGAACACAGCGCTCGTCCTTTTCCTCGCCCTAAGTGCCATCTGCGCAAAAGCACAAGTATTCGTGAAGGCAACCTCCATCGAACAGATTGTCAACAACACGGAATGCATCTTTGTCTCTGGAAACTATGCCGCTGCAGAAGTTATCACACCAACTTTCCTAAATCGAGAAGAAGTTGAAATACAGGAAAACGGCAGCATCCAATCTGTCAGCGAAACATGTATTTATACCATCAAAGGCAGTTCCACAAAGCGTGGACTCATGAACAAAGGCGGCAAATACCTCGAAATTGATAACAACAATAAATTCACTTATTCAGATAAAAACTCTTCCCAATGGAAATTAGAAAAAAGAAAGGAAGGTATTGTTATTTCTCCCTCTTCCGGTAATTATTTAGTGAGCAGTTTTTACGGTACTGATGACTATAAGTTTCAAGTTTACCCAAAAGGCTATTACAACGACTATGCCTACATTTACATAAAGTCTGATGATGCACCACCGCCCACTCCCACCGACCCTTCTATCAGCATCGGTGACGGAAAAGATGATAATTCAACCGTCATCAAGGCATATTCAAACAAGCAAGTGGACGTAGAGATTGTCAGGACCTTCCTGAGCGACGACGGTTGGTATACGCTTTGTCTTCCTTTCGACCTTACCACAGAAGACCTCCATGAAACCCTGAAGGCTAAGGAAGTATTGACGTTCTACAGCGCAAGTTCCGATGAACACGGAGGTGTCGAGTTATATTTTCAGCCTATCAACGAGACTAAAGCTGGTGAACCTTGTTTGATAAAGGTTGCCGAAGAAATCAGCAATCCGGTCTTCAAGGAAAAGACTATCACTGCCAGTGAGCCGAAAGTGGTAATGGCACATGACCAGAAGCAACAACTATACCAGATGAAAGGCATCTATGACCCGAAGTCCTTTGCTGACGCCGAGGAAATCGATCAAGTCCGGTTCGTCAGCGGAAGCGACGGAACGACGCTTAGGAAACCTTCCGTCGAAGGGCAGCTAAAAGGACTCAGAGCCTACTTCATCTTACCCAAAGGGATTGCAAATGCCTATATCAAGAACACAACCGACGGAACACGACCGATAGTCAATCCAAGCAGCTCTTCAAATTGCCTCAAGTACGACCTGACGGGAAGGGAGACGACAAACGCCGCTCAAGACATTATCATAATAAACGGAAAGAAATATCTGTCTATCTCCTCGACCAACCGGTGAAGAGAGAAACATTCTCGAAATGCTCGATAACGGGAGGATTGGTTTCAGGGCCGACTATTGAAATAATATCAAAACGCAAAGGCCGGTCTATCTGATGGGATTTGACATAATGGTTGATGGCCTTCCGCAGGTTTATTATCTTTTTCTTGTCCACAGCCTCTTCGGGCGCTCTGAAAACACTGTCCGTCAGCGTCTTCACTTCCACAAAGACCATTGTATCACCATCAACGGCAACAATATCTATGTCGCGATGGGTACTCCGCCAATCGCGTTCATAGATAATATAGCCTTTTTCCTGAAGATATAATGCTGCAATGTCTTCACCCCATTTTCCGACATCGTTGTGCTTCAGCATTCCTGTAGTTTGTTGTGATTATGAACTGATAACGAAAATATTAATCGCCACGAGCAAAAACGTACAGGAATACAACAGCCAACGATACAATGGCTGCCAGCACACAGAGTGCCATAAAAGTGAATTTCTTCAGCATCTTACGGCGTTTGCGGGCACTAAGACTTCTTCTCTTGAATATTTCGGAATCATCCAAATTCTCATGATGGTGATGAGATGAATGATGAGATTCGTTGCTATTGAACATTTTTTATGACTTTCGTTTGCTTAATTAGCTGCAAAGTTACAAAAATAAATCTTATCATCCAAATTATTTTACAAAAAAACATTTTTTTCTACATAAATACGGAGATAAATGCGGAGATAATGATGTGTTTCAAACACGCAGTCCATACATATTATAAATATAAGGGAGCAGGTTCTCCTGACAATAATAGAACTAAAAAGCAGTACTACTTCCTATCTGAAAAGAGCGCCGGAAAGGGTGCGCAAATATTTTTTTTGAAAAAAAACACGAAAAAGTTTTGTCAGTTCAGAAAAAAGCACTAACTTTGCAACCGCATTTAGAGAAATGCACCTGTTAAAGCAGGTTTGACAAGCGGAAATAGCTCAGTTGGTAGAGCACAACCTTGCCAAGGTTGGGGTCGCGGGTCCGAGTCCCGTTTTCCGCTCAACATTCTGAATAAAAAATCCAAGCAGAAGCAGGGAGCTTCTTTAATGCCCAGGTGGCGGAATTGGTAGACGCGCACGTTTCAGGTGCGTGTGCCGCGAGGCGTGCAGGTTCGAGTCCTGTTCTGGGCACAAAGGGTTTTCTATTTTATGAATGCCTTTTTAAATGTTGGAGAGGTGGCGGAATTGGTAGACGCGCTACTTTGAGGGGGTAGTGTCAATTGCGACGTGGGAGTTCGAGTCTCCTCCTCTTCACATCAAAAAAGGAAATTGTCACTTGACAATTTGATGCAAGCGGAAATAGCTCAGTTGGTAGAGCACAACCTTGCCAAGGTTGGGGTCGCGGGTCCGAGTCCCGTTTTCCGCTCTTTTTTTATTTTTAGGAAAACATATATTTTTCATGAATTTATATTTGAGATATTTTGATAAAGAAATCTTGGTTCACCATATTGATGACGCTATAGATTTTCTTCGTTCCATTGAGGAAATAGACTTGACCGACGACCTTGAAAATGATGTTAGAAGCTATGCCAGCAGCGATGTCTTCTATCCGAAACGATATAAGGTTCGTCCGCGTGTGTACTTTATTATTATAAAGACCACAGCCGAGACCATGTTGGACTTCAAGCAGAAAAAAGCCCTTCACCCCAACGGATCTCCATCGGGACAAGACAAAAAAGACAGCGCAAACAATGCCTTCACGCGACTCTCTGAGGAACGTCCGGGATGGTATGAAGGCATTCTTGACTTCAAACGCGTTGTGATGATTCCCTCCACCGGCAAATTCGAATATCGCGATACGCACTTCGTGGCTCAGCTGAAAGCCGACTCAGGTCAAGACTGCTACAACCGCATCGTCGAGTATCTGCGTGAACGAGTGGACAGCCGTTCACAGTTCCCGTCGGCCAAAGGAAAGAACTTCCATTTCCAGTTCCTGGGTCTGTGGAAATAGAATGAAACGGCAGAAGAGAGAGGAGAAAGGCAATGAATAAGGCAATGCTCATCGGTAATGTCGGCATGGACCCCGACGTACGCTATTACGAAGCCGACCAGGCGGTCGCACAGGTGCGTCTGGCTACAACCGAACGCGGCTATACCCTACCTAATGGCACCCAAGTGCCCGATCGGACAGACTGGCACAACCTTGTATTCTATCGCGGATTGGCAAAAATAGTCGAACGCTACGTTCACAAAGGCGACAAGCTATATGTAGAGGGACGTCTTCGCAACCGAAGCTATGACGACCAGAAGGGTCAACGACACTTCATCACGGAGATATATGTAGAAAACATGGAATTGCTCTCTCCCCGTCCCTCACAAAGCGATGAGACAAAGCAGCCTGCCTCCGACCCTCAAACACAAACTTCTGAAGATAAACTTCCTTTCTGACAAATCCTGCTTACTAAATAAACTATTGATTAAGTGGACCTATCATTTCTAACAGATGCGCTTGTTGACGTGACCGTTTCGTCACCGTCGGCAGGGGTAATTTTTTCTATTTTCCTTGCAGCCATTCTCCTGCTGGCATCAGGGTTTGCCAGTGGTTCTGAGATAGCATTTTTCAGTCTTTCACCTTCCGATTTGGCAGAGCTCGACACAGAGAAGAATGCTGCCGACCGAAGCATTGAGATGTTGCGTAAAGATAGCGAAAGGACATTGGCTACCATATTGATTACCAACAACTTTGTCAATGTTACCATCATCATGCTCTGTAACTATATCTTCGGTTCTCTCATCGATTTCGGTCCTCGTGCCTATTGGTTGCAGTTCCTTTGCATCACCGTCTTACTCACCTTCCTGCTGTTGCTCTTTGGTGAGATTATGCCCAAAGTATACAGCCGGCAAAGTCCTTTGAAATTCTGCCGCCGCTGGGTTCATCTCATTCTCGTTGCCCGAAGGCTGTTCTGGCCATTGGAGTCGATACTGATGAGAAGCGGTTTCCTGGCTGAGAAAGTTGTCCAGAAAGAAAATCATGTGCTCAGCGTCGACGACCTTGAGCAAGCTCTCGAACTGACCGACAAGGAAGACATCAAGGACGAGCAAAGTATGCTTCAGGGCATCATTCGCTTTGGCGACGAAACGGCCAAGGAGGTGATGACAAGCCGACAGGACATCGTAGACCTCGACATCCGTTGCTCCTTCTCCGATGTTATTCAGTGTATTGTTGAAAACAACTACAGCCGTATCCCCATCTCGCAGGACAACACAGATAACATCAGAGGTATCCTCTACATCAAGGATCTGTTGCCACATTTGGGAAAACCTGCCAATTTCCGTTGGCAGAGCCTCATCCGCCCACCCTACTTCGTACCAGAGACGAAGAAGATTGACGACCTTATGCGTGAGTTTCAGGAACAGAAGATTCATATCGCCATCGTCGTCGACGAATTCGGAGGCACCAGCGGGCTGGTGACCTTGGAAGACATCCTTGAAGAGATTGTTGGCGAAATCAACGATGAATACGATGAAGACGAAAAGAGCTACTCCAAACTGTCCTACAACACTTACATCTTTGAAGGCAAGACGCTGCTGACCGATTTCTGCAAGATATTGGAACTTGACGATGACGAGTTTGTCGACGTAGAGGGTGATGCCGACTCTCTGGCAGGTTTGTTGCTTGAACTGAAGGGCGACTTCCCCAGTATGCATGAGAAGATAGAATACGAGAACTACGTCTTCGAGGTCGTCGGCATCGAAGGTCGCCGCATCAGCCGCATCAAAGTAACCATCAACGAGAAACCGAAAGCTACAGAAGACTGATGGCACTTATTTTTCATGATGTAATAGCAGAAGAAGCCGTTATAGGTGTCTGGAAGATTGAAGAGGATGAGAAGGAAGTACTGTCTCAACATCCTCATCTGGCTGAGATTGTCAAGAACTATTCGCGGCCTGAACGACGGATGGAAAAGCTTTCGGCCTATCTCCTGCTCTATTCATTACAAGCCGATGCCCAATTGCTGATAGGTCACAACCCTGACGGGAAGCCGTTGCTCGACGGCTGGCATATCAGCGTGAGTGATACGAGAGGTTTCGTTGCCGTCGTTCTTTCGAAGACCAACTCTGTTGGCATCGACATTGAATTTATCAGCAACCGTGTAGACCGTATCGCTAAACGTTTCATACGACCTGACGAAATGGCAGACAATACGATGAAGCGTCTGCTCACATGGAGTGTCAAAGAAGCCGTCTATAAGTATTGCTCGGAAGAACATCTTGATTATTTCGACATGCGCCTTCATCCGTTCGACCTCTCACAGAACGGTATCATCGAAGTCGACAATCTGAAAAACAACACGACCCTTCGCGTACGCTATATAGTAACGTCCGACTACGTCCTGGCCTACCTATAGGCCATCATTAATAACAAAACAAAGAAAAAAGAAGTCTCCGCATAATGATTGTAGAGACTTCTTTTTGCTATCATAATAGTCTGTTAATTCAGACGATGTAATCAGCTGACGTTTTTTATTCGCCCTTGATAGCGGCCACACCCGGAAGAATCTTTCCTTCGATAGCTTCGAGCATAGCACCGCCACCCGTTGAGACGTAGCTGACCTTGTCAGCCAAACCGAACTTGTTGACAGCAGCAACAGAGTCGCCACCGCCTACAAGTGAATAGGCACCATTCTCCTGTGTAGCCTGAGCCACATACTTGGCAATCTCACCAGTTCCGTGGGCGAAGTTGTCGAACTCGAACACACCGACAGGACCGTTCCAAAGGATTGTCTTCGAAGCGAGAATGATCTTCTTCCAATTTTCAAGGGAAACGGGAGCGGCGTCCATACCTTCCCATCCATCGGGAATGTTGAAGATGTCGAATTCCTTGCGTTCAGCATCGTTAGAGAACTCCCGTGCGGCAATCGTTGCCTTGGAGAGGCTCAGGTTGACACCCTTCTCCTTAGCGGCAGCCATTACGCTCAGAGCCTCGGGCATGAGGTCGTCTTCATGGAGCGACTCACCGATATGTCCGCCTTGAGCCTTGATGAATGTGAAGCCCATACCACCACCGATGATGAGATTGTCGACCTTATCGAGCAGGTTCTTGATAACGCCCAGCTTCGAGCTTACCTTCGAACCGCCGATGATTGCCGTGAAGGGATGCTGTGCATTCTTCAGCACGTTGTCGATAGCCGTTACTTCCTTCTCCATGAGGAATCCGAGCATCTTCGAGTTTTCATCGAAATAGTCAGCGATGACAGCGGTAGAAGCGTGCTTACGGTGAGCAGTACCAAAGGCGTCGTTCACATAGACGTCGGCATAGGAAGCAAGTTTCTTGGCAAATTCCTTCTGGCTCTGCTTCATAGCCTTCTTGGCCTCGTCGTATTCGGGAGTACCCTTCTCAAGTCCGACGGGCTTGCCTTCTTCCTCAGGATAGAAGCGCAGGTTCTCGAGCAGCAGGGCTTCACCCGGCTTCAGGGCTGCGGCGGCCTCATCGGCTTTTCCACAATCTTCAGCAAACTTCACGTCTACACCCAGACGCTCAGAGACCTTCGAAACAATCTGCGAGAGCGAGAGCTTTGGATTGACCTTTCCTTTGGGCTTACCCATGTGTGACATCATGATGAGTGCACCACCATCCTCAAGTACCTTCTTCAGGGTGGGCAGAGCACCGCGGATGCGGGTGTCGTCGGTTACTACTCCGTTTTCGTCGAGGGGCACATTGAAGTCCACACGTACGATTGCCTTCTTACCGGCAAAATTAAAATCCTTAATAGTCATAATTCTTTTGATATTTTATACGTATAAAAACTGTCACTGTCATAACAGTTGCAAAATTACAAAAAAATGACCACATAAGAGAAAAGTGAGGTTATAATTTTCATATTTTTGTATTTTTTTCGTTCTGCGACAACTTTTATTTGCCAACGGATGCAAATATCGGAAAAAAGAGCTACCTTTGCAATATGAAACAAACCGATGACAACAAACCGCAGAAAGATTGCGTGCTCATTCTGAGTGGCGGAATGGATTCCACCACCCTACTCTACGACTATCAGGATCGTATCGCCTTAGTGTTGACTTTCGACTACGGTGCCAACCATAATGCCCGTGAGATTCCCTTTGCCCAACTGCATTGTCAGCGTCTGGGCATCCGACATCTGGTCATTCCCCTTAAATTCATTTCCGACTATTTCGAGAGTTCACTGCTCCAAGGAGCCGAAGCCATTCCTGAAGGCCACTACGAAGATGACAACATGCGTTCGACAGTTGTTCCATTTCGCAACGGCATCATGCTGTCGGTGGCCGTCGGCATAGCCGAATCGAATCACCTGAAGTATGTCATGATGGCCAATCACGGAGGCGACCACGCCATTTATCCCGACTGCCGGCCGTCGTTCGTCGAAGCCTTCGACCAGGCTGCTCAGGCAGGCACCTACGAAGGTGTCCGTCTGCTTTCGCCCTATGTAGGAATGACGAAAGGACAGATTGCCTGCCGTGGGAAGGAGTTGGGCATCAACTACGATGAGACGTGGTCGTGCTACAAAGGAGGTGACGAGCCTTGCGGTCATTGCGGCACCTGCATCGAACGGCAGGAGGCCTTGCGTGAAGCTGGTCTATGGTCAGAACCTTAATCAGGAAAAAGTAATCGCCCCCTCTCAATTTTTGGAGAGGGGGAGTGAGGCTATTATTTTTTAGGTTTCTTCGACATGACGAAGTGCAGGTCGATACCGTCTTTGATCATATCCCATGTCAGCGTTGTCTGCGGATAGGGTTTTCCGTTTACATAAATCTTCTTGATGTATAATGCATCCTTCGACCAGTTTTCTGTGGTCACTCGTATCTGTCGGCCGTTCCAAAGAGTTGTCGTGATAGCGGGCAGTGCAGGCGATCCGAGCTGATAGACGTTGCTCGAAGGACAGACGGGATAGAAGCCCATGCAGTTGAAGATATACCAGGCCGACATCTGTCCACAGTCGTCGTTGCCGCAGAGAGAGCCAGGCTGGTTGCCGTAGAATCGGTCGACGACAGTTCTTACCCACTGCTGGCACTGCCACGACTCACCGATATAGTTATAGAGGTAGGCAACATGATGACAGGGCTCGTTTCCGTGCCAATAGGCTCCAATACGTCCCTGAATGTCGTGAGCACCAGGAATATCGTCGGGCAGGTCGTGCTGGAAGAGTGAGTCGAGTCGCTGCTTGAAGGTCTTGCGCCCCATGAGTTCGATGAGTCCCTCTACGTCTTGCGGCACTGTCCAGTGATACTGCACGGTGAAGCCTTCCGTGATGTCGCCCCATCCATTCACTGAGCCCGGCCCTTCGTAGGCGAGCGGCGAGAAGGGCGTTCGCCACTGTCCCCTTGAGTCTTTACCGCGCATGTACTTCGTTTCTTCGTCGAAAAGGTTGCGATAGTTCTGCGAGCGTTTTATGAAATAGTCATAGTCTTCCTCGTGTCCCAGTTTACGAGCAGCCTGTGCGATGCAATAGTCATCGTAGGCATATTCGAGGGTTTTCGACACCGACTCAGCCTCTTTGTCGAAAGGCACATATCCCAACGAGCGATATTCGGGCAGACAGTCGTAGTGATTGTTCATTGCCGTTTGCTTCATCGCCCGATATGCCCTTTCGTAGTCGAAGCCCTTGACGCCTTTGACAATCATATCAGCCAATACGGAACAGGCGTGATAGCCAATCATGCACCACGTCTCGTTTGAGCCGAATGCCCAATAGGGCAGCATGTGCTCGACGCTCTTGTCGTAGTGGGCCAGAAGCGAATTGGCAACATCGGCCTGCACGTCGTGATGGACGAGGTTCATCAGCGGATGGAAGGCGCGGTAGGTGTCCCAAAGCGAGAACTCCGTAAGTGGGGTGAAACCTTTGGCGGTCTCGATATTCTTATCCAGCGCACGATATTTCCCGTCGGCATCATTATAGACGAAGGGACAGAGGGCTGCGTGATAAGCCGAGGTGTAGAAGGTTTCTTTTTGCTCCTGAGTGCCCTCTATCTGATATTTAGACAGTTCCTGCTCCCACTTTCCATTAGCTTCTTTGTACAGTTGGCCGAAGGTCTTTCCGTCGAGTTCCTTCATATTCACCTTAGCGCCGTCGGTCGAAGTGGCGGAAACAGCTACTTTGACGGTGAGGGTATTTGCGTGTTGGGGTTCCCATTCAGCCACGAAAAGAAGCTTTTCGCCCCACGCCTCTCGGTTGCTACGAAAGCGGGAGGTGTTGTAGATGACAGGCTTCTTGTCCTGATAGATCATGAAGTTTTTGAAAGGTTGCGAGAAGACAGCTCGCATGTATATATGCCGCTCAGGTCCCCACCCTTTCACCAACTTGTAGGCCGTGATGGTGGAGTCGTTCTCAATGCGGATATTCGACCATACGCACTTGAACCACAGGGTGTGGTCGAGGTCGAGGAGGAGTTTCTGACTGCCAGCCGACGGGTAGGTAAAACGGAACATACCTGCGCGCAATCCTGCCGTCATCTCTGCTTTCACGCCGTAGTCGTTCAGCTGGACGCGGTAGTAACCGGGATGGGCTTCTTCGTCGTCGTGGGAGAAACGCGAACGATAGCCGACGTCGGGGTTGTCGTCAGTACCTGCCTCGAGTTTCACCTCTCCCGTGATGGGCATGAAGAGGAAATCGCCCATATCGGGGATGCCGGTTCCGCTGAGGTGGGTCAGCGAGAAGCCTTGTATCGACTGGCGGTTCCATTTATAGCCTGAAGCACAGTCGTAGAAGTGCTCATCGGTGTCAGGACTGATTTGTATGCCTCCGAAGGGCAGTTGCGCGCCCGGATAGACGTTGCCGTAGCCATCAGTGCCGACGAAGGGGTTGACATAGGATGTGAGCCCCTCACTTCCACCTAAGGATGGGAGCGAATAGACAGAGAACGCTAAGAGCGTTGATGCAAAATGAATGGTTGTTTTTTTCATAGACTTTTTTAGATTTTCCTGAGATCTGGGAGTTTTCTGACTTATCTTTTATCCCCTATCGCCACTTGATATTCGTCCCACAGGGCATCGACGGTGTGGCCTTTACCGAGTGCATACTCTATGGCACCGTCCCATGACCAGGGGACGACTTCAAGACAGGAGCGGTTCATCTTTCGGATGAAGTCTTTGTCTTTGTTCTCGCGCAACCAGTTGAAGAAGTATCCGATGTATCGGTAGCCGTCGTGATAGCTGCCGCCTTTCGGACGGTCGGCCTCTCCGTGGAATCCTCCGCAGGCTACGCGCACGGCGTCAGCGGTTCCCTCGATGATTTCCCACACGGCTTTGTTCGGACCTCCATAGGGGCCTATGCCCTGGGGCTCAAGCTGGAAGGCGTGGGTGAGCTCATGCAGGAGTACGCCTCGTGTCTCGAAGTCTACTTTCGCGGTGTCATTGCCGGCGAAGGAGCGCTCGATGTGATTGGTGCTATAGAAGATGTTGACGTATCCATCGCCGCCGCCCTTTGCCGAGATGCCTGGGTCTTCACGGATGATGTAGTCGAGGCGATGGAGCATCGGGATGCTGTCCTCCGGTGTGAAATAGAGGCACTTCATCACCTCTCGGGCCACGCTGCGGATATAGGGGTCGGGGTCTGGGATGAGGGCGTGATAGATTTGTGAGCCCTGCGTCTCAGCGTTGAAGTCCATGAATCGGATGTCCCTCAGATGGGTGTTCCACCGCTCGTCTTCCTTCGAGAGCTTGGTTGACATTCGCTGGGCGATGCTCGAACTGACGGCAGGCTTCTCGTCGCTGAGCGAATAGGGCTTGTCCGCTTTCGTCAGTCCGCGTTTCTTGTTGGGTTTGGCACTCATCTCGAACTCCAGCGTGCAGCCCTGTGCAAGTTGTTCGTGGGTGAGGTATAGCTTGCCGTAGGGCTGTCCGTTGACCTTCAGCGACTTCACATATCGGTTCTGGTCACTCACCTTCGGAGCCTTGATTTCGATGGTCTTTCCGTTTTCGAGCGTGACCTTCATATAGGGCAGATAAGGTGCACCGATGACATACTGGTCGCTGCCGGGACAAACGGGATAGAAGCCCATTGCCGAGAAGATATACCAGGCAGACATCTGTCCGCAGTCATCGTTGCCGCCCAGTCCGCGTATGTGGTTGCGATACATCTTGTTCATGATGGTGCGCAGCCACTCCTGCGTCTTCCAGGGGGTCGATGTCCAGGCATACAGATAGGGAACGTGTTGCGAGGGCTCGTTGCCGTGAACGTATCCTCCGACGAGACATTCTGCCGTGATGTCTTCATTGTCGGCATAGTATTTCTCGGGCAGGTCCATCACAAAGAGTTTGTTGAGTTTGTCGAGGAAGGCCTGCTCGCCCCCCATGCACTCCATCAGCCCTGCTACATCCTGCGGCACATGGAAGGAGAAGTTCCACGAGTTGCCTTCGATGAAGCCTTCGTTATAGGTCTGCAGGGGATCGAGGTCTGGTTTGAAGCGTCCGTCGGCATAGCGTGGTGCCGCGAAGCCTATTGACGAGTCGAAGGTATTCCGGTAGTTGCGTGCCCGATGCCGGAACTGTGCGGCGATGTCGTTGCGTCCAGCCTTACGGGCTGCGTTGTAGATGGTCCAGTCGTCGAAGGAATACTCCAGGGTGTTCGAGACTGCCGTTGCGTCGCGGTCGTAGGGTGCATAGCCGAAGCGCACATAGTCGGCCACCGAGGGGAAATACTTGTTGTTGGCCGTAGCGACCATTGCCTTCAGGGCTTCGTCCGCATTAATGTCGGCACCCTTGACGAGGGCATCGGCCAAGACGGTGACGGCATGATAGCCGGTCATACACCAGCCCTCATTGCCCATCAGACTCCACACGGGCAACATGCCGACGATGTTCTGCTGCTGATGCCTGATCATCGAGCGCACCATATTGGTGTTGCGCGAGGTCTTCAGCAAGCCGAGCAGCGGGTGTTCGGCACGATAGGTGTCCCAGATTGAGAAGACGGTGTAGTTGTCGAAGTCCTCGGCCACATGGATATTACCGTCGAGTCCGCGATACTTTCGGTCGACATCCATATAGAGGGAAGGATTAATCATCGTGTGGTAGAGCGACGTATAGAGCATAGCCTTCTGGTCGTCGGTGCCCTCGCAGCTGATGGCCGACAGCTCCTGCTCCCACCGCTGCCGGGTCTCTTGGTGCACGTCGTCGAAGGTCTTGCCGGCAGCCTCTGCCTCGAGGTTCTTTTTGGCGCCTTCGGTAGAGACAGCCGAGAGGGCTACCTTGATGGTGAGGGGTGAGTTGTTCCGGGTGTTGGCGTTGGGATGCTGGCGGCGTCCGCGATGCTGCGGTGCTGCAAAGTCGAAGTAGGCGACGACGCTCTTGCCGGCGATGTCGGGGAAGTTGTGATAGCGGTCGAACTTTCCCCAGAAGCCGTTGTATTTCTCGCGTTTCATGTCGCGATAGCCGTAATTGCGGATGGGCTTGGAGAAGGAGATGGCGAAGTATGTGTAGTTGGAACGTGCCCACCCGTCGGTGATGCGATAGCCTGTGACGAGGGTGTCGTTCTCCACGCGCAGTGTCGACCAGAGCACCTTTCCGTCGTAGTTGTAGATGCCGTGCAGCAGGTCGAGGATGATGCGCTGCTCTTTGGCATCCTCAGGGAACGTATACTGATGGACGCCGACGCGCTGTGTGGCGGTCAGCTGGCAGCGCACGCCGTTGTCGGCCAGCGTCACCTCGTAGTAGCCGGCTTCGGCACATTCCGTGTCGTGGGAGAAGCGCTGCCGATAGCCGCCGTCGGGGTTTTCCTTTGTTCCTGGGTTGAGTTGCAGAGGCCCCGTCTGTGGCATGAGCATGATGTCGCCCAGGTCACTGTGGCCTGTTCCCGAGAGGTGGGTGTGAGAGAAGCCCACGATGGTGTTGTCGGTGTGCTGATAGCCGGCACAGTATTCATACACCTTGCCCTGATAGCGTCCGTCGATGTTGTGGGGAATGGTGTCGGTTTCTGGCGAAAGCTGCACGATGCCGAAGGGTGCGCAAGCCCCAGGGAAAGTGTGCCCCATACCCTCGGTGCCGATCATCGGATTAACATAACTTACTTTTGACGTCTGAGCATTTGACGTCAATGACAATAGCATTGCCAAGACAGAAAGAATGATTGTTTTTTTCATATATTTTTTGTTGACAAGTTTGACAAGTTGTTACTTCGCCTTTTCGAGCGAGCTGCGCTTCGTTCGGTGGTAGCTGCGGTAGTCGTCGAGTTCTATCTCCACGTCGGGTTCCTCGAGGGTTCCCTCGTGCGGCAGGGCGAACTTCAGGTATTTGATGTTCAGTCCTCGAGCCATCCACATGCTCTCGTAATAGGTCTGGATGTTCAGAATGCGCTGCGTCTGATCGTCGAGTCCGCCCGTGTGGTAGAGGTCGTCGGTTTTCTCGATGACGGGCACTGCGTTGTGCTCCAGCAGCAGTGAGGTGTAGGTGAAGAGGAAGTTTGAGTCGGTCTTCAGGTGGATGATGCCGCCGTCGACGAGGAAACGGCGGTAGCGCTGCAGGAAGTAGGACGATGTCAGCCGCTTTCGCGGACTCTTCATCTGCGGGTCGCTGAACGTCAGCCACAGTTCCCTCACCTCGTCTTCGGCGAAGAAGCGGTCGATGATTTCGATGTTCGTCCGCAGAAACGCTACGTTGTGGAGTCCTTCCGCCAGCGCCTGCTTGGCTCCCGTCCACATGCGTGCCCCTTTGATGTCTACGCCCACGAAGTTCATGTCGGGAAACAGCTTCGCCAGTCCAACGGTGTATTCGCCTTTTCCGCAGCCCAGTTCGAGCACGATGGGGTTGTCGTTGCGGAAATAGTCCTCGTGCCAGCGGCCGCGCATGTCGAACGACTGGTCTTTCATCTGACTGAACGGAAACTGGAATACGTTCTCAAACGTATCCATTTCAGCAAACTTCTCTAATTTTCCTTTTCCCATATCGACTGCAAAGGTACGAATAAGTGAGAGCAAAACAAAAAAAACAGAAACTTGTTTAATTTTTTTTATGTTTTGCCGAACAGGAGTAGCTTCGGCGAAGCCAAAGGTACGAAATAAAATGAGAAATGAGAAATTATGAAAAAAAAAGTGAAACACACACACTCATTCCTCATTATATTATTGTCTGTCACTTGTCGGTTTTGCAATAGCGTCGGCTGACTTCATCGCATCCGATATCGGTCAGATGGTCCAGCGTTCCACCTGCGTCCCTATTGTCAGCGGTCGCTGCAGCGTGCGGTCTGTTTGGTTACGGTGGGCTGTAGGGGTGAACTTCAGCTTCACCTCGCGCACATGTTTCTTTATATTATACGCTTCGGGGCTGTCCACCATCTCGCTTTTCACGGTCAGGTGGAACCGACCGAGGTCCTCGACGACTACCGTCTTGCCGCTCTGGAGCTGGTATCTCATCTCTGCCACCAGTGCCTTGATGACGGCGTAGACGTCGCTCTCCGTCACCGAGTTGCTGTGTGAGATGGCCCGGGCCAGCTCTCGTGTGTCAACAAGTCCGGTGCTTACCGCCTTGCCATACCATTTACCTTTGATGTCCTTCCGTTGTCTCTGAAACAATCTGATTTTAATAGCCATTGTATGTTTCCTTTCTTTTAATTGTGTTGTTAAATAGGTTTTATCGGTACAAAGGTAAGAATTTATTTTCATTCCCGCAAATGATGAAATAATAATAAATCATCTTTTACAAAGCAATAAACTATCTATTACTGCATAATAAATTATCTATTACTCTGCAATAGATTATCTTTTACTTGACGATTTCTTGCGAAACATGCCACGATTGGCCTTTTCCTTATACATCAATGCTTACGCGTTAAGTAACCGTTTAAAAAAAGATGGCATGATTTTACCTCAGATTTTTAGGCTATTTTCATGTTGTGAAGAGGGAGCATAGCGGGCTATGTGACCGATGAACAACGCGAAAAGAGACAAAAAGATGAGAAATCATGACAATTAAAGATGTATCATAAAATCGTACCAA
>JAFSRY010000040.1 GCA_017445845.1 Prevotella sp.
TTAAGAAGATACAGGAAGAGTGGAAGGAGCATTGCCGGCATATTCAGAACCTGACCGACACCAAAAGTCTCGTCCGCGAGAAAGCCACCCAGAAGGAGCAGCGCATACGCCGGCTCCAGAAAGACTATGCCGCTTTCTGTGAGTATTACTTTCCGCATTTCCTGACGCTCCGGGACAAGGTGACGGGGGAGGCCATACGCACCATCCACAACGCGCCGTTCCACAATGCCGCTGCTACAAAGGTTAAGAATACCCCTAACCTGAAAGCGGTCTTCAAGTGGCCGCGTGGTCACGCTAAGTCCACACACTTCGACATCTTCATGCCGCTCTGGTTGATGTTCCAACCGAAGCGGCTCATCAATTTCATGGTGATTGTCGGTAAGTCCGAGGATAGTGCCGACCGACTCCTGGGCGACATTCAGGCGGAGCTGCAGTATAACAAGCGCATCATCGCCGACTTTGGAAAACAGATGTCGATGGGCAACTGGACGGAAGGCGAGTTCACTACCAAGGACGGGGTTGAGTTCCTGGCATGTGGCCGTGGACAGTCACCGCGTGGTCTCCGAAAGCGCGAGTCACGACCGGACTACATCGTCATCGACGACCTCGACGACGACGAGCTCTGCCGTAACGAGCGGCGTGTCCGCGAACTCACCGACTGGGTGAAAGAAGCACTCTTCGGAGCACTTGACGTGGGACGTGGCCGTTTCCTCATGGTAGGCAACCTTATCTCCAAAACCTCAGTTCTGGCGAACATCTGTGCCACCAAAGGTGTTCACGTCTCGACGGTATATGCCGTTGACAACGAGGGCAACCCTGTATGGAAAGAGAAATGGACGAAGGAGGAGGCACGGGAATATGCCGAGTTTGTCGGCTACCGCGCTTGGAACAAGGAAATGATGCACAACCCCATCGTGGAGGGCACCGTCTTCCGCCAGGAGTGGATCAAGTGGGCCAAGCGTCCGGCATGGAAGGACTTCACCGAGTTTGTGCTATACATCGACCCGTCATGGAAAAGCAAGAAGTCAAACGATACGAAAGCCGCCAAACTATGGGCGAAACACAAGACACACCTGTGGCACCTCCGCGCTTTCGTGCGCAAGGCATCGCTCGCCGAAATGGTACGATGGTGCTACGACCTCTACGAGTGGAGCCTGGACGTGGGTATCTCCATCCGATTCGCGATGGAGGCTTCCTTCATGCAGGACATGATACTCGACGACTTCACGGAGGAGGGTAATCTGCGTGGCTACCAACTCCCCATCACGGGCGACACGCGAAAGAAGCCGGACAAGTTCCAGCGCATAGAGGCCATCAGTCCGCTCTGGGAACGGGGCTTCGTATTCTACGACATCTCACAGAAGGAAAACCCCGACATGCAAGCCGGACTCGAGCAACTGCTTGCCTTCGAGAAAGGAATGTCCGGCAACGACGACGCACCGGATGCCGACGAGGGAGCAATCTATATCCTCCAGAAGAATACAAGACAACAGATTTATACACCGAGGTTCGGCAAACGCCCGACCTCCAAAAACCAATGGTAAATAACGTCAAACCGAATGCAGAAGAGCTTGCTCTTATGCTGAGGTGCAGCCGATATTCAAAATTTATTTTAATATGTTCAGACTGATAAAAGACATCATCTTCGGCTTCCGCTTCAAGCGTGCCGTCAAGAAGGCTGACCGCTTTCACCATATTACGCACCGCAAATACATGGTGCTGGTCATTAACAAGAAACTCGAAGTCCTCTCCAAGCAGGAGGTTAAGAAGTTCGTGCTCAATGGCATCTTCCGTAAGGGCACGACGGTCTCCGACATCGAGCGGAAAGCCTTGTATGTTACCCTATAAAGTAAATAACTATGATGTTCATCACAAACGAAGATTACAACGTCGTCATCGGAGAACAGGCACTGAAGGTCATTTCGCAAGTTAACGAAGACATCCAAATATCTGCCGAGACAGAA
>JAFSRY010000041.1 GCA_017445845.1 Prevotella sp.
AAAAAAACATAGTACCTTTGTGGCAGAATTACAAACCAAGAAAAGAATACCGCTTGATGAAATCAACAAGGGACTTAAAGTCTCTAATAAAGTTCGATAATTCGTCAGAGTAGCCGACTGAAAGAAGGCAGCTGTTTGCTGCCTTTTGTCGTATATATCTTTTTCCCTCACCAGCCATTGGGCAGGACGATGTTGTCGGCATGATGGGCAGGGGCGAAAAGGGGCGCGATGTCTTCATCGGTAAATCCGGCGATGCCACAGCCGATGCGGGTGACGAGGAAGGTCAGCTCAGTATGCTGGCGGGCAAAGCTGATGAAATTCTCGACATACGGACGGATGGTCTCTACGCCGCCCTGCATGGTCGGGATGGCATAGCTCTGTCCTTGCAGACCGACGCCCTGACCCATGACAGCACCAAATTTCCGATAGGCGACATAGGCTGCTCCGCCACCGTGCAATCCTTTCAGGTTGCTGCCAAAAACGAAGATTTCGTTGGGCTCCAGACTGGTGATAAATGCGGGCGGTGTCCTCTTCGGTTCTATCGGAATCTCCACTTCGGACATTGACAGCGGTGAGTCGAAGTAGGCTTCTGACATCGGAGCGCACGGCATTGCCATTTCTTCGGCAAGCACGAGGGAGCGCTCGTCAATCACTTCCGGCATATCTAAGTCCATATCGAAATTCTTCTTGAAATAAGGTATGATGATGTCTTCCTTCAGCTTTTTATATTTCTGCGACACGGCCGACGGCGTCATGCCCATCTGTGCGGCAATCTCCTTTCCTTTGAAGCCTTTCAGCAGCATCATGTCGATGATGAGTCGTTCGTCACGGCTCAGCGCGGCGTGGTGGCAGATGTCTTCGACGACTCTGTTGAACTGCAGCCGCAGGTCGCTGGTCACATCGAATGACTGCAGGTAGTCTTCAAAGGTGATGCTGCCGTATTCGCGGCGATACCACTTGAGCGCGTCCAGCACCACATAGCGGAATCCGTTGATGAGCCACGTGCGCAGGCTTACGTTGGGCGAATGGTCTTCCAGGGGTTTCCAGTTGTGCTCCATCAGATAGATGGCATACTGGTGGGCCAGCGACATGAAGTCGAGGTTTTCCTTCTCGCTGAGCTGATAGCGTTGGTCGAAGACATAATAGCCCACCCGACAATATCCATAGAAATACTCACGGATGATGTCGGCATCTCCTTTGCGGAAGCCTCTGATGATGGCCTCGTCTGACAGTTGACGGTGATGCATAGACAAATAATTTTTGGCGAAATTACAAAAAAAATCTCATTCGCACTTAATTTTTTCCGAAAAACATCTTTAAAGAAATAAAAGACGTCTTGAACTGAGTATTTACCTTTTTAAAAAAACGATTATGATGATGAAAGATTCTAAGAAAAAAGAAGTGAGAACCAAGCGTGTGCACAACCTGATTATCGTCGACGAGAGCGGCTCGATGTCCATCATCCGCAAGCAGGCTTTTGCCGGGATGAACGAAACGCTGCAGACTGTCCGCCAGATGCAGAAGAAATTCCCCGACCAAGACCAGCGCGTGACGCTGATCACCTTCGACAGCGAGCACACGAAGCTACACTACGACAACACACCTGCCGAGCTGACCAAAGACCTTACATGGCGAGCCTACAACCCTTCGGCTGCCACGCCTCTCTACGATGCCATCGGCAAAGGCATCTCGAAAGTCAACGCGCAGGTGGCGGAGGGCGACCACGTGCTTGTGACCATCATCACCGACGGCGAGGAGAACAGCAGCGAAGAGTGGACGCTGAAGATGATTCGCAACATGATAGAGAAGCTGAAGAAGCAGCACTGGACGTTCACCCTCATCGGTACCGACAACCTCGACGTGGAGACGATGGCGCATTCGTTTGCCATCGACGAACACCTGGAGTTCCGTCAGGACGTAGAAGGCACCAAGGCGATGTTTGCCCGCGAGCGTCGCAGCCGTGAACGCTACAACTGCTGCCTGGCTGAAAACGCACCTATGCCAACAGGCTCTTTCTTCGACGAAGAATAAGCATCGGCACCACCATGTCTTACCCCCGTCATAGCCGAAGGTAAGACTCCTGAAAGCAAATTAACTGAATTTGGTCAGCAAATTAACTGAATTTGGTCGGTAAATTCAGTTAATTTGCTTTTTCGATTCTTAGACTACGTTTTCAGAGTTCTTCTTTTCGCCACTCTGATTGATTTCTTTTGTTTTTGGCGTTAGTATCATTTTTTTGAGTTGTTTTATGTTTTTTAGTAAGAATTGTTTTTGTATTCTAATATTTTATTGTTAATTTTGCATCATCTTTGGTTCTTTTCTGATATTTCTATCAGGTTCGCCAAGTTATACATCGCGAGATGCGTTGCTTTTGAATAAGTTTGAAAACCAACAGTTTATGTCTTTGCAGAGGAAAAAACAGTTTATACTTTCGTATGAATTACGCGCGTAATAGATATTTTTTGTTATCTTTGCAGACAGAACTGAAAGTATTGTAAAAGGAAAATGATTAATGTAGCTATTATCGGCTTTGGCCGTATGGGGCGCTTCTATCTGGCAGAGTTTCAGAAGAGCGACCGCTACAGAGTGAGCTATATTTGTGATGTCGATGCCGACTGCCGCCAGTTGGCCCACAAACAAGCTCCCGAGGCCAAGGTTGTTGATGATACGGAGGAAATATACAAGGATGCGTCGGTCGACGTCGTCACGCTGTGTGCCCTTGCCGGGTCGCGCAAGGAGCAGATACGGCGGGCGCTGGAGGCCGGCAAGCATGTCATTGCAGAGAAGCCCATTGCCGACACCATCGAGAACGAATGGGAAATGGTGAGGCTGGCAGAAGGCTGCGACCGCTTTACTACGGTAAACATGTATCTGCTCAATTCGTGGTATCACAACGAGATACGGCGGTTTATCGACTCCGGCGAAATCGGAGAACTCGCCATCATCCGCATCTGCCACATGACACCGGGACTGGCTCCTGGCGAAGGCCACGAGACCGAAGGCCCCTGCTTCCACGACTGTGGTATGCACTATGTGAACCTGGCCCGATGGTATGCCCGCAGCGAATACCGCACCTGGCACGCCCAGGGTATGCGCATGTGGAGCTACAAGGACCCTTGGTGGATACAATGTCACGGAACGTTTCAGAACGGCATCGTCTACGACATCACGCAAGGCTTTGTCTACGGACAGATGTCGAAAGACCAGACCCACAACTCCTATGTCGACCTGATCGGCACGAAGGGCATCTGCCACATGACCCACAACTTCAAGACAGCCCATGTAGAACTGCGCGGTGTCAACGAGACACGCATTGAAGAGCGCCCCTTTGGCGGGAAAAACATCGACCGGCTCATCACCGAGATGGCCGACTCCATCGAAACAGGACAGCGCAGAAAAGACATGCCGACATTCCGCGACTCGGCAGTGGCCTCGGAGATGGCATGGAAGATGCTGCAAGACTCTTACCACACAGAGCTGCCTGCCATCGGTGACCTGCAGACCCTGGAAGCCATCCGCGAACGGCGCCGAAACATGACCGACGGCTACGGCTTGCTGCCCAGAAACAACAAGAACGTATGAGCCGGAGGACAGGGAAAGAAACAACCGTTAAATCATATAATCGTAAATCTTAAACCATTAAACCCAAGAAACAACAATTATGGCTGAAATTTCAAGAAGAGATTTCCTTAAGAGAGGAAGTGCCGCCGTTGCTGGAATGATTGTCGCTCCGACCATCGTCCCCGCTTCCGTGCTGGGCAAAGCCAAGGGCCACAAGGCTCCAAGTGACAAACTCAACATCCTCGGTATCGGTATTGGCGGACGCGGTGCTGCCGACCTTCACGAGATGGAGACCGAGAACATCATCGGTCTGTGCGACTGCGACTGGAAGTATGCTAAGCACATCTTCGAAAAGTATCCCGATGCCAAGCGCTACAGCGAGTATCGTAAGATGTACGACGAGATGCTGCCGCAGGCCGATGCCGTCATGGTGGCTACTGCCGACCATACCCACGCCATCATCGCTGCCGAAGCCATCCAAGCCGGCAAACACGCCTATGTGGAAAAGCCCATGACACTCTACGCTTACGAGAGCCGTCTGCTCACCAAGTTGGCAGAAAAGCACAAGGTGGCCACCCAGCAAGGTAACCAGGGCGCCTCGCAGGCCGACACCCGCAAAGCCCTCAACTGGCTGTGGAACGGTGAAATCGGTGAGGTCACCCGCATCGAAGCCTTCACCAACCGCCCCATCTGGCCGCAAGGAATGGAAGCTCCGAAAAACAAGCAGGCCATCCCCTCAACGATGAACTGGGATGCCTTCATCGGCCCGGCTCCCATGCGCGATTACAACGAAGTCTATACTCCTTGGAACTTCCGCGGATGGTGGGACTTCGGATCTGGCGCCCTCGGCGACATGGCCAACCACATCCTCCAGGTAGCCTTCAAGGGCCTGAACCTCGGCTATCCCGAAGCTGTCATCGGCTCGTCCACTCAGCTCATGAGCGACGCCTGCCCCAGCGCACAGAAGATTACCTATCGCTTCCCCGCCCGTCCCAACATGCCGAAGCTGGCTCTGCCTCCTTGCGAACTCACATGGTACGACGGTGGTCTGCGTCCTAACCTGCCCTTCAACCTGCCCGAAGGCAAGAAGTTCGACGGCAACGGTGTCACCGTATTCTATGGAACCAAGGACATCATGGTTGTCGGTTGCTATGGCGACCGTCCGTTCCTCGTCTCTGGCCGCGAGCCCATCGTGCCCGAAATCGAGCGCGTCGTGAAGGTCAGCCACCAGCAAGACTGGATTCGCGCTTGTAAGGAAGACGCCGATGTCCGCGTGAAGTCAGCTTCAGACTTCAGCCTCGCCGGCCCGCTCAACGAAATGATTGTCATGGGTGTGGCTGCCGTACGTCTGCAGGAACTCGAGCAGTGGCTCAAGTGGGACGGCAAGAACATGCACTTCACCAACATCCCGAAGGATGCCAAGCTGCACGTCTCCAACGCCATCAAGTTCTCCATCCACGATGGTCACCCGTCGTTCTCGGCTGCCGACACCAACCTCGTCGACGCCAACCTCTATGCCGAGCGCCTCATCAAGCCCGTCTATCAGAACGGCTTCAAGCTGCCCGAAATGCCGATGTAACATCAAACGACCAAGACAATGAAAAAGACATTATTCGCAATCGCTGCGCTCGCCATGAGCATGAGCATGAGCGCACAGAAAGTGACCACAGCCGAGCTCTATGTTTCGCAGGGCTTCCAGGGTCCCGAGTGTTATGAAAAGGTAACCGTTCCCGTCGACAAGAACGGCTACATGAGCATCTTCAACGGCAAGGACTTTGCCGGATGGCGCGGCTACGGCCTCACCAACGTCACCGACAAATGGGTCATCGAAGACGGATGCATCAAGTTCGACAGCAAGAAGCAGGGACGTGGCGGCGACATCATCTTCGCCCACAAGTTCAAGAACTTCGAGCTCGAGATGGAATGGAAAATATCTGAAGGTGGCAACTCCGGTATCTTCTACCTTGCACAGGAGACCTGCACTGCCGACGGCAAGAGCCTCGAGCCAATCTACATCTCCTGCCCCGAATGCCAAGTGCTCGACAACGAGAACCATCCCGATGCCAAGCTTGGTGTCGACGGAAACCGCAAGTCATCGTCGCTCTACGACATGATTCCCGCCAAGCCCCAGAACGCAAAGCCTTTCGGCGAATGGAACAAGGTGAAGATCCGCGTCAAGGACGGTGTCGTCACTCACTTCCAGAACGGCGTGCAGGTGCTGCAGTATACATTGTGGACTCCCGAATGGGTAGAGATGCTGCAGAAGAGCAAGTTCTCTCAGCAGAACTGGCCCGTCGCCTTCGAACTCCTCAAGGAGTGCGGTGGTCCCAACCACGAAGGCCTCATCGGTATGCAAGACCACGGTGACACCGTATGGTATCGCAATATTAAAGTAAAGGAACTATAATACATTTAGTCGTTTAGGAAATTAGTCGTTTGGCCGTTTAGGGTGGTTACATTCATCACCCCAATCTGCCAAACGACTAAACCATCAAACCACCAAGGAATATGAAGAAAATATTAATGCTCGTTGCAGCCGTGGCCATGTTTGCCTCCTGCTGCAATAACAAGTGCAAGTGCACATGCAGCGACTGCAGCTGCTGTAAGGACGAAGCCGCTGCTGCCGTGGCAGAAGAGGCCGACGAAGAAGGCTTCGAAGCCATCTTCAACGGCGAGACCCTTGAGGGCTGGCGCGGTTATGGCATGGACGTTCCGCCTGCAAGCTGGAACGTAGAAGACGGAGCCATCCACCTCGTAGGCTCAGGCACCGGCGAAGCCCAGGCTGAAGGCGGTGGCGACCTGCTCTACGACAAGAAACTCTCTAACTTCGAAATCCGCTTCGAATACAAAATCTCGAAGGGCGGTAACTCCGGCGTGTTCTACCTCGCCCAGGAAGCCAAGTCACAGAAAACGGGCGAACTGCTGCCCATCTGGCAGTCGGCCTCTGAATACCAAATCCTCGACAATGCCAACCACATCGACGCACAGCTCGGTGTCGACGGCAACCGTCAGGCCGCATCGCTCTACGACATGATACCTGCAAAGCCCCAGAACGCAAAACCCTACGGCGAATGGAACACCGCAGCCATCGTGGTCTTCAAGGGCACCGTCATCCACTATCAGAATGGCGAAAAAGTATTGGAGTATCACCTCTGGACACCGAAATGGAAGGAAATGCTCGACGACAGCAAGTTTGCTGCCGACGGCGAATTCCCCGAAGCCTACAACCTGTTGCTCAACATGGGTGGCGAGAACCACGAGGGATATATAGCCTTCCAGGATCATGGCGACGACGTATGGTATCGTAACATCCGTGTAAAGGTAATGGAGTAAGTATGAAGAGAATTCTTTTTATCGCAATGGCACTCGTCCTGGGTCTCACGGCTTGCGACGGTAGCAAGAAGAAGCCCGTCCAGAAGGAAATGGGCCTGCAACTCTATTCCATCCGCGAACTCATCGGCAACGAAGAGAACTACGCCAAAAACCACGTCGAAGTCTTCAAACAACTCCGCGAGATGGGCTATACCTATGTAGAGGCTGCCCACTATAACGACGGAAAGTTCTACGGTGTCAGCCCCGAGCAGTATAAGCAAGACTGCGAAGAGGCCGGACTGAAACCCCTCTCCAGCCATGCCACCCGTGGTCTGAACGATGAAGAACTGGCCAACCACGACTTCACCGAGGCCCTCAAATGGTGGGAGCAGGCCATCGCCGCCCACAAGGCTGCCGGCATGGAGTATATCGTCACTCCCGGCTGGGGCGTGCCCAAGAACCTGAAGGACGCCCAGACCATGTGCGACTATGCCAACGAAATCGGTAAGATGTGCCGCGAGGCCGGACTGAAGTATGGCTACCACACCCACTCCCACGAATACCAGAAGGTGGAAGACCAGGTATGGATGGAATACTTCATGGAGAACACCGACCCCGAGAATATGTTCTGGCAGATGGACACCTATTGGGCTTGCTGGGGCAACCAGTTCCCCGTCCACTACTTCAAGAAGTATCCCGGACGCTTCAAGATGCTGCACATCAAGGATAAGTATGAACTGGGCGAGAGCGGCTTCGTAGGCTTCGATGCCATCTTCGGAGCTGCCGACATCGCCGGCCTTGAGAACTTCATCGTAGAGATTGAAGAGACCGACGGCCAGACCGACATCATGGAGGCTTGCCGCCGCAGTGCCGAATACATTCAGAACCTTCCTGCCGTGAAGGCCACCTACGCAAAGTAATCCTTCTATTGCATCATAACAGAAGAAAGGACAAGGTCAATCATAGACCTTGTCCTTCTTTTGTATCCATTATATACAAACTTCCTGAAAGTAAATTATTGCTGTCTGGTAAAAACGGGGCGAACCAAAGGTCGACGGCCGAAGGGTAAGTCAAGGGCCAATGAGACCCCAAATCATTTTTAATCTTTTATAGGAGCAATATATACAGGGAATATCAAATATAAAAGTAAATTATACCGGACAGCAATAAAAGTAAATCAAGATGTGCAAGAATACCTTTGCCGGGGGAGTTGTTTATTTCAGTTGGTCGTACCATTCGTCGGTGACTGGTTCGAGCCATTCGTTGCTGGCTCCATCCTGCACATCCTTATGATAGGTAAGATGCTGGAACCAAGAGTCGCGGGCGGCTCCGTGCCAATGTTTTGCTTCGGCAGGAATGGCGATGACGGTGCCGGGTGTCATCTCTACAGCAGGCTTTCCCCACTCCTGATACCATCCTCGGCCAGCCACACAGATGAGAACCTGCACCTGCTTATGGTGGACATGCCAGTTGTTCCGGCAGCGAGGCTCGAAGGTGACATTCGTCACAGCACCCATTTCTGCCAGATAGCTTTGTCCTGTGAAGTATTTTCCGTAAGGGTTCTCAATGCCTTTGGGCCAGACGTTGAAGTCGACGGGCGCTACAGCCTGACAGCTTTCTCCAAAGACGGCCGACACAGCCTGTTCGCAACGGACCGCCTCGGCTTCACCGATGCGACTGCGCAAGACATTAGGAATCTCATGCAACTGAGCGTCACTGACCCCCATGTTTCTGGCTCCACTGACATGGGCCTTCAGCTGTGGCTCACAACCGGGGAGTGCCGAGATGGCCGAGACGGTCACTATTTCCCGTTCGGCAAAGGAAAGGTTGTTGCGGGCAAAGATGTCGCCGAAGAGGTGTGCTTTCAGGTAGTAGTCGGTCTGCGGTGCGAAGGTATAGTTGAAGGGTTGTCCGCCCACCAGTTGCGTCTGCACCTTTGTTCCTTGCTCCAAGGCGTCATAATCTTCAGCTAACGGGTCGGCTTCGCTGCCTTCCTCACAGCCGAGTCCTTGTTCGGTGCGTTGCCGGATGACCTGTTGCAAGGCACCGAGGGCATTCAGCGAACGCGGAAAACCCGTGTAGGCATACAGTTGCGAGAGTGCTTCCTTGATCTCACTGACGGTGAGTCCTGCCTCAAAACCATTGTTCACTTCTTTTTTCAGGGCCTCGATGTCGCCCTTAGCCTCGTTGGCAGCGATGGCCACGAGTGCTTGTTGCTTTTCAGTCAAATTCATAACTTTCTGTGCTTTAACATGATAGGTTGCCAGCATCATAGCGACAAAAATGATGATTACTTTTTTCATAGGAATTAGGGGATGAAATCTCAAACCTCAAAGTCTTTCCGAATGGTCTGTCGTGCCCGGAAGATATTGACTTTCACCTGTTCTTCGGTGATGCCGAGGATGTCGGCGATGTCGTGATAGGAACGTCCTTCGAAGTCGCGCAGCTGGATGCAGGTTCGTTGTTTTTCCGGCAGTCTGTCGATGATTTGCCCTACTCGGTCGAAGTGTTCACGGTGGATGGTCTGCTCCAGGGGACTGGGCGTTTGGTCGAAAGGCTCTACCTGTGGAGTGTCGAGGGGCAGATGGCGATTAGAGAGGCGTTTGAGGTGGTCGAGTGAAAGGTTGCGGCAGATGGTGAGGGCGTAGGCTTCGATGTTTTCGATGGCATCCCATTGCTGGCGCTGCTCCCACATCTTTATAAGAGTCTCCTGCACGATGTCTTGCGCATCTTCCCTGTTGAGTGTGATGCGCAGGGCCAGACGAAAGAGTCTGTCTTTAAGTGGCAAGATGTCGTGTTGGAAACGATGGAGCATAAGTTCTATTCGAGATAGGTATATCCGTAAAGGCCCGAGCGGTAGTTGGAAAGGAACTCTTTGCCTTCTTCGAGCGATATCTTCCCTTGTTTAACGCTCTTGGTGACCCATATCTCCAGTTGTCGTACCAGCTTTTTCGGATTAAACTGAACGTAGTCGAGTACTTCTTCCACCGTTTCTCCATCGATGATCTGGTCGATGTGATAGCTGCCGTCTTTTACGGAGATATGGACTGCATTGGTGTCGCCGAATAGGTTGTGCATGTCGCCGAGTATCTCCTGATAGGCTCCTACGAGGAAGACACCGAGATAATACGGTTCGCTCTTGCGTAGGGCATGGACGGGCAGCACATGGGAGATGTGCCGGTTGGTCACGAAGTTGGCTATCTTTCCGTCAGAGTCGCAGGTGATGTCCTGCAGCGTTGCGTTGCGCGTGGGCCGTTCGTTGAGCCGCTGGATGGGCACGATGGGGAACAGTTGGTCGATGGCCCATGAGTCGGGCAGCGACTGGAATAGCGAGAAGTTGCAGAAGTATTTGTCGGCCAGGAGTTTGTCGAGCGTGCGCAGTTCTTCGGGAATATGCTTGAGTGACTTGGCGATGGTATTGATTTCCCGGCATACGCTCCAGAACATCGACTCTATCTCGGCACGCGTCTTCAGGTCGATGAGACCGTGTGAGAACAGGTCGAGGGCTTCCTCGCGGATCTGTTCTGCATCGTGCCAGTCTTCGAGCATGGTGCGTTGGTTCAGGTTGTCCCATATCTCATAGAGGTCTTTGACAAGCTGATGGTCATTGTCCTTTGCTTCAAACTCCTCCGGCATCTCGGGCAGCGACGCCGTCTCCAGCACATCAATGACGAGCACAGAGTGGTGTGCGGTGAGCGACCGTCCGCTCTCCGTGATGATGTTGGGATGCGGGATGTCGTTCTTGTCGGCGGCATCGACAAACTGATAGATACAGTCGTTGACATATTCCTGGATGCTGTAGTTGACGGAGCTCTCGCTCGACGGCGAGCGTGTGCCGTCGTAGTCGACGCCGAGACCACCGCCACAATCGACGAAATCGACATTGTAGCCCAACTTATGCAACTGCACATAGAACTGTGCGGCCTCACGCAAGGCCGTCTGGATGCGGCGTATCTTCGTAATCTGCGAACCGATATGGAAGTGGATGAGTCGCAACGAGTCGTGGAGTCCTTTTTCGTCAAGTATCTTCAGTGCCTGCAGGAGTTCCGACGAGGTCAGTCCGAACTTCGAGGCATCGCCGCCACTCTCTTCCCATTTTCCCGAGCCTGACGATGCGAGCTTGATGCGGATGCCGAGGTTGGGTGTCACGTTGAGCTTCTTGGCTGCCCGTGCGATGATGTTGAGTTCGTTGAGCTTCTCGACGACGATAAAGATGCGCTTGCCCATCTTCTGTGCCAACAGTGCCAGTTCGATATAGCTCTGGTCTTTATAGCCGTTGCATACGATGAGGGAGTCGCTCTGACACTGCACGGCGATGACGGCATGGAGTTCGGGTTTCGAGCCTGCCTCGAGTCCGAGGTTGAACTTCCTTCCGTGCGAGATGATTTCCTCTACGACGGGTTGCATCTGGTTGACCTTGATGGGATAGATGACAAAGTTCTCACCTTTGTAGTCATACTCTTCGGCAGCCTGTTTGAAGCACGAAGCCGTCTTCTCGATGCGGTTGTCGAGGATGTCGGTGAAACGAAGGAGTACGGGTGTCGTCACGTCGCGCAGGGCGAGTTCGTCCATCACTTCGTGCAGGTCGATTTGCGTATCGTCCTTGCAGGGTGTCACGAAAATGTTGCCTTCTTCGTTGATACCGAAGTAAGAAGTGCCCCAGCCGTTGATGTTATACAGCTCACGGGCGTCGTCGATGGTCCACTTTTTCATATTTTAAGATTAACAGATAAACGAATGATGGGTTGCTCACAGGTTCAGCATTTTCCTCACGTCTGCCACCGAGGTGGCAATCTTGTCGAAGTCGTCCATGACGCTCACGTCGAGAATGTGCTTGGCCTTTGAATAGTAGGACTCCCGCTGTTGCAGCTGTTCCCTGATGAAGGTCTTCACCTCTTCGGGCGTCTTATTGAGCAGCAACGGCCTGACGCCTTTTCCCATTTGCAGGTGCATGAAGAGCACGTCGGGGTCGGCTTTGAGATAGACGGTCTCTGCCTGCCGGTTCATATAGTCCATGTTGTCGAAGAAGCAGGGGGTGCCGCCTCCGCAACTGATGACTACATTCTCGAACTCTGCCACCTCGTGCAGCATGTTGTGTTCGATGCGCCGGAACCCCTCTTCTCCTTGCTCGTCGAAGATTTCCTTCACGGTCTTTCGCCGCCGCGTCTGTATATACCAGTCGAGGTCGTAGAAGGGTATGCCCAGTTCTTTTGCCAGAGCTTTGCCGACCGTTGTCTTGCCGGCACCCATGTAACCGATGAGGATGATGCGAACCATTTGGCGGTTTGGTCGTTTGATGGTTTGACTCCTAACTCTTCTTGATGATTTCCATGCACTCTTCGTAGGTGAGGTCTTGTGCCTTAGCCTGCTGAGTCTTGGTGAGTCGGTAGTTCTTGCCGTTATGAGTCAGGTAGGGACCGTAGCGGCCATTGAGCACTTGCAGGGTTTCATCCTCGGCGAAAGTCTTCAGGTGGCGTTCCTGATCATGCTTGCGCCGTTCGTTGATGAGTTCGATGGCATGTGTGAGCGTAGTCGTATGGGGGTCTTCGCCCTTGGGCAACGACACATACTTATTCTCGTGCAGGACGTAAGGACCGAAGCGGCCGGCTCCGATGACGACATCGCTGCCTTCATACTGTCCGACGACGCGCGGCAGCTTGAAGAGTTCGAGAGCCTCTTCGAGGGTAATTGTCTCAATGCTCATCGCAGTGGGCACTTGTGCGAAGCGGGGCTTCTCACCGTCTTCGGCAGTACCAATCTGCACGACGGGTCCGAAGCGGCCGATCTTCACGGAGACGGCACGTCCCGTCTGAGGGTCATTGCCCAAGACACGCTCGCCGGCCTTATGTTCCGAACGCGCATTCATCACACCTTCCACGGTGGGTTCGAAGTGATGGTCGAAGTCCTGCATCATGGCTGTCCACTCTTCCTTGCCTTCGGCAATCAGGTCGAACTGCTGCTCGACGCGGGCGGTGAAGTTATAGTCCATGATGTCGGGGAAGTTTTCCATAAGGAAGTCGTTCACGACGATACCGATGTCAGTGGGCAACAGCTTACCTTTCTCGTTGCCTACGATTTCCTTCTTATTCTTCGTCGTTATCTTATCGTCTGTGAGCGTGTCGATGACGTAGGAACGCTCCTCACCCTTCTTGTCGCCTTTCTGAACGTATTCACGTTGCTGTATGGTAGAGATAGTGGGGGCGTAGGTGGAAGGACGTCCGATGCCCAGTTCTTCGAGTTTCTTCACGAGTGAGGCTTCGGTATATCTGAGGGGGGGCTGTGAGAAGCGTTCCGTTGCTATCAGTTCCATCCGCTTCAGGGCGTCGCCCTCATGCAGTACGGGCAGCAGTGCTTCTTCCTGTGTGTCGGTGGTTTCGTCGTCGGTCGACTCGCGGTAGACTTTCAGGAAACCGTCGAAGGTGATGACTTCACCTTGTGCCATGAACTTATGGGGGGCCGGTGTAGACTGCGACTGAGTCGCAGCAAACTCTACAGGAATCTCGATGGTTGTCTTTTCCAGTTCGGCATCTGCCATCTGCGAGGCCAGGGTACGTTTCCATATGAGTTCATAGAGGCGTTTCTCCTGCGGGGTACCCTCGATGGTCACCTGGTTCATATAGGTGGGGCGGATGGCTTCATGAGCTTCCTGTGCGCCCTTTGAATGTGTATGGTAGTTGCGCGGATGGCTGTAGGCTTCTCCGTAGACGTTGACGATTTCCTCCTTGCAGGCATTGATGGCGAGCGATGAGAGGTTGACCGAGTCGGTACGCATATAGGTGATGCGTCCGCTTTCATAGAGTCGCTGTGCCACCATCATGGTCTGCGAGACGGTGAAGCCGAGTTTCCGTGCGGCCTCCTGTTGCAGTGTCGACGTAGTGAAAGGCGGTGCTGGTGTGCGCTTGACGGGCTTCTTTCCGACACTGCCGACGCTGAACGATGCCGTCTTGCAGGCTTCGAGGAAGGCCACTGCCTCTTCATGCGTCTTGAAGCGGGTGTCGAGTTCGGCACGCAGCTCGGCGGGTTGCTGACTGCCGGCTGTGGCAGAAGGCACGGAGAAGAGGGCGGTCACCCGATAGTAGGGTTCGCTCTTGAAACTCTGCATCTCGCGCTCCCGCTCTACGATGAGCCTGACGGCCACGCTCTGCACGCGACCTGCCGAGAGGGCGGGCTTTACCTTTCGCCAGAGCACGGGCGAGAGCTTAAAACCTACCAGACGGTCGAGCACGCGACGGGCCTGCTGTGCATTGACGAGGTTCATGTCAATATGGCGCGGATGCTCGATGGCATTGAGGATGGCGGGCTTGGTGATTTCGTGGAATACGATGCGAGAGGTTTTCTTCTCGTCCAGTCCCAGCACTTCGCACAGATGCCACGAGATAGCTTCTCCCTCGCGGTCTTCATCGGAAGCCAGCCACACTTTGTCGGCTTTCTGGGCTTGTGTGCGCAGTTCCTTGACGAGTCGCTGTTTCTCTTCGGGTATTTCGTAATCCGGCTCCATGCTGTTCTCATGGATGCTCAGTTCCTTTTTCTTTAAGTCGCGTATGTGTCCGTATGAGGACATTACTTTGTAGTCCTTTCCCAGAAACCGTTCGATGGTTTTGGCCTTGGCGGGACTCTCCACAATCACCAGGTTCTTTTGCATAGTTATATTTTATTTTTTATGTTTCGCATTTGCTCAACCTATTGAAGTTGAATTATTTTATAATAATGCCGATTTAGGGCGCAAAAGTACACAAAACTTTCGGGTACACCTTATTATATATGTGTTTTTTCTATTTTTTTAAGGATTTTCACCACTCCTCTCCTCACCGAAGCCAGCCCGAACTGGTCGGGGTGCAGCTCGTCGAGGGCTATCCACTGATAGTCGGCAGCGTCGTCCATCGCCTTCAGGTCCGTGAAGTCCGCCACTTCGCAATGAAAGAAGAGGTCTTGCGTGGGGATGGTCAAGCCGCCATAGGAGTAGCGGTTGACTTCGGAAAACAGATAGGTGGCCCTGACAACCGTGAGCCCCGTCTCCTCTTTCACCTCGCGGCAGACGCCCTCCTCGGCGGTCTCGTCAGCGTCGGCGAAGCCTCCCGGCAGGTCAAGGGTTCCGCGGGCAGGCTCCTTGGCGCGGCGCACCACAAGCAAATTCTTCCGCCCGTCGTCACCGTCGCGGGTGATGACGGCTACGTTCGAGGCACTCGCATTCATAAACACTTCCAGTCCGCAGACCTCACAACGCTTGCTCTTCACGCTGCTCTCGACAAAGCGGTCGCTGCCGCAGGCCGGACAATAACGGTATTTCTCTAACCAATGTTCCATTGTTCCTTCGCAATTGTTACATTTTTTTCCGACGGGTCGGATACGCTGCAAAGGTAAGCAATTATTTTCAGAAAAGAAATTTTTCAACCCTTCTTTCTGACGCATTGTTTCAAAATCGTGGGCAGAAAACAGCCTTTCGGAAATGCCGATGATGAGGACCGGCAGAGCCGAAACGATCTATCGCTATCCTTATCAAAGACTGATCATCCGATTATCAGTGCTTGATCATCCGGTTATCAGTGCTTGATCATCCTATTACCTGTGTGAGATAATCCCATTACCTGTGTGAGATAATCCTATTACCTGTGCGTGATAAGGGTGGCGAAGGAAAGAAGGGTGGGTGGAAATACATTTTTCCGACTGACACGACGGGCCTCTCCGGACATAAAGACGCCTTTTCCGATGATTTCTCGATTTTTTGACAAAAAGTTAGATTTTGCTTCGATGAAATCGTGCATTTTTGGACAAAATTACAGATTTTATGGACAAAATTACATGCCGGTTCATGTAAAACTGAGTAATTTTGCAGCATAAATAATAGCCTAAAATCAATCATGACAACATTCAGAACCCTGTTGACAGCTGTCTTAGCTACAGTAACCCTCTCATCCTATGGTGAAAACATTCCCCGTAGCGAGTATCCGCGTCCACAGTTTGAACGCACAGAATGGCAGTGTCTTAATGGCACTTGGACCTATCAGTTTGACTTCGGCAGAAGCGGAAAAGAGTCGCAATTGCAGAAGTCGAAAGGCTTCGCCGACAACATCACGGTGCCTTTCTGCCCAGAAAGTCCGTTGTCGGGCATCGGACACACCGACTTTATCCCCGCCCTCTGGTACCACCGCACGCTGGAAGTACCCACCGCCTGGGACGGACAACATATCCTCCTTCACTTCGCCGGAGTAGATTATCGTTCAACGATATTTATCGATGGAATCGAGGTTTTTTGTCACTATGGCGGTGCCGCATCGTTTGCCGTCGACATTACGAGATACGTTAAACCCGGCAAGAAACACGACCTCGTGGTGTTCGCCGAAGACGACGTCCGCTCACGCCTGCAACCCGGCGGAAAGCAGTCGCGCCGGCTCCACAGCTACGAATGCTTCTATACCCGTGTGACAGGCATTTGGGCTCCCGTATGGATGGAACCCGTCGGAAAGAACGGACTGAAAGACGTCCGCATCACCCCAGACCTCGATAACAGCATGTTCATTTTCGAACCAGAGTTCCTGGAGACTGACGTCGAAGCCTCGTTCACCGTCATCGTCAAGGACGGACAGAAGGTGGTAGGGCAGAAAACGGTCAACGCCTCCAACTCCGCCTTCGTCGCCGTTCCCATCAAGAAAGTAAAGACATGGAGCCCCGAGAGTCCTTTCCTCTATGATGTAGAATACAAAGTCGTCGGTGCCGACGGCAAGACCATCGACGACGTGCGTGCCTATGCGGGAATGAGAAAAGTGGAACTCCGCAAGGGCGTGTTCTACCTGAACAACCAACCCTACTACCAGCGCCTCGTCCTCGACCAGGGATACTATCCCGACGGACAGTGGACAGCTCCCACCGACGAAGCCCTCAGACGCGACATCGTACTGGCAAAAGAGGCCGGTTTCAACGGAGCCCGCCTCCATCAGAAGGTCTTCGACCAGCGCTTCTTCTACTGGGCCGACCACCTGGGCTATCTCACCTGGGGCGAGTCGCCCTCGTGGGAGATGGACTGGACCAACCAGATTGCCGCCCGCAACATGATTGCCGAGTGGGAAGAATGCATACAGCGCGATTATAGCGTGCCCTCCATCGTGGCGTGGTCGCCGCTGAACGAGACCTGGATGGACGATGTCGACGGACAGCGTGCCCGCCTGACCAACGACCTCTACTTCATCACCCGCCGCTTCGACCGCACACGGCCTGTCGTCACCACCTCGGGCGGCTATCATGAAGGATTCACCGACATCTATGCCGAGCATACCTATGTGCAAGATCCCGTCGCCCTCTATCACCAGCTGGAAATGAAACCCGACGGCAGCGTCTACAACCACTTCCCAGACAAGAGTGCGCCCTGGAAGGGTGAGGCCTATATGATCGATGAATTCGGCGGCATTCGCTGGGTGCAGCAGATGAAAGCCAAGGAGGTGACCACCGCCGATGAGTTCTGGGGATATGGCAAAGACCCGCAGTCGCTCGACGAATACTACCAGCGGTTGGAAGAGCAGGTCAACGTCATCCTGAGCATACCCTATATCACTGGTTTCTGCTACACACAGATTGTCGACGTTGAACTTGAGAAGAACGGCATCTACACCTACGACCGCGAGCGCAAGTTCGACATGGAACGCATCCATCGCATCTTCACCAAGAGCCGCGAGCAGGCCACCGAGGAAGTAGACCAGATGCTGAAAGAAAGAGATCATCAATAGAGAACAGATAACCTTATTATTAACATTTAAACCTAAAGTAACATGAAAAAGAGATTTTTACTCTTTGCTGCAATGGCTACATTTGCAGTAGGTGCAAACGCACAGACGACTGAGTTGGAAGGTGGCGTGCTTGTCGACGTTCTTCCCGCTGGCGTAGTGGCCAACGTCAACAACTCTCGTAAAGACATCAAGGACAAGAACATCATCGTTGCTGGTTCTCCCGAAAAAGGCTACAAGGCTTTCTTCGCTGCCACAGATGCTGAGCACGGTGAGGAACTCTGGGTCACCGACGGTACCGTTGAAGGCACCCACATGGTGAAGGATATCCTGGAAGGTTCCGGTAGTGCCAATCCTCAGAACCTGGGTCGTCTGAACGACAAGGTCCTCTTCTCGGCCTACACCGACGAGTTTGGCTATGAGCCTTGGGTATCTGATGGTACCGAAGAAGGCACATTCATGCTGAAGGACATCAACGAAGTCGCCAACAGCTCACCCATCGCTTTCCACCAGATGGACGAGACCCGTGCCATTTTCGCCGCTACCGACGATGAGAGCGCTGAGTATGATGTTGACAACGGTGCACAGATGTGGCTCTGGATTACCGACGGTACTGAAGAAGGCACCAAGCGTGTCGTTGAGTACAGCGATGACGAAGACTACTACATCGCTCACCAGCCCAACATGAAGTTCCCGGGACAGGACAACACCGACCTTCACTCTAACTATGTCCGCGTTGGTCGCCGCGTGTTCTTCAAGGCCGACAAGGTGAACATGTCTACCGGTGAAGAGCTCTGGGTCACCGACGGTACTCCTGAGGGTACCTACATGGTGATGGACGTCAACTGGGAGCGCTGGGGAGAAGGCCAGCCCGGCTACGAGGAAGGCTACACCCGCAATGCCGGTCTTGACAACCTCTTCAACTTCGACAACAAGGGTTGTATGTTCCAGGCTTGGACTCCTGACTACGGCGGCGAGCCTTGGTACACCGACGGTATGGTTGCCGACGAAATCAACGTTGCCTGCACCCAGGACGGTGTTGACGGACGTGGTTCTGAGCACACCTACATGATCTACGACACCAAGCCCGGACGTGGCGACAACGGTATCGGACTGCATGCCGGAACCTTCGGCGTCGGTGTCCAGACCTACAAGGGACGTGTCTACTGGCGTGGTTACGATCCTAAGGGCGGTTATGAGCTCGGCGGTACGAACTGCGAGAAAGACGACTATGTATTCTATGACATCTGGGACGAAGAACCCTCTGTCGACCACAACTCCTACACCGACCCGAACGTTGTCTTCGACGGCATCCTGATGTATTGCGCTGCTCACGGATTCGATGCAGCCAACCCAGACCACTACGGTGGTGAGCTCTGGGCATTCGACGGTGAGAATGTATTCCCGCAGCATGGCAACTGGCAACCCTCTACCCACTCTAACTGGCAGAAAGAGCCCGTCGTAGCCGGCGGTTCACTCTACTGGTGGAACGAGGAGAACTGGGTAGCCGGAGGCTTCGGTACCGGTCTGTATCGTCTGGACGCATGGGATGCTGAGCCCGTCTATGTGACCAAGAACACCATCGATCCCAACGGCGACATGGTTCACACCATCCGCAACATGGGCAACGGCGTTGCCTTTGCTTCCGGCAAGACCAACCGCGTCTATGTCTACACCTATGCTAAGCCAGGTTGGGACGGTGAGAGCGACAAGGGTATGATTGAGCCCGACTTCGGTCCGAAGGAAACCGGTATCGCCGAGCTGAACCATGAGGCCAAGGCCGAGGAAGGTGTCTACAACCTCAACGGTATGAAGGTTGCCAACAGCGCAGAAGGCCTGCAGAAGGGCGTCTACGTTGTCAACGGCAAGAAGGCTATCGTACGCTAATACTCCTATAATATAATAATGTAGGTGGGGGCATCACGCCCCCACACTGCACAGGTTATCCGAAAAAAGTGTGGGGGCATGGGTCCCCCACCTACATCATTCACAAAAACTTCCTCTCACAGCAGGGGATCATTATTTAAAGACAATTCTATGCATAAACACGAATTTACTAAATGTGCGACCCTGTTCGTGATGTTGCTTTTTGCCACACTGACGTATGCGCAGAAAGTAACCGTCAAGGGTGTCGTTGTCGACGGACAGACACAAGAGCCCATGATTGGCCTGACCATTAAGGAAAAAGGACAGACAACAGGTGCTGTGACAAACATCGACGGTCAGTATGCCATCAGCGTGCCTTCCAATGCCACGCTGGTGTTCAGTTACATGGGCTATAAGACCGTGGAGCAAGCTGTCAACGGACGCAACTCGATCAACATCGAGATGATGCCCGACGTGGCACAACTTGACGAACTAATCGTCATCGGTTATGGCGTCCAGAAGAAAAGTGACGTCACCGGTTCAATCTCCTCTATCTCTGGTAAGGACATTAACAACATTCCCGTATCATCAACCCTGCAGGCTCTGCAAGGTCGTGCTGCCGGTGTGAACATCATCCAGAACACGGGCGCACCGGGTGGAAAGACCACCATTCAACTGCGCGGTGTAGGTACCGTTAACGACTCCGACCCGCTCTATGTGGTCGACGGATTTATCGTCGACGACATCGACTACCTGAATCCTAATGACATTGAAAACGTAGAAATATTCAAGGATGCCGCCTCGAGTGCCGTCTACGGTTCGCGTGCCGCCAACGGTGTCGTCGCCATTACCACCAAGAGCGGTAAGGAAGGCAAAATCAAGGTAACCTACGACGGTTACATTGGCTTCTCAAATCCTTGGAAAACCATCGACGTGATGGGACCAGAGGACTATGCACTGATGTCCGACTATACCCATCGCACCAACAACCGCTACTCTATCGACGGTCAGCTATACATGTCGAAGGATGCCAACGGCAACTATGTCTTCGACGAACGCAAGAAATTTGAAATCGACACCATCCGCAACAACTCGGCAGGTAACTACTGGGATGCCATCACACGCACAGGTATGAAAACCCAGCACGGACTGAGCGTTTCGGGAGGTAGCGACCGCACGCAATACATGGCCAGCACCAGTTTCTACAAGGAAAACGGTATCGTGAAGACTTCTGACTATGAGCGCTTCAACGCACGTCTGAACGTCACCACACGATTGGCCAAATGGCTGAAGATGACAGGCAACATGGCCTTCACCAGCGACGGACGCAACGGTGTTCCCGAAGGTGACGGAAGTATTCTGAAAAAAGCCCTCTACTACACCCCAATGGAATATCTGTACGACAGCAAGGGCTACTGGTATGGCGACAACCCCATTGCCACCATCGACCGCTACCAGTCATTCCGCAAGAGCCACCGCCTCGACATGAACCTCAGCCTCGACGCCAAGATCTGCAAATACCTTACCTACCAGTTCAAGGCTTCCTACTATAACGCCACCGCCCAGTCCAACAATTTCTCTATGGCATGGGGACTCGACGAAGACTTCGGTATCGGAACGCTGACCACCGTCGGCCAGACCCGCACAAACACCGACAAGTGGGAAATCAACAACCTGCTCACCTTCATGTGGGAAGACAAAGACCACCACATCACCGTACTGGCAGGTCAGACCGCTGAAAACTATAAATATGACTACATCAACGGAAGCCGCAAGGGTACGCCGACCAACGAGCCCATCTTCCGCTATTTCGATATGGCCTACACAGGTGACAAGGTCTACGGACGTCCCTCACAGTGGAGTGCCATCGGTCTCATCGGCCGACTGAACTATAACTTCCGCGAAACCTATCTCTTGCAGGCCAACATGCGTTACGACGGTTCGTCGAAGTTCGCAAAAGGCAACAAGTGGGGCTTCTTCCCATCGGTATCACTGGGTTGGCGCTTTACCAACGAAAAGTTCATGAAGTTCCTCACCGAAAACGACTTCCTCTCCTACGGTAAGCTGCGCCTCGGTTGGGGTAAGCTGGGTAACAGCCGTATCGACGAACTCGCACGCTATACCTATCTCTCGACAGGCTACAACTATCCCATCGGACTGAAAGAGTCCATCTATCCCGGTACGACAGGTACCGTGCTGGGTAACCCCGACATCGTGTGGGAAAAGAGTGAAAACTACAATGCCGGTGTCGACCTGACCTTCTTCAACAACCGTCTGTCGCTCACCGTTGAATACTTCAACCGCAAGACTACCGACATGTTGATTCGCGTACCGACCGTTTCTGAGGCTGGTCTGAACTCAGCCCCGATGACCAACGCCGGTTCTGTCAAGAACTATGGTTGGGAATATGAAGCCAAGTGGCAGGACCGCATCGGTAAGGACTGGCATTATGAAGTGGGCTTCAACCTCTCGTGGATCAAGAACAAGGTGGTCAGCCTCGGCTCGGGTAACGAGCCTATCTGGGGTAACGCCGTCGGTCTCGACATCTCAGACCCCGTCACGAAGACCGTTGTCGGACAGCCTATCGGTTCGTTCTATGGCTATGTCACCGACGGTATCTTCCAGAGCTTCGAGGAAGTAGCCCAAAGCGCACAGTATGACTTCGGCAAGAACTCATGGGAACAGACCACCTTCCCTGGCGACTTCCGCTTCAAGGACCTCAACGGCGACAGCCGCATCACGGCTGAAGACCGTACCTTCCTCGGTTCACCTATTCCAAAGTTCGTATTTGGTGCACCGTTGGCAGTAGGCTACAAGAACATCGACCTGAGCATCTTCTTCCAGGGCCAGACCGGCAACAAGATCTTCAACGTCATGGACTACTTCCTCTACAATGCCAACAACGGCAACGTATATGCCGACCTCCGCGAGAAGCACTGGTCAGGTCAGATTGAAGGTATGGACCGCGACTTCTTCCCGGAAAACCTCGATGCCACCATTCCTGACCTGCGCAGCAACAGCAACAACAAGAACTTCCGCGCCAGCGACTTCTTCGTTCACGACGGTTCATACGTCCGTCTGAAGGAAATGCGACTCACCTATAACTTCCCGAAGGCCATCCTTGAGAAGCTGAAGGTGTCTAACCTCGCTCTGTCCCTGACTGGTTACAACCTGCTGACCTTCACCTCCTACAACGGATTTGACCCCGAAGTCGGTAAGGTTGTCGGTACCGAAGGAAACAACATCAACCTCGGTGTCGACCACGGCAACTATCCGCAGGCCCGTTCGTTCACATTTGGTGTAAAACTTGGAATCTAATAAGAAGGAGGAAACAGATATGAAGAAATTATTTTTAGCATTTTCCTTACTTGCAGCACTGGCGCTGACCAGTTGCAGCGACTTCCTCGACAAGGAAATAGAAGGCTATGCCACCGACGAGACTTTCTTCCAGACTCAGAGAGAGATTCAGGAAGCCCTCAATGCCACCTACGACATTCTGCAAAGCGACGCTTATAACGATCAGGAATGGCGTTTTGGCGAGGCTACTGCCGACAATGTCATCGGTGGTGACGAAGGTCTGAGCTCACAGATGGGTCAGTTGGTCCAGTTTGAGTTCGATACTTCAAATACTTGGATTCTACAGCGTTGGCAAGTCAACTTCCGTGGTATCCATCGTGCCAACCAGGTCATCGCCAACATGGACCGAGTGAATATCACGACCACCAACTACAACACCTATCTGGCTGTCCGCCAGATTTACGGACAGGCTAAATTCCTGCGTGCGTTCTTCTACTTCAACCTGGTGAAGACCTTCGGTGGTGTGCCCATCCGGCCTGAGACAGAAACCGTAGAAGGACTCATCATTCCGCGCAACACCCTCGAAGAGTGCTATGCCTACATCGAGAAAGACCTCCGCGAAGCAGCACTGATGCTGCCCGTCACCTACGACGGCAACAATCTCGGCAAGGCCACAAAGGGTGCCGCCGTGGCACTGCTGATGAAGGTCCTGATGTATCAAGCCAAGCCTGGCGTACCTTCCGAGAAGTGGCAGCAGATGAAGGAAATCGGCGACTACTTCGTGGGTGGCAAGACCATGACCTACGGTGACATGGTTCAATTCAGCGGAAGCAGCGACGAATGGGAAGCCCTGCGCAAGCGTCTGTGGTTCAAGCCCCTTGAACAGGCTGCCGAGGGAGACCCCTATGAGAACTACGACACTCCGCTCGATGCACTGAGCAGTGTCTACTCTCTTGAGTATCGCGACTACTACGGAAACATGCTCCACAACGGCGACCGCTACGCCTATATCTACCAGTGGTATAAGGAAGGCGAGCTGTGTCGCGGTTCCGTCTTCGAAGTTGTCTTCAAGGAGAGTGCCGACGGTACCAGTGGCGACACCAATGAAGGTTCGGGCATCTACCTTTTCAACAGCAACCAGATGTGGGCAACCGCCGACTTGCTGAAGAAGATTTTCGACGGCGACGTGCGCAGTGAGAAAGAATTCATCATCCACCATCAGCAGAACACCCCCGACGGACTCATCTGGCAGAACATCGAAGGTCACTATGTCACCCTGAAGTGGTACATCCCGCAGAAGGACTATCCGAAGTATGACGGTGACAACCAGTGCAACCGCCGTATCATCCGCTATCCCGAGGTCGTGCTGATGTATGCCGAAGCCCTCAACGAGTGTGGCGACCGCCAGGGAGCCCTCACCCAGTTGAACAACTGCAAGCGCCAGGTCAACACCATCAACAATTCCACCCAGCTCTATGTCGCCGGCGGCTATGCCAAGATTCGCGACCAGATCTGGCAGGAGCGCCGCATGGAATTCGCCTTCGAGTGGGACCGCTTCTTCGACCTCGTCCGTCAGGGACGTGCCGCCGAAGTCCTCCACACCTTCGGTGCCTCACGACCCAACAACCGTGGCCGCTTCTTCACGAAGGGTGTCAACGAAGTATTCCCGATACCACAGAATACGATTGACCTCTCGAACGGTATCGTAGAACAGAACCCGGGATACTAAGGGGAATGAGTAATGAGAAAATCAGAAATGACTAATTATGAATTGATTATGAATAAGAACGTTTTCATTAAGTCAAATGACCAAAGCCAGACTTGTCTGAGCTTTGGCATGACGAGAAAAGGTCGGATGAAATCCAACACCATAAAATCAATAATGGTGAGTGCACTGAGTATCCTCATGCTGGGAGTCTTCGGGGGAGCCTTTGTTTCCTGCACCAGCGACAATGAGGAAGCTCGCACCCCCATTGCCTCTGTTCAGGTCAACAAGACCAACCTGAAGGTGAACGAAACCATGGAGATTGTTTTCACGGGTGTAGCCGACCAGGTCGTCGTCTTCACTGGCGACAACATGCACGAGTATGCAAAACGCGCCGAGAGCAACACCGGCGTACCCGTGAGCAAAGGCTTCATGACCTACTCCTACAGCGTACCCGGCACCTTCCATGTGACCGTCATCGCCTCTACCTACGACACCTACCTTGGCGACAACCAGAAGATAGACCTCTATGAGTTCGATGTCACCGTCGTCGATGACAACACCACCATTGAGACCATCTACTCGGTGAACACGCTGAACACCTACATTGCCCAGATGGTCGACGAGAAGGACTGGGTCATCTGTCTGCCCAACAAGCAGGTGAACAGTGCCAGCGGAAAGGAAGTAACCTTCAATCCGGGCAAGCAGCGACTGACCTTCAGCGTAGGTTCCGACTCTACGAAGGTCTACATCAACGGTGCCGAGTATAAGACGAATGCCTATTATAACCTGAAACAGGTGAACGACATCCATGTGGTTGCCAACTCTGGCGACACCCGCGACTATCGTCTCATCGGTCTCGTCTTCCCCGAACTCGCCAACCCGAAGGCCGGTGAAAACACGTTGAAACAGGTTCGCGATGCCTTCAATCCCGACCTGCTCACCTATGTCTATCCCGCCGATGCCGATGTCTCGGACGTAGAACTCACCTTTACGCTCGATGACAACGTCATCCTTCTGCGTAACGGACAGGCCGTAGAATCCGGCACGAGTCTCAACCTTACCGACGAGGCCACCTATACCCTCGTCCGCACCTCGGTTGACAATCCGCTCGCACAGGCCGTCTCGCGCATCCTATTCAAGGCTGAGTAGAATGAATAATTTGTAATGAGTAGTTAGTAATTATGATTTCCTCTGCCGGCGTGCTCTGCCATCAGGAACGCAAACGGCAAATGTAATCATAATTACTAATTACTCATTTCTAATTTTATTAATTAACACCTGCTATGCATAAACATCTTCTCACCGTTTACCTGCTTTTGTTGGCGATGGTGGTCACTGCGGCCGAACCCTATTCGTCATCACGCATCTTCTGGGACTCTTCCACTCGCACGACCGTATTTACGACCGGTTGGTATGCGCGAATGATTGAGTTGCAAGACGGGCGGCTGATGGCAGCCTGCGAACACAGCGGCATCGAAGTGGCTTTCAGTAGCGACAAAGGACAGACATGGTCGACTCCTACAAAGATTGCCACCAACCACGACAATATAGGGATGCGGGTTCCCGATTTGGCACAACTCCACGACGGCACCATCGTCGTCAGCTACAACCCGCGCCCCGAAGAGCCTTATACTTCCGACCGGAAGTTCGGCATCCGTTGCAAACGATCCACCGACAACGGCAAGACATGGGGAGAGGAAATTTTCGTCTACGATGCCCAGCACACCTTTGGCGACGGATGCTGGGAACCGTCACTACTCGAACTGCCCTCAGGAGAACTGCAATTGTATTTCTCTAACGAAGGCATCTACACCCAATCCAACGAACAGAACATCTCGCTCTGCCGCTCTTTCGACGGAGGCGTCACTTGGGGCGACCCCGAGATTGTCAGTTTCCGCAACGGCTATCGCGACGGTATGCCCTGCCCGGTCTTGTTGAAAGACAACTCACAAATCGTCCTCACCATCGAAGACAACGGATGGCCGGGTGTCGGCGACTTCTTCCCCACCACCGTCCGCTGCCCGCTCGACGTCAACTGGCACAACTATCTCGTCAACGGCGACAGCCCCAACCGTGCCAAGACCCTCGACTTCGCATTTTGTCCCAATGCCACGGGTGGTGCACCCTATCTGCGCGTGTTGCCATGGGGCGAAACCGTGATGTCCTACCAGTCGGCCTACGGTCGCGACGGCCGTCTGTCGATGTATGTCGCCTTGGGCGATGCCGAGGCACGCAACTTCCGTTCCTTGCAGCATCCCTTCAAAGTGGAGAACACGCAGACCGTCATGTGGAACTCCCTCTGCGTAGCCGACACTGGCATTGTCATTGCTGTCGGGGGCGTAGGCAACCGCATCGAGATGATCAAAGGCTATCCCGTCCGCCGCCTTCAGGCACCCTATGCCCATGCCACCGTCGACGGCCGGCAGACACGCGGCGAAGGCTATTATAAGCCCCAGGCCACACAGGTACTGATGGGTATCGAGCGCGGTGTCCGCACCACCGCCGACATCTGCTACGACGCCGACTCCATCTACTTCACCGCCCGGGTTTCCGACCGAACGGAACATCCCTTGAACAATGCCTATGGCGACGGAGTGACCTTGCTCATCGATGCCGCCGACCGATGCTCACTGGCACCCCTCGACGGTATGCACCGCATCTTCCTGCGCCGGGCAGGCACGGCACAGCTCTCCCATGGCAACGACAGCAAAAAACGCTGGACCACCGACAACAATCTCCACGTTCACCTGAACGTCACTGAGAAGAATACATATTACATAATAGAAGCTGCCATCCCCTGGACTGACCTTGCGCTGACAAAAGCACCCGAAGGAGCATCTTTGCAAATGAACATTGAAGTGCAGGACAATACGATTGGCGACTACTACCCCGAAAAAGAATACCTGCCCGATGGCCGCCGCGACGAGTCATGGACATGGATGGAACTCTATCTGCAGCCCAATCCGGAGCCCACAGGCATCAATACTCCCATTTATTCCAACCCCCAGCCCTCATCCCCCAACTCCCTCCCGAAGGGTGCGGGAGCTGATTACATTTATAAATTAAATGGCATCTCTACTCCCATTGGGAGAGAAATGGGAGGTAGGTCACACAACCCCTCCGTCGTCATCGTAAACGGTAAGAAAATACTCATGAAATAATTATGAAGAAAGCTATCGTCACCCTACTGCTGGTCTGCAACGTCCTGTTTGCAGCAGCCATCGAAAAGAACCCTCCGAAGCCGACCGCCATCATCAACATCTGGGAGAACATGACACCGCCCACCGATAATGGCGAGACAGGACCCGAAGTCGACCACAAAGGGCTCTACGTCAGTCACGTTGTCACGCCGACGCTCACCGTCTATGTCCCGAAAGACCCAAAGAAGCGCACGGGGAAAGCCGTTATCGCCTGTCCCGGCGGTGGATATAATGTGTGCTGGGTGGGAACGGAAGGCCATCCCTTTGCCCAGTGGTTCATGGAACAGGGCTTGACGTTTGCCGTATTGAAATACCGGCTGCCCAACGGCCATCATACCGTACCATTGGAAGACTTCCAGCGCGCCATCACCATCATGCGCGAACATGCCGGTGAATGGGGAGGCTACAATCTGGTGGGCGTGATGGGCGGCAGTGCCGGAGGCCATCTGGCATCGACCGCCGCCACCCATTACAAAGATGCCATTACCCGTCCCGACTTCCAAATCCTCTGCTATCCCGTCGTTTCCTTCCAAGCACCCTACGATGGCGAAAGCCTCCATGCGCTGCTCGGAAAGAGCGACACACCCGGGCTTCGTGCCTATTATAGTAATGAGATGCAAGTGACCGTTGACACCCCACCCGCCTTCATTCTTCATGCAGCCGACGATGACGACGTGTCGGCCGTCCATTCTACCAACTATGCCGAAGCGCTGATGGAAAAAGGTGTCATCGTGTCACTGCATCTATACCCAACCGGCGGCCACGGCTGCAACACCAGCCCATCATGGAAATATGACAAAGAATATAAAACCGACCTTGCAAAGTTCCTGAAAGAGCTATAAAAAAAATGAGTAATTAGAATTAGCAATTACCCCCTACCGGCTGGCACTCCCCACCTTGGGCGATAAGCGAGGAGGGAGCGTTGTGGGGAGCACAGCGACGGAGGGGAGGTCGGGAGGGGTCTTTAATTTCAGATAGATTATGAAACGAATACTACTTATCCTCCTTATTGCCACGACGGCACTCACCGTCAGTGCCGCGCGTCATGAACCCTATACCACGTCACGCATCTTCTGGGACATGGGCAGCCGACAGACCCTTTTCCAGAGCGCACTCTATGCCCGCATGAAAGAGCTGCAGGATGGCCGCCTCATCGCCGTAACCAACATCTCCGACAACATCGTCGTCTCTTTCAGCAGTAACAAGGGCCTTAGCTGGACGACACCTGCCACCATCGCCACCCACCCCAACATGCAGCATCTCTTCGATGCCGAAGTCGTCCAACTCAGCGATGGCACCATCATCATACCTTATAACATCGGTACCAACCAACCCTACAGCGATGACCGCCACTACGGCGTGCAACTGAACATCAGCACCGACAACGGCCACTCGTGGGGCAACCCCATCACCGTCTATACCGCCGGCCCCGACTTCGGCACCGGCTGTTGGGAGCCTGCCATCCTCGAGCTGCCCTCCGGTGAGCTCCACCTGTATTTCTCCGACGAGAGCCCGTTTCCCGGAAATAACAACGACCAGTGCATACAGCTGACACGCTCGTTCGACAAGGGGGGCACATGGAGCAATGTTGAAACCATCTCCTACCGACCGGGAGCCCGCGACGGAATGCCCGTGCCCGTCATCATCGGCGACAGCATCATCGTCACCATCGAAGACAGCCAGTGGCCCGGCGAGCTGACCTTCGTGCCGGTCACCCTTCGCTCCTCCATTGAAGAAAACTGGCGGGGCATCACCATCCCTGCCACCAGCAACCGCCGCAACCAAGTCATCGACTACAGCTGGACTCCCCGCACCTGGGGCGGCGCCCCTTACCTTTGCGTGCTGCCGTGGGGCGAAACCGTCCTCTCCCGACAGGCCTACCACGAGAGTGGCAGCTATGACATCATGAACCAGTATGTCTACATCGGCGACGAACAGGCTCGAGGGTTCAAAGCCATTTCGCAACCCTTCCCCGACAACGCCGAGAGCAAGGTGTCCGTAGAATGGAACTCCATTGCCGTTGTCGACACCGGTGTCGTCATCGCACTGGGCGGCGTCGGTGCCAAGGGAGCCGTCAACCGACATGTCGACATTGTCCGCGGCTACCCCATGCGCGAATTCAAAGCCTGGTACGGCACGCCTACCGTCGACGGCACCATCGGCTCGGGCGAGTACCATACGAAGCAGGCCACACAGGTGAAGATGGGCACCAACACCATCGGCGAACGCGTCTATGCCGACTTCTCCTACGACGAGCAGAACCTCTACTTCGCCATCCGCGTCTACGACAGCACCCCCAACAATGAAGGCAGTTCCGTTGATTGCGTCCATCTGCTGCTCGACCCCCACAACCTCTGTGAGACCGTGCCCGCAGCCGGCGTCATCGACATCACCCTACGCACCGACGGCACCTATCTCTTCCAGGAAGGCCGCAACTACCTGTGGACAACCTTCGAGCCTGCCGCCCCCCTCGACATGCAGGTCAACCTCGCATCGAGGTTTTACACCATCGAGGCCGCCATCCCCTGGAAGGCCCTCGGCCATGAGGCACCGCCCCAGCAGCAGCGCATGGGTATGGCCATCGAGGTGCAGGACCGTCGGGAAGGCAAGACCCTCGTCGAAACCATGCCCGACGTGAAGCGCGGACAGTCATGGACCTACATGACCTTCCGGCTTGAAGACCACGAGCTCGGCATCCAACAAACAAACCGCTTCCCCTCAGGGGAGGACGGGAGGGGTACGCTCTCCACTCGCGATTCCTACGACCTGCAGGGCCGCCGCATCGGTGACGACTACCGCGGGATAGCCATTCAGAAGGGCCGGAAGATTATCAAGAGGTAGCGAAAACATACATTCGGCATCTGTACATGCCCATGTGTAAAGTCGTGACCAAAGGCTGGTCACAATGAGACCAAAGGCTGGTCACAACGAGACCAAAGGCTGGTCACAATGAGACCAAAGGCTGGTCACAAATCCATCTCTATGCATAGGGCATGAGAAAAGGCCGTTCCGATAGTTTAACAAGTTAATTTTTCATCAGATACTTATGAAGAGAATACTATTCATCTTGGCAGTCCTGATGGTGACGACGACAGGTTTTGCCAAGCGCAAGCAATGGACAGAGAAACAGGCTTGGAAGTGGCAGGAGCAGGTGGGAGTCATCAAAGGCTTCAACGAACCCTATCCTGCCTACCCGGGTCAGACCAACCGCGACATCCTGCAGAAAGCGGCTTCGCTGGGCTTCAACAGCGTCCGCTTCTGGATACAAGGCAACAACACCGAAGAGCGTGTGGCGTATATCCAGAAGATGATCGACGATGCGGCAGCCTGCGGCATGACGGTGTCGCCGGTGATAGCCTTCGGCGAACGCTATTATTACCGCAAGCACAAAAAGGACGAACAAGAGGAAATGCGCATGGCTTACGAAAAAGCCGTCAGAGAGGTGGTGCGGCACTTCGCCAAGGAAAGCCGCATCGTCTTCTGGGACCTCTGGAACGAGCCGCGCTTTGAAGACCGCGAGGACACCTACCAACAGATAGACATCATCGAAGAGATGGTGCACTGGTGCTGGGAAGAAAACCTCTCGCAGCCCATCACCTCCTCCATTATATGGGCCACCATCAACACCGACAACAAGGCCCTGAAACGCACCTCGCAGGTGGAAGCCCTCATGGACATCCATAACTTCCACTCCTACGACTGTGCCCTGAACTTCGGTCATAACATCTACGAGATGCTCGACTACATCAAGTCTATCAGCGACCGCCCGATGGTGGCCACGGAGTGTCTGACCCGTACCAACGGCTCGGGCCTGGCACGCACCTTTGCCGCCTTCGCAAAATACAAGGTCAACTTCTACATCTGGGGACTCTTCATCAACGACCGCAACTGGGAAGCCCGTTGGGACTGCTCCACCTACGACCCCTACGACCCAATGTTCCACAATGTGCTCTACAGCGACGGCGACATGTATGATGCCCGCGAGATTGAACTCCTGCGCAACTATCATTTCGCCCAACCCGGCGAAGAGACAGACCCGGGACTTGAAATCACCGACCGATGGAGCCACGAACGGGCCTGGCGATGGATGGTGACAGGTCCGCTGATGGGGCTTGAACTGAAGGGCAACAACCCCTCTCTGCCACCTATGCAGGGCAGCAATGCCGTACGCGTGAAATTAGACTATGCCGCCTGGAAGAAAGACAAGAAGGCATTCTTCGAACAGTTGGAGACCCTGCTGAAGCAGGCCGAAGCGCTGGGGGCATCGGTCGTCCCGACATTAGTCAACGATGCCGATGTGTCGGTCAATGCCGAACAGTTGGGCAAGTATGTGGGCGATGTCATCGGACACTACTATTGCGACACCCGCATCAAAGCCTGGAACCTCTACGACCGGCCGGGACTCACCCATGGCGATACGGCAACACTCATGCAGCTGGTAAGAACGCTCTTCCGCTACGCCCGCAACCAGTTTGCCAACCAACCGCTCACGATGACACCCGTCGTCGGTGTGAAACCCTTCGACAAGAACTTCGACCCGTGGAAGGCCATGATACACGGACACACCGCCGGCTGGGACCGACTGACCTACAGCGGTGGCAGCTCTGCCGACTTGGTCTATCTGATTTGGAGCCTCAGCGACGTGACGTCTTTTGCCACCGAGATGCCGCCGGCAGAGACACGCTGGCTCACCAGCATCTGCTATCGTTTCGGCCGACCCATCTTCTGTATGTCGTGGGCAGCCACGAAAGATAACGACGTGCAGACCACGCTGAACCATTTTGCCGACTTCCATGTCTTCTGGTTTGCCGACACCCTGCTACCCGACCTCTATCCACAGTTCCGCTTCCGACAGAGCAGCACCCAGCGACAGATTACGGAAGGAATGTAAAAAGGAGAAAAAGAAAAAATACGACGAGTGAGGGTGATTTCAATTTTTCACCTTTTAAACTTCTCACTTTTCCACATTTTTAATTACCTTTGCAAATTAGAATATGGACCGACGACATTGCCGACTGGCTGGAATCGATTGTGAAAGGGTGAAAAAGAAAACAAGTAGACAAGTTAAATGATAAAAGCAATAACTCGTCAACTAAAAAGTAATAACTCATCAACTAAAAAAAGATATGAAGAAGTCTTTATTATTACTTTTATTCTCTATGAACATCGTTGCCGCCCTGGCAACATATCATGAGCCTTACAACTCATCCCGCATCTTCTGGGACACAGCATCGCGGAAGGTTGTTTTCAACAGCGGCGGCTATGCCCGGATGATTGAGCTGCAGGACGGCCGCTATATGGCAACGACCGAGACTGGCGGCATCAACATCATCTTCAGTTCAGACAAAGGAAACTCGTGGTCGGGAGAGAAGAAAATCGTTGAGAACATCAACAACACCCCGAACTGTGTGCCTGACCTGATACAGCTGAAGGACGGCACCATCGTCGTCGGATACAACCCCCGTCCGTCAACACCCTACACCGAAGACCGACGCTTCGGCATCCGCTGCAAACGGTCGACGGACAACGGCCGCACATGGAGCAATGAAATCTTCATTAATGATGCCTCTTTCACCTACCAAGACGGCTGCTGGGAACCATCGTTCCTCGAACTGCCCTCAGGTGAGCTGCAGTGCTATTTTGCCGACGAAGGCCCCTATACCAACAGCGGCGAGCAGCAGATTTCGATGTGCCGCTCGTTCGACGGCGGACAGACCTGGGGAAAGGCTGAGATTGTATGCTTCCGCAAGAACTATCGCGACGGAATGCCCGTGCCCGTCATCCTCCACGACGGACAGACCATCTGTGTAGCCATCGAGGACAACGGATGGAGTGGCTTCGGGTCGTTTGTGCCCACCACCGTCCGATGCCCCTTGGAGACCAACTGGAATGGGTTCTGGGTTGATGCCAACAGCAGCTATCGCGACCGTTCGGTCAACTATACACTCTGTCCGAGGGCTTTGGGCGGTGCCCCCTATCTGCGTGTACTGCCGTGGGGCGAGACCATTATGAGCCACCAGTCGGACTATGGCGACGGCGACTGGCAGATGTATATCTATGTGGGCAACGAAGAGGCGAAGGACTTCAAGGCCATGTCGTCGCCCTTCCCGCTGAGCGGCACCGACCGCGCAATGTGGAACTCAGTGGCGGTTGTCGACACGGGTGTCGTCGTGGCTGTAGCGGGTCTGAACGGAAAGGTGGAGATGATGAAGGGCTATCCCGTCAGACAGCTGCAGGCTCCCTTTGCCTCCACCATCAAGGTCGACGGCAAGCAGACGACCAATGAGGGCTACTACAAGCGCAACGCTTCGCAAATCATCCTCGGCACGGAGAACGGTGTGCGTTTCACGGGTGACTTTGCCTACGACCGCGACTCGCTCTACTTTACTTCGCGCGTCAGCGACCGCACGCAACAGCCGTCATCGGGAACATCGTTTGCCGACGGCGTACAGCTCTACATAGACCTCGACAACCGCTGCGAGACGCAACCCGTCGACGGATGCTATCGGTTCTTCCTCCGACTCGACGGCCATGTGCAGGCCTATCAGGGTCTGGACACCAGAAGACGCTGGAACAACATCGACGACGAGGGTGTGCATCTGGCAGTGACGAATAGTTCGACATACTACATCGTAGAGGCTGCCATTCCCTGGACGTTCTTCGGACTCGACTTCCCGCCCGTCGGCCGCGACATGCGGGTGATGCCCGAGCTGTGGGACAAGCGTACAGCTACCGACACCAGCGTCTATAAGGAGGCTTTCCCCGATGGCAGCTTCTTGGCATCGTGGACCTACATGGCATTCCGCCTCATCGAGAGCGACCTGCTGGGGATTGAAGCACCAACATCCCCCGACCCCTCGCAAGAAGGAGAAGAGTGCCTGCCGGGTTGCACTCAAGTCTACAACATTGTCGGCCAGCGCATCAGCTCAACCGCCAACAGCCATCATTCAAAATACAACAACATCATCGTCAGAAACGGGAAGAAATATATGAAGTAGACAAGTAAACAAGTTAAATGATAAAGGTAATCGTAATTACTAATTACTCATTGCTAATTACTAATTAATTATGCGCCGCCATCTATTCATATTATTAGGGTTGAGTTGCCTGCTGACATCATGGGGTGCCAACTATCGTTTCCGCCATATTACGAGCGAGAACGGGCTGCCCCATCAACAGGTGGAAGCCTTGGCACAAGACGCCAAAGGTAACATCTGGATGGGCACCCGCAACGGACTCGCCCGCTATGACGGCTACGACTTCCGCAGTTATTTCCACGACGACACCGACAGCACATCGCTCACACATAACTTCGTGAGCAAACTCTTTGTCGACCGACAGGGCAGACTATGGATCAGTACCCAACGCGGACTCTGCCGCTACCGCCCTGACACCGATGACTTCAAATCGTACGAGACCGGTGCCAGGACTACACCCGTGGTCCAGATGAACGCCGGAACCATCGTCTGCGGCGGCGATGGACTGTGGGTCTATGACGAGGCTGCCGACTGCTTCCGCCGACATGAGTCGACGGCAGGCTTCTCCGTCGCATCAATGGCCGTCGACAACAACGACAACCTATATATCGCCACCAACCGCTCGGTGTTCTTCTATAATGCAGACCTCTCAAGGGTGACTTCCCTCGACCCTGTCTTGCAACCCGACTTCCTGACAGGAGCCGACGACATCCTGCCTATTTTCGTCGACTCACAGAGTCGATTGTGGCTTGGCCGTAACGGTGAGGGCGTAATGAAGATGGATGCCGACGGAAAGGTGACCGTCCTGCGTCCAGAGACGATTTCGAACGGCATCGTGCGCGTCATCGCCGAAGACCGGCAGCGGCGCGTATGGCTCGGAACAGAGAAAGGCGTCACCATTGTCCACCCTGACGGAAAGATTGAAATTCTCAAGCATAGCTTCCAAGACCCCTACCGGCTGAGCGACAATGCCATCTACTCCATCATCAGCGACCGCGACAACAACATCTGGATTGGGTCTTACTTCGGAGGCGTCGATGTGCTGCTGAACAATAACGCCCAGTTCCAATGGCTCGAGCCTGGCTACCAATCCACACAGATTCATGGCAAGGTGCCGCGACAGATGGTCGAGACCGAACCTGGCGTGCTCTGGATAGCAACCGAAGACGGCGGACTGAACATCTTCAATCGCTCGACGGGTACCGTCAGCACCTTCGACCGGCTGCCACTCATCGGAACCAACGTCCACTCTCTCTTCTTCGACCGGGAGCGGCAGGAGATGTGGATAGGAACGTTCCGAAGCGGACTCTTCCGCTATAATCTGCACACAGGGTCCTCACGGCGATACAACTTCTCAAACGGACTGAAGTCGAACTCTATCTTCAGCATCGCCCGGCAACGGGGCGGACGCCTCTGGGTGGCAACGACACTGGGACTCTATTATTATGATGCCGACACCGACCTTTTCCGACGGACAGGCGACAACACGCTTGACAACCAGTTTGTCTATACGCTTTTCGTCGACAGCGATGACAACCTGTGGGTAGGCATGAACCAGCATGGCTTATACAGGATTACCCCCCCCAGTAACCGAATTAACTATTGGCAACGCTCTTCGGGAGGCCTGCGCGACGACTATGTGACATGCCTCTACCGCCAGCCTGACAGCGACATCCTTTGGATTGGAACCAACAACAACGGACTGCAATACATGGATGTGAAGACGGGAACCTTTGGGGCCATCGACAACGACATGCTGTTGCCTCACATCACCGTATGCAGCATCATCAGCGACAACAACGGGCATCTATGGGTGAGCACCAGCCAGGGACTCTATCAATATTCGCCGAAGACGGAAGTCCTCCTGCGCTATACCACCGAGAGCGGACTGCCCACCAACCAGTTCAACTTCTCTTCTGCGATTGTCACCAGCGACCACCAGATGGCATTCGGAACCGTCAACGGACTCGTCACCTTCAACCCACAATCGCTTTCAAGCCGCAAAGGTCCCATGACGGTACACCTGAAGAGTCTCACCGTCAACAACCATGTGATGACGGCTTCTGTCGACGGGTCGCCGCTGAAGGGAGAATTCGACGAGACCTCTTCCGTCACCCTCTCCTACGACCAGGCCCGTTCGTTCAGCATCGAGTACGGTGTCATTAAACCGGGCAACACGACGAGCATCGAATATCAGGTGCAACTGGGCGGCATCGACAAGGTATGGCGCAATGTCGGAAACGAACGGAAATTCTCAGGCTATAAGCTGCCGCCGGGAACCTATCAGTTGCGCATCCGCGCCAACGACACGAACGAAGGATGGAACGAATGTCCCGAGAAACAACTGCGCATCGTCGTACTGCCGCCCTTCTACCGCTCCACATGGGCCTATCTATTCTATCTGTTGCTGTTGGCAGCACTGATCTATGCTGCCTACCGCTTCCTGTCCATTCGCGAAAAAGAGCGTAGTGCCGTCAAGGAAGCCAATATGGAGCGAGACAAGATTGAAGCCATCGACAGAGCCAAATTCGACTTCTTCACAACAGTCTCCCACGAACTGAAGACCCCGCTGTCACTCATCGTCGCACCGCTGCGCAGCATCTCACGAAAGCAACTCGACGAACAGTCGGAACGACACCTCGACATGGCCATCAAGAACACACAGAAGATGGAAAGTCTCATCAACGAACTTGTCACCTTCAACAAGGTGGAGACCGACTCCTTCCCCTTCTATGTACAGAAGGGTAATCCGCTGACATTCATCGAGGCAATGCTCGGTTCGTTCCGCGAGATGGCTGCCGAACGTGGACTGACGCTGCTGTCTGAATTTGAAAACAACGGTGAGGAGGTTTGGTTCTCGCCTTCTTACGTCGAACGCATCGTGAGCAACCTGCTCTCCAATGCCATAAAGTTCACGCCCGAAGGAGGCCGCGTCATGGTGAAAGGCCGTATTGCCGATGAACCAACCGAACTGGTCATCACCGTTCAGGACACGGGCATCGGCATCGCCAAGGAGGAACAGCAACGCATCTTCGACCACTTCTATCAGACCAAGCGAGGCTACAACGTTAACAACAGCGGATGGGGTATCGGACTGTCGTTGGTGAAACGTCTGGCCGAAATCCATAAGGGACATGTCACCGTAGAGAGTGAACCAGGCCACGGAGCTGCCTTCACCGTCTGGCTGAACGTTTCTTCAACGGCCTTCCAGGCTACCAGCTATCTCAACGAAGACAAGACCATCGTACCGCTGTCTGACTATAAGTTCTCACCCACAATGAGCGACCTTGACGAGGCTCACACACAACACCCGTCGCCCAACACCCAAGACACGACCCCCACAACCCTGCTTATCGTCGACGACAACAAAGACCTGCTCAAATTCCTTGCCGACTACTTCTCGGCAAAGTATAACGTCATCACGGCCTCTGACGGTGAGGAGGCCCTGCGTATGGCCCATACCGAACAGGTGCAAATGGTCATCAGCGATGTCATGATGCCTGGCATCGACGGTGTTGAACTCTGCCGAAAACTCAAGAGTAATGTTGAGACTTCACACCTGCCCGTCATTCTCCTCACTGCCAAGACTGAACAGGACGATGTGGCGGCAGGATACAAGAGCGGAGCCGAGGCCTATGTGTCAAAACCCTTCGACCCGCAAATCCTCGAGATGCAGGTCAGCAACATTCTTCAATTGCGGAAGCGGCAGCAACGCGAGATTGTAGATACCGACGAGGGAGACATCAATGCCACGTCGCTGGGTGACCTCGACAAGGAGTTCATACAGAAGATGAACGAACTCATCGACCAACATATGGCAGACAGCGACTTCAACGTTGCCGACATCACACAGCAACTGGCCGTCAGCCGTTCGCTGCTCCACACAAAGATGAAGAACCTCACGGGCATGTCCATGGGAGACTACATCCGCAAGAAGCGGCTGCAAATGGCGTGCAGACTGCTGGAACAAGGGTTCAACATCTCCGAGACGGCCTACCGGACCGGTTTCTCTGACCCGAGCTACTTCTCAAAGACCTTCAAGAAGAACATGGGGCTCAGCCCGACGGAATATTCAAACAAAAAAACTCAGAATAGATGAAAAAACTACTAACCTTACTGCTGTTCATCGCCACAATGACAGCAACAGCCCAAGACTACACCAACCCAGTGTTAAAGGGTGTGGCAGACGCTGGCGTCATCAAGTATGCCGGAAAGTACTATCTCGGAGGAGTTGCCACAATGGGCGATTTCTTTGTCAGTCAAGACCTCGTCAACTGGGATCAACGCATCCATGTCTACGACTTCGACACCGACTACAACAAGGGGACCGGAGCAAAAAACAACCAAGTGCACTCCGACGACATCATCTACAGCGGAGGACTCTTCCACCTGTTATATTCCGCCAACTACTGGGGGCGCGACCGACACATCGTGCATATCATCCACGCCACGTCGCCCAACATCGAGGGACCCTTCTACGAAGACCGAGATGACAAATGGTTTGAAAACCGCATCGACCCGCAAGTGTTCCGCGATGAAGACGGCCGCCACTATCTGTATATGGTGAAGTTCACCGACGGCAACACCATCTGGGTGCGACCAATGAACAACGACTTCTCGTTTGCCGGCGATGCCGTACAGCAGTTCTCATCGCAACCAGGCACATGGGAGACCATGGACAACCGCGTGGCGGAAGGACCTTTCGTCATCAAGTACCACGGCCGCTATTTCATGATGTATAACGCCAACCACACGGCAGCCGAATACGGCAACTACCGACTGGGCATCTGCGAGGCGGACTCACCGATGGGCTTCAATCCCGGCGGCAAATATCCCTATCCCGTCGTAGCACCACAGACCGACCTGCTCGAAGAGAACTATACCGACCTCATCCGCTACGGTGCCGACGGATATAATGCCGTCGACCTGAAACGTGACACCATCAACTTCAACGTCACCTGCACCGTTCACGGAAATCTGTATATGAAAGTGGCTCAGCGAGGGGGCATCAAAATCTGGCTCAACGGCAACGCAGTCGAAACCAACGAACATGCCGACTACAAACTCGTTGCCATCGACAGAACTTGGCTGAAAGAGGGGATGAACACCATCACCATCGACCGCCCAGAGTCGCACGTCATACCTTCGCAGTCGACCGAACCAAACCGCTCGCGCCGAACATCACAACTCGTCGCACTGGCACTCTACGACATTCAGGGCGAACCGCCTTACGGCGAAGGTACACTCCTGCTCACACCGGGACAGCCGAACATCGTCCGTGGTCCCAACGGATGGGAATGGTGGCTCGTCTACATGGCCAATCAGGGCTTCCGACGCGACCAATACATCGACCGGATACACTTCGTCAACGACCATCTGACCGTGGAAGGCATCACGGGACCGAACACCAAACAACCCTATGCGCCTGCCAAACCGCAATATAGCGGCACCGACATCAGCCAGATCGTCTTCTCCGACTGCTATCTGCTCGAAGTGACTGCCAAACCCAAAGCCGGAGGACCGGCCGAAGTATGGAGACTGGAGAAAAACAACAACAAGATGAAGGCTTGGCGCGACCACGAACTCATATACAACGTCGACAATGCCGACATGCAACCAGAAACCATTCTCGAACAACTGAAAGACTACGATATCGAATATTTCTCCTATAACGACGGATGGGACGAATACGGACAATGGTTCAGCGGATGGCAGGGGCTCTATCCCAACGAGCACGGATTGCCGCTCACCAAGGGCGAGGTCTTTAAGGGTGATGCAGCCCAGGACTATGCCTTCACCGTCGGCTTCGACAACCCGACACCTGACCACGGACAGTATGGTGCCTATGCCACCTACACCGACGAGAAGAACTTCGTAAGGGTCGTCATCGACGCTGAGAAAAAGGCTGTCGTCGTTGAGCAGTGCGTGAAGGGTAAACTGACGCAGAAGTCTTACCTCACCACCTACACCAGCGTCCACTATCCCGACATCAAATTCACCGATTCCTTCGAGAAGCAATACCGATTCACAACACCAACCTATGTATCTGAAGTCTACTACCCGCACCTCGATGCCGACAATGATACCTACGCCAAGGACCTCGGGCTGAAAGCCTCTGCACTACGCTCCTACAACGAAGACATGGCTGCGAGAATGACACTTGAGTACCTTGATGACGAAGACAACGGACGATGGAAGACCATCGACTGGAAGACCACTGAAGACGAAAACATCTCAAGAGCCTGGCAGAAAGTCACCTTCCCTGCTGTCAAGACCACCGCACTGCGGCTCATCAACCAAGACCCGACGCAACATCACCGCCTGGTCTACAAACTGATGACGACCCGCGACTTCGAACAATGCCTACAATTGCGCATAGAGAAGCGAAACGGACTGGTCAGCACCTTCCTCAACAACCGGCTCATAGATGTCACCGCATTGCCAAAGGCAAAGAAGGCTACATCCCTGCCGACCACTCGCATCGGTCTCTTCAGCGACGGTGAGGCTGCCGTGACAGTCACCAACGACCTGTATTATCCCATCTTCTAAAGTCAAAGGGACAACAGATACTAACCTTTCATATTCATACACCTATGAGGTAAGCTTGAACAGCTAAAGGGTGGCTGCCTAAGAGAGAACAAGCTTTCCTCATAGCTGTATAAATTAAGTTTGTTAAAAAACTGAAACCTATTAATAAGAACAGACACGATCATTCGTTCTTATGTAAAAGACATAAAAATACCATCTGCAATGAAAAAGAAACTATTACTATTGGCATTGCTCTGCGCTTTGACCGCACAGGCACAGATTAAACTGCAGCCGATGTTCTCCGACAACATGGTGCTGCAGCAGAAGACGAACGCTCCTATATGGGGGGAGACCAAACCAGGAAAACAAGTAACTGTGACTACATCGTGGAACAAGCGACAATACATCGCTACTGCCGACCCATACGGACGATTTCAGGTGGAAGTAGCTACACCAAAAGCTGGTGGGCCATACAACATCACCATCAAGACCGACAACGAACAGCGCACCTTGCAAAACGTCCTCATCGGCGAAGTGTGGCTCTGCACCGGACAGTCAAACATGGAGATGCCCCTCGCAGCATGGGGGTTCATCGACAACTACGAACAGGAAATCGCCAATGCCGACCAATATCCGCGCATCCGCATTATCAACATGAAGCATGTCATCAGCCCACTGCCCCGTACTGACATCGTCGCAACAACAGAAGGATGGGAAGTGTGCTCCGCTAAGACCATACCAGGCTTCTCGGCTGCGGGATACTTCTTCGCCGTCAACCTGCAGAAGAGCCTCAACGTACCCGTCGGACTCATCGCCACTAACTGGGGAGGGACGCTCGCCGAGTCATGGACCAGTGAGGAGTCGCTCAGACAGATGCCTTATTTCCGCGATGCCATCGACAAGGTAAAGACGCTTCCTGCCGATGCCGAGGAAGCAAACAAAAAATATGTGCAAGAGGAAAAGGCCTATTGGAAAGCCATAAAGGAAGGTGAACTGGGCATAGAAAACGGTACCTACCTATGGGCTGCTGCCGACTATAACGATGCTGCATGGAACAAAATCCATGTGCCGGGAAAAATAGAAAACTACGGACTCTCCGGATTCGATGGAGCCGTATGGATTCGAAATATTGTCAACATCCCAAAAGCGTGGGAAGGACATGAACTCACACTTAACCTCGGAGCCATCGACGACGAAGACAACACCTTCTTCAATGGAAAAGAAATCGGCCATACAGACTCCTGGTTCGCACACCGCACCTACACCGTTCCCGCCGAACTCGTCAAGGCGGGACCCAACACCATCGCCATAAGAATCATGGACACCGGTGGCGACGGAGGACTCACAGGAAATGATAAAGATGTCTTCATCGCTTGCGGTAACGACAAGATTGGACTCGCCGACAACTGGAAATACAAAATATCCGTCGACTTGCGCAACTTTCCGCCTAAACCCGTCAACATGGCAAACAACCCCAACGTGCCCACTGTGCTCTACAACTCCATGCTCAACCCAATCGTCGGATACGCACTAAAAGGCGCCATCTGGTATCAGGGAGAATCCAATGTCGACAGAGCTTTCCAATACCGAGAACTACTGCCAATCATGATCAATGACTGGAGGACCAAATGGGGAACCAACCTCGACTTCTACATCGTTCAGCTCGCTAACTTCATGCGACAACAGACTGAACCAGAAGAGTCCACATGGGCAGAACTCAGAGAAGCACAGATGTGGACTGCACAACATCTGAAGAACACTGGCATCGCCTGCGCCATCGACATTGGCCTCGAGAACGACATACACCCGAAAAACAAACAGGAAGTCGGTCGCCGCCTCGCACTTGCTGCACTCGCACAAACCTACGGAAAGAAACTCGATTATTCAGGACCTATCTATACTGGATATGAAATCGAAGGAAACAAAATCCGCCTTCACTTCGACCATGCCGAAGGAATGCGTCTCCCCGAAGGAAACGTCTTCACTGTTGCTGGAGCCGACCAGAAGTTCTATTGGGCAAAAGCCAAATTAGAAGGCAACACCATTGTTGTTTGGGCAGACCAGGTACCCTTCCCCGTCGCCGCACGTTACGCCTGGGCCAACAATCCCATGACCTCGGCCCTCGTCTACAATGCTGCCGACCTCCCCATGTATCCCTTCCGCACAGACCAATGGCCCGGCATAACCACCCGCATCAAATAAAGTCCCCCTTCCATCAATCATAAAGTGTACTCGCCGGTTTCTCCGGCGAGTCCTTTTATTCCCTCCTACCTTCTTTTTAATATTATTGCTGCCTGCTAAAACCAACTCATAAAAGCAAGACGGGCATCCCCACATTTGCTTTCGGAAGCCTGTGACGACAGACTATGGAGTTAAATAGTTCTATTGTATGGATTTATTTCGTTATATGGAAAGGCTTTCCGCTAAAAAGAAGGATATGAGTATGGAGAGGGCTTACTTTTAGAAAAATGGGCCCACAACACCTATTTATCGGCACTGCGGACACATGACTTATACCATTTCAACTTTTAGCGGACAGCAATGTTTTAATATAAATCCTCCATCGAAAAAAGCAAAAAGGAAAAGTAAGAATAAAAAAAATCTCCATTCCTTTTTGCATTTCGTTTTTTATTTGTACCTTTGCACCCGAAAAAGAATGCTTATCCATCTTCGCATCTTTTTTGGACTTGTAGCTCAGTTGGTTAGAGCAACAGACTCATAATCTGGAGGTCCCAGGTTCAAGCCCTGGCTGGTCCACACTGAAAATCAAGCACTTACGAGTTTCTCGCAGGTGCTTTTTTCATGTCTGCGTAAACAATGCGTAAACAAACGGCGTGAGTCGGCGATTTTGGCTCAAATAATCTTATAGAGTTTCATAGAGTATTTTATTCATTCATTATCATACAGGAAACCTTTATTTCTGCATAAGAATTGGGGCTCGGTAGATCAAAATAGGCGCATAAATACCAAAAACATCACTTAAATGTTATATTTCCGTAAAAAAATTACGGAAATTAAAAACTTTATTGTATCTTTGTCCCAGAAATCTAAAAGAATAAGGTTATGCTCATCAAATTTGCCGTAAAAAACTTCCGTGGTTTTGCCGAAAGAATAGAATGGGACTTATCACATCCCAGCAATTACTCCTTCAACACATACGCCGTTAAAGATGGAGTAATTAAGAATGGTATTATCTATGGACCAAATGGTTCAGGTAAGACTAACTTCAGTGTAGCACTATTCGATATAGTTAATCATCTTACACAGAAATCTAAGAAACCAGACTACTATCAGAACTTTGTCTATGGAGGTGATTCTAATTTGAACGTAGATTTTGAGTATACGTTTAAATTTGACGATCAAACAATTGAATACAAATACTCCAAGAATGTATTTGGAGCGCTTATAAAGGAAGCTCTGATTGTAGATGGTGTGTCCGTATTCAAGCGGAGGATAGATACACTTGAACTCGATGAGAAACAATTCCCGATAAATCCAGATGCAAAGCGGAACCTGCAGATGAATGCCAACAGTATTTCTATAGTGAACTACCTGTTGACATCTTATCCTCTTGCCAAAGACCACTATTTGATTAGGATGCGCAACTTTGTCGATTCAATGTTATGGTTCAGATGCCTGAAGGTTAATGAATACATGGGATTTGACAACATGGTAACTATTCTTGACGAGTATATTATCAAAAACAGATTAGTTAAAGACTTTGCAGATTTCCTTAAGAAAATTAGTGGGCAAAAGTTTGAGTTTGTTCAGTCAAGGACAACAGATAAAATTCTGTTCTGCAAAATAGGGAATGGAGTTATTGCTTTTGACTTGATAGCTTCAACGGGTACACAGTCGTTGAAGTTGCTATACTTCCGGCTAAAAAAGATGAACGAAGCATCCTTTGTCTTTATCGATGAATTCGATGCTTTCTATCATTTCAAGTTGGCTTTTGAAGTATGTAAGCAATTGTTCAACCTTAATTGTCAGGTCTTCACGTCATCTCACAATACCTATTTGATGACGAACGATCTGTTGCGTCCGGACTGCAATTTCATTTTGCAGAACAACAAGATTAAGCCATTACATGCTTGCACAGAGAAGGAACTGCGATTCGGACATAATATTGAGAAACTATTCCGCGCTGGAGCATTTGAAGTATGATACTGTTTGTGTTTGAAGGCAAGGACGATAAGACTTATTTCGAGTCTATCAAACAGCTTTTCTTCCCAGAGAAGCTTGATACCTTCGTGTGCACGTACAATAGTAATATATACTCACTCTATACCATACTCATGGAGCATGATGCTCTCAATGGAGCATTTGAAGTGGATACAGTATCCGTGCTTAAGGAAATCCTACTTGAAAAGGGTGATGAAACGTTGAAAGACATTAGAGAGGACGAGGTATCTGAAATATACCTATTCTTCGACTATGATTTCCAAGAAAAGGCCAGAACCCTTGAAGAGAACAACAAGAGGCTTTCTAAGATGCTGAAGTTCTTTACAGATGAAACGGCGAATGGTAAGTTGTATATCAATTACCCGATGGTCGAGTCGCTCCGCTACACAAAAGAGTTACCAGATAGTGACTATTGGACATACACCGTGACACGTCAACAATGTCAGGAAGTAAGATTCAAACACCAAGTTCATGAATTCTCTTTCTATGGCGGAAATCTGGAATATCTCATTCTCACCATCAAACCAGCTGATGACGAGATGAAAATACAAGAGAAGATAGATGGCGCAAAGACGAATTGGAAGCATCTTGTTGTTATGAATGTCAGTAAGGCAAACTACATCTGTAACGACAAAAATGAAGTCCCCGATGAATCCGATAGTCAGCAGGCTGTCTTTAGCAATCAACTTTCCAAATATGTCGAGACAGATGAATGTAAGGTAGCTATACTTAATGCGTTCCCCATTTTCCTCTTTGACTACTTTGGGAGAAAGATTATTAGCAAACTCTTGCATGTTTGAATAATTATTATTGGTGTCCGCTAAAAACTTTGGTGATTTCAGGGACTACTATTTTTCTCGGACAGCCGATGTACAGGACGTGTAAGTAGCCATTAGGGTGATATAAAGTGACAGTATATGTCTCAAAAGAGCAAATATAGCCATACACGGTTAAGTTTATATCGTGTGAGGGGGCAGAATTTTTAGCGGACAGCCGTTGTAGCCTCTTAAAAGGGGGCTTGTCTGTTGCCAAAACCGATATTATTCGACACTAAAACATGTTTAGCGGACACCAATAAATACTTATAATAATGTGAGACCACATAGGTTTAAGTTGATACTACAAGTTCCCCAAAAACGATATGAATCCAAACAAGAAATACTATGGAGATACCAGGTTAAATCACTCTTGTGCGTTCTGCGGTTGCCCAACAGAAACGGAAGACCACGTTCCATCCAAATGTTTCCTTAATAAGCCTCACCCCCAAGATTTGCCCGTTATCCCTTGTTGCTATAAGTGTAATCATGATTTCTCTTTAGATGAGGAATACGTATCATGTATGATTGACTGCATGAAGGCTGGCACAGCCTCTCCAACCCTTGTGGAAAGAGAAAAGACTCGCAAGTCCCTTCTGCATAATCCCAAATTACAAGAGAGAATTAGTTCTCAAATAAG
>JAFSRY010000042.1 GCA_017445845.1 Prevotella sp.
GACATAGCCTCCTGAACCAGCATTATACTCCACATGGACTTCATAGCTGGTGAGACGTGCTTCCGCGTCGGAAATGTCAGAGGCTTGCAGATAAAGACCGGCACTCAGGCTGCTTCCGCACTTCATGTCGACGCTGACCATATAGTTGTCGGTGATGGGATTCTCACTGGGGAACATAATCTTGTATTCCTGATCGGCGTCGGTCTGAAGAACACCGTCAGCGATAGTCACGCCATTCTTGCCTGTTGCAGGATAAATATTTATATAATTGGCATCGGCCGCTGAGGAGAAGTCAAAAACAACTTTCTCTCCAGATACCGAGTAACGGTCTGCTTTATATTCGTCTGATTGAATAGTAAAGTTGTCGAAGCGGCCCTCCTGATAATAGCTGCGGATGCCCATGTCGCCACTCCAGGCCACTGTCCGATTGACCTCGATGACTGGTGTTTCCATGTTTCCAAAGAACACATGGAACATGCCGTCCTTCATCACGACCTTCAGAGTAGCCCATTCGTCGGTGATGGTTACGGGATCGCTCCACTTCAGTGTACCGTCGTAGCCATGACTGGTCTGGAAACCATGAAGACCAACTGAATAGGTATTGCTGCCGGCTTCTTTCTCGACATGCACCTCATAGGAGGTAATACATGCTTCAGCATCGGTAGCATTGGAAGCCTGCAAGTACAGTCCGGCACTCACCTTACCTTCGCCGTTTTTCATGTCGACACTGACCATGTAGTTGTCGGTGATGGGGGTGGTGCTCGGGAATATAATCTTGTATTCGTGAGTAGCATTGGTGGTGAGCACACCGTCGGAAATGGCCACACCATCCTTTGCGCTGTTAGGATAGACTTCATAGGCATCTGCATCTGATGCTGATGAAAAGTCATAAACGGTCGTTGCCCCAGAAATAGAATAGTCATCGGAGGCACAAAGGACACTTGGGAACACCGTCAACATTGTCAGGACCAATAAGGCTTTCGCCGTTGGCCACAATTTGGTTTTCATTTTGCTTTTCATAATTTAATCTTTTTGGTTAATAAAATAATGATATTGGGTTTTGTTACTTTTCTCCAGGCAAAAGTAGACAAAAAAGACGGTGGGGGGGTAGAAATGTCCAAAAAACAGGTAATTTTGTGTTTTTGGACAAAATTACCTGTTTTCTGAACAAAAATACCTATATGATTGTAACCTTATAATTTACTATCCTAAAAAACTGTTAGGATAAAGGCAAAAAAACGCGATTACTTCTTGAGATACTTTCGGTGGTTTTTTAGGTAGATGCTTCTTCGGGGTTCCGCAAGGCGACGGCCTTGCAGGTCAAAAGTAGCAGTGGGGCCACCGTCGGCAGTCATGGTATGGACACTGTTGATGCTCTGTTCGATGAGATCGGCCTTTGCGACGGTGTAGACACCGCTTTCGGTATATACAATCAAGCGGTCGTGATACTGCTGCAGGTCGTTGACCAAAGTGCGTTCTTCCGTCGTCATCTCTTGCGATGGAAGCCATGAGCGACCTCCATCAGTAGAGCACATCAGTCTGATTCTATTGGAAAAAGAAGTATAGACATCCCCTGCCAAATAGACTGTTTCGGGCCTCTCGGTGTCGAAGGCTGAGAAATACCAATAGGCCGAGCGCGCCTTGTCATCCCAATAGTTCTGGCAGGTCCACGTCTGTCCGTTGTCGTCAGAGAGATATACGCAACCTTCTCCGCCCACCAGCCATCGCTCTGATTGGGTGGGATGGAAGGACGGACGATGAACGCAGTTGTCGCCTGGGAACATCAGGTCATCGGAATGATTGACCCACTTCTGCCCGTCATCGTAGCTGACATAGAAATGGGGTTCAAAAAAGCCGCCCTCACCACAGTGATAGAGAATCGAAGGCTGTGCAGGATGGAAGCCTACGAACGATGCTGAGCCGTTCCCATAAAAGACATATGTCAGGCGTTCCCACGTCTGTCCGAAGTCGGTTGAACGGAAGACACCTTTAAACATAGATGACAGCAGAAGGATGGAGGGATCGGTGGGATGCTGTGCCAAGGAGGGCAGATGCTCATGGTCTCTGAGCCGGAAGACATCGGGAGTCACATCCTCATAGGTCTGCCCGCTGTCGTGAGACAAGAGCAGGAACGTGCCACCCTCGTTATAGCGCAACGCCAGCATGTCATCGCCCCGACGGACATAGTCCTGCAAGGGAATGCCTTCGAACCCAGCCGACAGCCAATCGCTGCCGTCGTCGGTCAGGTCTCTGACATAGAGGCCCTTGGCTGTGCAGACATATAGTTTGTCGCCTTCTACATGCATTCGCGGTTGAGAATAAGGACCCTGTCGCTCACCCCCTTGGAAGCCTATGCCTAAGGGTTGGAACAACTGTGCCGCTGCGGAAAAAGGAAAAATGAAGGCGGCAAAAGCAATAACGAAGATTCTCTTGTTCATACCTTAACAGATTGATTTCCTCGGCAAAGGTACGATTAAGTGAGCGCAAAACAAAAAAATAGAAACTTGTTTATGTTTTTTTAGTTTTTCCGAACCGATAGAGCAGCGAGAGCCATAAACTTGTTTAAATGGCCGAGTCGTGATAGAGGTCGACGCAGTCACCCGATAGAGCAGCGAGAGCCATAAACTTGTTTAAATGGCCGAGTCGTGATAGAGGTCGACGTAGTCAACGGAAGTACATTATCCAAAGGTACGAAAAAAGTGAAAAGTAAAAAACACAGAAACAATATCCTGTTTTCTTTGATTTTTCACTTTTACTTTTTATCTTTTCACTTTTTCTTCGTACCTTTGCCGGCGGTTGCGGCTCACAAGGCACGGCGACAGGCGAGGACCGACTGAAGGAGCCACGCACAGAGCACCAGACGCATCATCAATCCTGTCGAAGAGAAGGCACTGACGAAAAACGCCAGCTGGGCATTCACCAGCAGCCACGTCTGCCTGCGGTTCAGGTCGCGTCCGAGGACACGACTGTAATAACAGGCCAGGGCATCGGCAGGCACAGTGACGACAGACACGAGGGCGGCGACCAGGCGCATGAGCCTGTTGACGAGGGCAGAACCCATCTTAACGGTGTTCTCTGAATAGAGACTGTTGGCAGATAATGTGATGTTCTTTTCCATAATCTTTGGGGGTTGAGTTTCATTATTTCTGCCGCAAAAGTACCACGGTCGATGGAAGTAATACTTCACAAATAAAAATACTTTGTTAAATAACGTTATTAATTAACATCTGTTTACACTATATGCTTGCCAATCACTATTACGAAGGACTCACAGAGGCAGGATGCGACGAAGCCGGGCGCGGTTGTCTGGCGGGCAGCGTCTATGCCGCGGCTGTCATCCTGCCCGAGGGTTACGAGAATGCCTTGCTCAACGACTCGAAGCAGCTCACCGAGAAACGACGCTATCAGCTGCGCCAGGAGATAGAACGCGACGCCCTGGCATGGGCAGTCGGCATCGTGACACCCGAGGAGATAGACCGCATCAACATCCTCAACGCCTCGATACTCGCCATGCATCGGGCCTTGGACCAGCTGACGGTAAGACCACAGGCCGTCATCGTCGACGGCAACAAGTTCAAACCCTACCGCCACCTGCCCCACACCTGCATCGTCAAAGGCGACGGCAAATACATGGCCATCGCGGCAGCCTCCATCCTCGCCAAGACCTATCGCGACGACTACATGAACCGACTCGCCGAGGAATATCCGCAATACGACTGGAGCAGCAACAAAGGATATCCGACAAAGAAACACCGCGACGCCATCCGGCAGTACGGCACCACGCCCTACCACCGCATGAGCTACAACCTCCTGGGCGAACCGCAGGAACTGGAACTATTTGAGTAATGAGCAATGAGTAATTAGAAATTAGTAATTATGAATACCCCTACCGTCAGGCTCTCCTCTCCCTTGGGGAGGGGTTGAGGGTAGGCCTCCCATTAGTCACTATGCGTTTAAACAAATACGGTCGCGAGCTCGACCTACTTATATTGCTCACAGACAACGGCAACCACACCGTGCAAGAACTGGCCGACCGCCTCGGCGTCACACGGCGCGCACTGTACTATTATCTTGAATACCTGCGCGACAGCGGATTCGAAGTCATACGTACAGGAAGCAACTATCGCATCGACCGCTCGTCACCATTCTTCAAGCGACTCCACGAAAACATCGCACTCTCGCCAGAAGAAGCACTCTACCTGCACCGACTCCTCGCAAGCACCGAGAAAAACGACCCCGTCGCACGCAATGCACGGATGAAACTCGAACGGTTCTACCATCTCGAAGAACTCTCCAGCCCACAACGGCAGCAGCAGATAGACCGAAACATACAAACACTGAAGGACGCCATGACGCAAAGGAAAGTAGCAGTGCTGAAAGACTATTCATCACCCCACAGCCGGACCGTCGCCGACCGCTATGTAGAACCCTTCCTGATGATGAACAACAACATGGACGTCAGATGCCACGAGATAAAGAGCCACACCAACAAAACCTACCGCGTGGCACGAATGGGCAGCGTCGAGATACTCGACATCGACTGGATGTGCGAAGAACAGCACAAAGCCGTCTACACCGACCTCTTCATGTTCAGCGGAGAAGAGCGGATGCCTGTCTGCCTGCGCATGGGACAGCTCGCACACAACCTCATGCTCGAGGAACACCCCGATTCCTCACTCTGTTTTACAGCCGACGGCCCAGGCCACTGGCTCTTCAAGACAGAAGTCGTCAGCTACCTCGGCATCGGACGCTTCGTCCTCGGCCTCTACGAAGACATTGAAGTCCTCGGCGACGACAACTTCAAGAAATACATCCTCGAGAAACGTAAATAACACCCAACGGCTCAGCCTCCAAAAATCAACGGAAAAAGAACTGAAATATTTTGAGAGATTTGATTAGATTTGCAGGATTTCCACCCGTAGGGCACTAACCAATTAAATGAGGAAAGGGAAAGGAGCGATGAAAAATGAGGAATTAGGATTTATGCTTACCTGTTCTGCCTCCAAAAATCGCCGAAAATAAAACAAAAATATATCAGTAGGCAGATGACACTAATAATATATTTTGAAAGATTTTGATTAGATTTGCGAGATTTCTGTCACGAAGTGACACTTTGTCTTTTTGTGACCAAAGGCTGGTCACAATGAGACCAAAGCTTGGTCACGACGAGACCAAAGGCTGGTCACAATGAGACCAAGGGCTGGTCACGACGAGACCAAAGTGAGGTCGTATTTCTGGTCACGACGAGACCAAATTCCGTTAACCATTCTGGTCTCATCCGAAAGGCTGACTTCCTCCCGTCAAGTCTTTAGAAACCATTCCGTTAGCACATTTATGCATTCAGATGGTTTTGTAAATATTTCCGAACGGAGGGAAAAAATCATAGGAGTTCAGAGAACGTATTACCCTCTGAACTCCTCAAAAACACTACCACTTAATATATGACTTTTTTCCCGTTCTGGATAAACACGCCCTTTGCGGGTGCCTGCGTCAGGCGACGGCCCTGCAGGTCGAAGAGGGAAACAGACTGATTGGGAATTTCTGCAGGCAGACTGACTGCATTGTAAATAATTTCCTCATATGTCAATGCATTAAGTTCGGAGTATTTTGCCAAGACAGTACCGTTTAACTCACAAGAAATGTAATTATGCAGGCTGCTTTCCAACTCATTGCTGACAGACCAGCCGTTGCCGGAGCGTCGTGGAGCCTTATTACTTGTTGGCAAAGATATTACCGACTCGGGCCAGAACAGACGGTTCGTACCTATTCCTTCAAACCATACGGTGGTGGGAATGCGGTCTGTCGGGGTCCACACATCACTGTCGAAGACATAGACGTTGACAGCCCTGCCGGTTTCCAAGACTTCCGTCTTCGTCTCATATAGACGAGCATTGGCTATATAGTCAAGACCCATGTCACCCGTACCCGAGGGCATGGTTTCGCCTGCCTGCAGGCTGAAGTCATACAGCAGGACAGGTTTGCGTACACTGGTGAACACCGGAGACTCGGTACCTTCATAATAGAAAACTTTCCTGTCCTCTTCTCTCATGCCGCCGATATACACCATGGAATCCCTGTATTCAGAATAATAATACAGCTTCTTCCATGACACATCATCTATCAGGGTGTCGCCAAGAATGGTGAAGTAAGTGTTGTAACGATATAGCTGCTCACTGTCCATGTCGTAGTATCCCGGCTGGCAGTTCCATCGCTTGCCTTCTACGACCAGTGGCTCATAAGACTGTGCCCATGCCTGAAACACGGACAGCAGCGACAATGTCATCACAAACGGTAGTTTCATGTTCTTACTTTTAAAATGTTGATATTCTGAATTCTGCTCCCTTCTTAATCTCAGTCCCGGCTGCCAAGGTGACGCTCCGCCAGCGGGTCTGGGCCGATGAACTGTCCGCGCGTGGCA
>JAFSRY010000043.1 GCA_017445845.1 Prevotella sp.
GCTCCGGACGTTGACTTCGTCTTCGTCCGTCACGACTCGGCATACTTCATGCGAGCATGGTCTGCCCTCGCTGCTCCGGACGTTGACTACGTCTTCGTCCGTCACGACTCGGCATACTTCATGCGAGCATGGTCTGCCCTCGCTGCTCCGGACGTTGACTACGTCTTCGTCCGTCACGACTCGGCATACTTCATGCAAGCATGGGTTGTAGGTAAAGAGGAATGTTCAGAAAAGGGGGAGCCTTCCTGAACTCTTATGGTTTTCTTACTTCATGTACCAAGTACCCTCGTGCTGAATCATAGGGACGAGTACCTCTTCGGCAGTAGAGTCGCCGTAGCAGAAGACAAGGAAGACGTTGGCGGCAGTGCCCGTGGAGTCTGCTTCGGCATTGGACGTGCGCACTTCGCGTATGCCACGGTGTTTCACTTGCTGTTGTTCGACAAACATCTTTGCATTGTCGATGAGTTGATCTCGGTAAGAGGCGGGGATATGGTCGGGTTGCCATGTGCCGTCGACAAAGCTGTCGTAGTCGCCACTGAGCAGTTGCTCGTAATATTGTTTCGCCACTTGTCCAGCCAGTTCTGCCGGGTTACGATGTGAACAGGAGAGGAAAAGAAGTCCCATCAAACCTCCCAAAAGGGGGAGGCTGATGTGGCATGTATTTCTAAAACGACGATGCTTCATTTCTTGAAACGCTGAGTAGTCCAAAAAGTAATTCTGCATTTACTTTTGCCTGATGAAGACATTGATGGGACAGCCGTGCATCGACCAGTTTTCGCGTATTTTGTTCTCGAGGAAACGCCGATAGGGTTCTTTCACATATTGCGGCAGGTTGGCGTAGAACACAAACGAAGGTATCTGTGTGTCGGGCAGTTGTGAGCAATACTTAATCTTGATATATTTGCCCTTCACCGATGGTGGCGGTGTGGCTTCGATGATGGGCAGCATGACTTCATTGAGCTTCGTCGTGCCAATCTTTGCCGTGCGGTTCAGATAGACTTCCTTGGCCATTTCAAGCACCTTGAAGATGCGCTGTTTGGTCAGTGCCGAAGCAAAGATGATGGGGAAGTCGACGAACGGAGCCATACGGTTGCGGATGGCATTCTCGAACGTCTTGATGGCAATCGGCGACTTGTCTTCCACGAGGTCCCATTTGTTGACGACCACGACGAGACTCTTGTTATTCTTCTGAATCAACTGGAAGATGTTCATGTCCTGCGACTCGATGCCGCGTGTGGCATCAATCATGAGGATGCAGACATCGCTGTTCTCGATGGCGCGGATGGCACGCATGACACTATAGAATTCAAGGTCTTCCGTCACTTTGTTCTTGCGGCGTATGCCGGCGGTGTCGACGAGATAGAAGTCGAAGCCGAACTTATCGTAACGTGTATAGATAGAGTCGCGGGTAGTGCCTGCGATGTCGGTGACAATGTTGCGGTCTTCGCCGATGAAAGCGTTGATGATGCTCGACTTACCGGCGTTCGGACGGCCCACCACTGCAAAGCGCGGGATGCCCTGCTCGATGTCATCGGCCTTGCCTTCGGGCAGCTTCGAGAGGATGAGGTCGAGCAGGTCACCCGTTCCCGAGCCAGTGGCGGCACTGATACACTGCGGGTCGCCCAATCCTAGCTTATAGAATTCTGCTGCATAGTACTGCTGCCGACCGTCGTCCACCTTGTTGGCGACGAGGATGAGGGGCAGTTTCGACTGGCGCAGTATCTTGGCAACATCCTCGTCCCAGTCGGTCAGTCCGTTCTGTGTGTCGACAAGGAACAAGATGAGGTCGGCCTCTTCCGTGGCGATGAGCACCTGTCGGCGAATGGCATCTTCAAAGATGTCGTCGGAGTTGACGACCCATCCGCCGGTGTCGACGACGGAGAATTCGCGTCCGTTCCATTCGCATTTGCCATACTGGCGGTCGCGTGTTGTTCCTGCCTGATCGCTGACAATAGCGCGGCGCGACTGAGTCAGTCGGTTGAATAAGGTGGACTTGCCCACATTCGGACGTCCAACGATTGCTACGAGATTATTTGCCATGTTCTTGTTGTTCTGTTTGGAAGCGTGGATTAGCAGCTATTACATCTTTTGCAGGGATATGTTCGATGGTCCCCTCTTCGGTGAAGACGACGACGGTCTGGTCGTGGAGGGCTTTCTCCTGAAGCATCCGCTTCTCGGCTAACAACAGCCCCTGTTCCACCTTTTTCGTAAAATCGTGTATCTCTTTATTTGACATAGTCTTGCATGAGTTGATAAAGCGTGGCGTCTTCGATGACCGACTTGGTGCCTCGTCCGCCATAGGCTATTTTCTTGCGGGCAGCCATGCTGTTGTCGAAGATGGTCCAATAGTCTACTTCGTTCATGAAGATATTGAACAGATTGGCAATTCCTGCCACATAACGTCGTTGGATAACTTTTTGCGGAACGTCGTGCCCACCGTTTGCCACGCGTTCGGCTACGCGCTGTTCGGCGAGTTCAGGCGAGCGCAACCAGAAGAACAACACCCTCACCGTGTAGCCTTCAGCCTGGGCTTTGCGCACAAGGTTGACGTAGGTTCGTGTGGCGAGTGTTGTCTCAACGGAGAAGGTTTCTTCTTTCTCCATGAGTTCATCGATGCGTCGAAGCATGATGCGTCCTGCTTCAATGTTGACGCTTTCGGGGTTGAAGGGTGAAAGGCCACGGGCAATTTCGTCTGCGTTCACGAATTCCTTGCAATGAAGGATTTCGGGAAGCACCGTGTACGATGCCGTTGTCTTTCCGGCACCGTTGCAACCACCGATAATATATAACGTCTTTGATGACATTCGACTGCAAAGTTACAAAGAAAAATGAAGAACGAAGAAAGAAGGGTGAAGAATTTTCCAAAAAAGAACAAAGTTTAACTCGAGAGGGGGCATGGGGCAGTACCGATGCCTTTCTGTCGGATAAAAGAAAAAGAGCATCCGTAGTGGATACTCTTTCTGGTAGGGACGCCCGGGCTCGAACCGGGGACCTCTGCAATGTGACTGCAGCGCTCTAAACCAACTGGGCTACGCCCCTATCTTTCAAATGCGAATGCAAAAGTACGCATTTATTTCTAAACAGCCAAATTTTTCAAACACTTTTTTATCAGCGGTTATAAAAATGTGAGCGTATAGAGGTAGACGACGGCGGCAGGCAGGGCCATGAGCGACGAGTCGAAGCGGTCGAGCATTCCACCGTGGCCCGGCAGGATGTTGCCGGAGTCCTTGATGCCCAGGGTTCGCTTGAAGAGGCTTTCCACCAGGTCGCCCCATGTGCCGAAGAATACTACCACGAGGCCGAGGCCAATCCAATGGGGAATGGTGCTCATGACGGTGCTGTAGTTATCCTTGGCATAGTAGCCGATGACTGCTGCGACAATCATCACCAGCAGGGCTCCGCCGATGCTGCCTTCCCACGACTTGCCTGGCGACACTCGGGGGAACAACTTGTGGCGACCCAGCAGCGAGCCCACGCAGTAGGCACCGGTGTCGTTCATCCAGAGGAAGACGAAAATGCAAAGCGGCAGGATGCGGTCGAAGTAGATGGCTCCGTCATCGGGCGATGCTTTGAAGGCCAGCATGTTGATGCAGGCGAGGGGCAGTGCAATGTACATCTGCGAGAGCATCGTGTAGGCCCAGTTGCCGATGGGGTCGTCGGCCTTCATATAGAGTTCGCTGACGAACAGATAGATAATGGTGAGCAGATAGGGGATGAAGACCGCCGAGGGTGTCAGCCCCGAGCAGTATCCGGCAAAGGCCAGAAAGAGATAGCTGCCGGCAAGGGTCGTTATGAAGCGGTTGACGCTGGCGCTGCGGTGCTCGTTGACAAGTCCGGTGAATTCCCATACGGCCAGACTTGTGATGAGGGTGAACAGAAAGGTCATAGCCAGTCCGTTGAAGGCCATGCCGGCCACCATTGCTGCGACGAAGATGATGCCGCTGATGGTGCGTGTGATGAAGTTGCTCATAATCTCTGAAACCCCTCCCGACCTCCCACAAGGGGAGGAGGGCCTGCCAGTTTTATTAGAGGGGGATGGCAGGGTTGTCTTTATTTAACTTCCGATAGTTGCAATGACTTACCCTTCGGCATTCTCCTCGTTGTCGGGAATGCTGTGAGTGGCATTCTTCTCGTATTCTTCCTGTGCCTTCTTCACCTCGTCAGACATGTTTTCCAGACTAAGGGTGGCATTTTCTGCTGCCTCGTTCTCGGCAATAATCTCTTGTGAGCGGCTCACCCACGGGCGTTTTCCGAAGATGCGCTCGACATCTTCGGCATAGATGACCTCGCGTGAGATGAGCAGTTCGGCCAGTTCGTTGTGGCCTTCCTTGTGTTCCGTCAGCAACTGTTTGGCGCGGTCGTACTGTTCATTGATCATCTTCAGTACTTCGTCGTCGATGATTTTTGCCGTTGTCTCTGAGTAGGGGCGTTGGAACGAATACTCCTGGTTGTTATAGTAGCAGATGTTGGGCAGACGGTCGCTCATGCCGGCATACGCAATCATTCCGAAGGCACTCTTTGTTGCTCTTTCGAGGTCGTTCATGGCACCCGTAGAGATATGGCCTGTGAAGAGTTCTTCGGCAGCGCGTCCACCGAGCAAGGCACACATCTCGTCGAGCATCTGCTCTTTGGTCGTGATCTGCCGCTCTTCGGGCAGATACCAGGCGGCACCGAGGGCTTGTCCGCGCGGCACGATAGATACTTTTACCAACGGGTTGGCATGTTCGCAGAACCAAGAGACCGTGGCATGGCCAGCCTCGTGGAGGGCGATGGAACGCTTCTCGGCCTGTGTCATGACCTTCGTCTTCTTCTCCAGTCCGCCAATGATGCGGTCGACGGCATCGAGGAAGTCCTGCTTGCCCACCTTCTCGGCATTGTGACGGGCGGCGATGAGGGCAGCCTCGTTGCACACGTTGGCGATGTCGGCACCCGAGAAGCCTGGTGTCTGTCGGGCCAGGAAATCGATGTCGAGGCCTTCTTCCACTTTCAGCGGCTTCAGGTGGACTTGGAAAATCTCCTTACGTTCGGGCAGGTCTGGCAGGTCGACATGTATCTCACGGTCGAAGCGTCCAGCACGCAACAGGGCAGAGTCGAGCATGTCGACACGGTTGGTGGCAGCCAGCACGATGACACCGGAGTTGGTGCCGAAACCGTCCATCTCGGTCAGCAGGGCGTTCAGGGTGTTCTCACGCTCGTCGTTGCCACCCATGGCAGGGTTCTTTGAACGGGCACGGCCAACGGCATCAATCTCATCAATGAAGA
>JAFSRY010000044.1 GCA_017445845.1 Prevotella sp.
ATTCTCGGAGATTACCAAATTGCTGAGTACAGGGTGATGCAACTGCATCCGACAAGTGAAATCGCCATCGGCAGATACATCAACCGTCTTGTCCCTCATGTTATTGGTCATGGCGTTGTTCCATGCAACGATAATCTGCTTGGGCATTGCTTGGGGGGCGATTCCATTAACCTTTCCGATGATGAATGCCGAGTCTGTCCGGAAGAATGGCTCTTGCGCCTGCCCCGCCATTGCCACAAGGAAGAGCAGGAGGGTGATGACGGTTTTCATGTTCATTTTGTTTTGTTTTATTTGTTATATATATGCAGAGTGCCTTTAGAAGCTGCGTAGCCACGACTCGAGTTCCATGAGCAGTTGCGAATGGTAGCGGAAAGTGGTCTGCGATCCGTATCCGTGTTCGCCGTCGGGGAAGATATACAGCGATGCGGGCACATCATTGCGATATAGCTGCAGGTAGTAGTTGATGCCGTTGTCAGGGTTTACCAGCGAGTCGTCATTGGCAAAGGTAATAAAAGCCCTTGGCGTGTGGCGTGTCACTTGAACGTCGCTGCTATAGCGTGCCTCGTCCGATTTCTTTACTTTCTTCGTGCCCAACAGGTTGTCGTGTGACCCCATGTGGGTGAGTGCAGGATCCATCGAGATGACCGGATAGAAGAGGATTTGGAAGTCGGGACGTGCATCGTCTTTCGACTGTGTGGCGATGGTGGAGGCGAGATGTCCGCCTGCCGATGAACCCATGATGCCGACCTGTGCGGGGTCTATGCGCCATTCTTCTGCATGGCGGCGCACCATCTTCATGGCTTCTTCGGCGTCGCTGACGGGCACATTGGGATTACCGTGGGGCATCCTGTACTTCAAGACGATGGCGGCGATGCCGAGGTCGTTGAAGAAGCGAGTCCATCCGAAGCCTTCGTTGTCGATGGCCAGTCCGCCATAGGCTCCGCCCGGCAGGATGACGACGGCACGTCCCGTGGCGCGGTCTGGTTTCGGCAGAAAGACATGCACTTGTGCCACGTCGTTCTTGTCGGAACTCTTCACGGCAGGCTTCTTGGGCCACAGGGGTTTCGAGAACGACACGGCCTTGCCGTTTGCTGTTGGCTTCAGTTTGGCGAGCCATGCCTTCAGCTCGGTCAGCATTTCGTAGTGATAGCGGAAGTAGTTGTTGATGCCGTAGCCGTGGCCACCGCTGGGGTAGACGTGCAGGGCTGCTTCGACATGATGCTGCAGGAGCGCCTGATAGTAGTTGACACCGTTGGCAGGCGGCACTACGTCGTCATCGTCACTCAGGACGATAAAGGCCTTTGGCGTGTTGGCCGACACCTGCAGTTCGTTGCTGAAAGCATCTTCCAGGTCGCGGTCGGCATTCTTTCCCAGCAGGTTGTCGTGCGAACCCATGTGGGTATAGCCGCGGTCCATCGTGATGACCGGATAGAAGAGAATTTGGAAGTCTGGACGTGCCTGTCCTTGGGCGTGTGTGGCTACGGTTGCCGCCAGATGGCCTCCGGCAGAGAACCCCATGATGCCGACAAGCGACGGGTTGACATTCCATGCTTCGGCATTACGACGCACCATTCGGATGGCTTCCTCGGCATCGCTGATGGGCACATGACGGTTGCCGTGGGGCATCCGGTATTTCACGACGACGACGGCTATGCCTTGGTTGGTGAAGAACGGAGCCCAGTCGGTGCCCTCGTGTCCCATCGCCAGATGTTCATATCCGCCGCCAGGCAGGATGACGACGGCACGCCCCGTCGCCACGTTACTATTGGGCAGGAAGACGTGCACTCTGGCCGTGTCGGCCTTGTCGACGCTCTCCGTGTGTGGTTTCCCGTTCCACAGGTTTCTTACGAAATGCTCTTGCGCACAAATGTTCATCGTGACGGCCATCATAACGACCGATAGAAAGTATCTCTTCATCATTTCTTTATTTATTTTTTCACCTTTTTCTCATCCCACGGTGCCCTCGAGTGATACCGACAACAGCTTCTGCGCTTCAACGGCAAATTCCATCGGCAGTTTGTTGAGGACATCTTTGGCATAGCCGTTGACGATAAGACCCACGGCCTGCTCGGTGGGTATGCCGCGTTGATTGCAATAAAACAGCTGGTCTTCTGAAATCTTCGAGGTCGTCGCCTCGTGTTCGACGATGGCCGACGGGTTGTGGATGTCCATGTAAGGGAAGGTGTGGGCACCGCACGTCGACCCTAAGAGCAGGGAGTCGCACGAAGAATAGTTGCGGGCATTGTCGGCATTCGACGTGGCACGGACGAGTCCTCGGTAGGAGTTCTGCGAGTGTCCTGCCGAAATACCTTTTGATATGATTGTCGAGCGCGTGTTGCGTCCCATGTGGATCATCTTCGTACCCGTGTCGGCCTCCTGATAGTTGTTGGTGACGGCGACACTGTAGAACTCAGCCACGGAGTTGTCTCCGCGAAGGACGCACGAAGGATATTTCCAAGTGATGGCGCTGCCCGTCTCTACCTGTGTCCACGACAGCTTTGCGCCTTCACCGCGCAGGTCGCCGCGCTTGGTGACAAGGTTCAACACGCCGCCGCGACCCTCTTCGTCGCCAGGATACCAGTTCTGTACCGTTGAATATTTCACTTCCGCATGGTTCATGACGATGATTTCGACGATGGCCGCATGGAGTTGGTTCTCGTCGCGCATCGGAGCCGTGCAGCCTTCAAGATAACTGACGTAGGAGTCGTCGTCGGCCACGATGAGGGTCCGTTCAAACTGTCCTGTGTTACGGGCGTTGATGCGGAAGTAGGAGCTGAGTTCCATCGGACAGCGCACCCCTTTGGGAATATAGACAAAGGAACCGTCGGAGAACACGGCGGAGTTCAGGGCAGCATAGAAGTTGTCGCGATAGGGGACTACGGTGCCGAGATACTGTCTGACCAGGTCGGGATGTTCCTTCACGGCCTCGCCGATGGAACAGAAGATGATGCCTTTCTCGCGCAGTTTCTCTTTGAAGGTCGTCTTCACCGATACCGAGTCCATGATGGCATCGACGGCGGTGTTGCCGCTCAGAGCCAGTCGTTCTTCGAGCGGTATGCCCAGCTTGTCGAAAGTCTTCTCGAGTTCAGGGTCTATCTGTCCGGGTGCCGTGCCTTCAGCGGCATTCTTTTTCTTTGCCGTCGGGTCGGCATAGTAGGAAATGGCCTGATAGTCGATGTCGGGCAGATGCACATGTCCCCATGTAGGCTGCTCCATCGTCAGCCAGTGGCGGAAGGCCTGCAGGCGAAAGTCGAGCATCCACTCGGGTTCGCCTTTCTTCTGCGAGATGAGACGGACGACCTCCTCGGTCAGCCCGCGGTCGATGATTTCGGTGTGCACATCAGTAGTGAAGCCGAACTCATACTTCTGTTCAGCAATCTGCCGGACAAGCAGGTTACCTTCGCCTCTGCTTTCTTTTCCTTGTTCTTTTGACATGTAAATCGTTCTTTCGAATTTGCCATGCAAAGGTACGAAAAATTCGATTAAGTGAGGAAGAATAAATTCATTTATTTTTCCGAGCGTGAGATTTTTATCTAAATAAAATGGGAAATGAGAAATTTGTTTAAGTTTTTTAGTTTTCTTCTAATAATCCTTGCCCTAAGTTTAATTTTTAACACAAAATCGCCATTTAACTTACAAATTGTTTGTCAGTTTGGTAAATATTTTATAATTTTGCAGTCGTTTTCAGTGAAACAGTTTGTAATTGAAAGAAAAAATAGCTTTTGAATAAGAAGAATGTCAACGGAAAGAGCCAACTTCGGAAGTAAATTGGGCATTATTCTCGCCACGGCCGGTTCGGCGGTCGGGCTGGGCAACATCTGGCGTTTTCCCTATATGACGGGTCAGAACGGTGGTGCCGTATTCATCTTTATATATATAGTATGTGTACTTCTATTGGGTATTCCCTGCATGGTGTCGGAGTTCATCATCGGCCGTCATGGGGCTGCCAATACCGCCCGTGCCTACACGAAGCTGTCGAACGGAACACCATGGAAATGGGTCGGCTTCCTGGGCGTATTGACGGGGTTCCTCATCACGGGCTACTATACGGTAGTATCCGGTTGGTGTCTGCAATACATCTATGCCTCTGCCGTCGGACAACTGAAGGGTGACCCTGCCTATATATCGCAATATTTCTCAGAGTTCTCGTCAGATCCTTTCCGTCCTATCTTCTGGACGGTGGTGATGATGTTGGCGGCCCATCTGGTCATCATCCGAGGGGTCCGCGGAGGCATCGAGCGCACGTCGAAGCTCTTGATGCCCACGCTGTTTGTCTTGTTGTTGGTCATCGTCGCAGCATCCTGTATGCTTCCTGATGCAGGCAAGGGCATCTCGTTTCTGCTGAAGCCCGACTTCTCGAAAGTCGACCGCGGCGTGTTCCTCGGAGCCCTCGGCCAGTCCTTCTATTCTTTGTCGATAGCGATGGGATGCGTCTGCACCTATGCTTCTTATTACGGCCGTCAGACCAATCTGCTGCGGTCGGCTGTCCATGTGTCGGTCGTCGACTCCTTCGTCGCCGTCTTGGCAGGACTGATGATTTTCCCTGCCGCCTTCTCCGTGGGCGTGACACCCGACGCAGGCCCTTCGCTCATCTTCATCACCCTGCCCAACGTCTTCAACCAGGCTTTCACGGCAGTGCCTTGGCTGGGCACGGTCATCTCGCTGATGTTCTATGCCCTGCTTTCCTTGGCTGCCCTAACATCATTGATTTCACTTCATGAAGTCAGCACTTCGTTCTTCTTCGAGGAACTCAAGATCAGCCGCAGTCGCGGTGCCCTCATCGTAACTGTTTCGACCTGTGTCATCGGTGCCTTATGCTCACTCTCCTTAGGGGCCTGTCCGAGTTGGTCGTTCGGCGGAAAGACGTTGTTCGACTGGTTCGACTATACCACAGGCCAGATCTTCCTGCCCCTTGGCGGTTTCCTCACCTGTCTGTTCCTCGGATGGTTTGTTCCGAAGCAGCTGGTCCGTGACGAGTTCACCAACTGGGGCACCGTCAGCCAACGGCTCTTCCCCGTCTTCCTCTTTCTCATCCGTTTCGTCTGTCCCCTTTGCATAGCAGCCATCATGCTGCATCAGTTTAATATCCTCTGACCTATGGAGAAACGCGGCAGCTTTCATACCAAGATAGGGGTCATCCTCGCCACTGCCGGCTCGGCAGTAGGGCTGGGCAACATCTGGCGGTTCCCCTATATGACAGGCCAGGACGGCGGTGCCGCCTTCATCCTGCTGTATTTTGTCTGCGTGTTGATGCTGGGCATACCGGGAATGATATCCGAGTTTATCATCGGTCGCCACTCAGGAGCCAACGCTGCCCGCTCCTATCGGAACATGGCAGGCTTTGCCGCTCCGATAGGCTATATGGGGGTGCTGACGTCGATGATTATCCTCGGCTTCTATGCCGTCGTGGCTGGTTGGTGTCTGCAATATCTCTTCGCATCGGTCATCGGACAACTCAACGGCGATGCCCGATACGTTCAGCAATACTTTGCCGACTTCTCCTCCCATCCCATCAAGCCCGTCTTATGGACCATTGCCTTCATCCTGCTGACCCATCTGGTCGTGGTGCGAGGGGTGAGGAACGGCATCGAGAAGGCTTCCAACCTCCTCATGCCCACGCTCTTCGTCCTACTCATCGTCATCGTCATTGCTTCCTGCTCCCTGCCCGGAGCCATGCGGGGCGTAGACTTCCTCTTCAAACCCGATTTCACGAAAGTCACCCGCAGTGTCATGCTTGACGCGCTGGGACAGGCCTTCTTCTCCCTTTCCTTAGGCACCGCCTGCCTCTGCACCTATGCCTCTTACTTCAGCCGGCAGACCAACCTGGCGCGTTCCGCCATACAGATAGCCTTGATCGATTCGGCCATCGCCATCCTCGCCGGACTGATGATCTTCCCTGCCGCCTTCTCCGTGGGTGTGACCCCCGACGCTGGACCGTCGCTCATCTTCATCACCCTTCCGAACGTCTTCCAGCAGGCTTTCTCGGCGGTGCCCGCAGTGGGCTATGTCATCGGTATCTTGTTCTATGCCCTGCTCTCACTGGCGGCCCTGACGTCGACCATCTCGATGCACGAAATCGGTACAGCCTTCTTCTTTGAGGAGCTCCACGTCACGCGCCGGCAGGGCGCATGGATTGAGACCGCGGCCTGTTGTGTCATCGGCATCTTCTGCGCCCTTTCGTGCGGAGCTGTCGACAGTCTCTCGCTCTTCGGGCGTAGCTTCCTCGACTGCTGCGACTACCTGACGGCACAGATACTGCTGCCCTTAGGGTCGTTCCTCACCTGTCTGTTCCTCGGCTGGTATGTGCCGAAGCAAGTCGTCCGCGACGAGTTCACCAATTGGGGAACCCTTCGCTCCACCTTCTTCGGTCTCTATCTCTTTGCCGTCCGTTTTGTCTGTCCCCTCGGCATCCTTGCCGTCTTCCTCCATCAGTTCGGGGTGATTTGACACTACCGTTACAATGCAACAAGATGTACAATAGCATGATGTAATGTCGTGACCAAAGGCTGGTCACATTGAGACCAAACTTTGGTCACGACGAGACCAGCCTTTGGTCACAATGAGACCAGCCTTTGGTCTCGTTTGGAGGACTGTGGTTTTTGTGTCGTGACTCTTTGAAACGCAATGAGTGTCAATGCAATGCGGGACCGCAGAAGAAGAGCTCGCTGATGGCGGTGTCGTCGTATTTTTCGCCACGATAGACTGAGCGTATCTCGAACTTGATGGTATAGTCGGGTCGGTTTTCCCATTCTTCGTCCGACATGCCTGCCGGCCGCTTGCCGATGGAATCGACCGGAAACACTTGCTCGGCTCTCGAGTCTTCCAGGTCGAGCAGGGCATAGGGATGTCCGTTGACATACATCTTCAGCTGCTTCACCCGGTTGTTCTCGCGCCATGCCCGCTCCGTCTTGACATATCCGTTGAGGATGTTCACCGACGTGATAGGCCATGAGCGTCCCGCAATGGTGAAGGTGATGGTCTCCCCCTTGCCTGAGCCGTCGACACCTTCGACCCATGCCGTTTCGTGGTTCCAGTCGTAGAGGTTGTCGGAGGAATAGTTTTTCTTCCCCATCGGCGAGAGGCAGCTGCTGGCTGTCACATGGCGGTATTCGCCCAGACAATACCAGCTGCAGCCTGGCCAATAGAGGTTGGAAAGTCCGGCGTAGCAGCTGTCGATGGCCTGCTGCGAGAGTTGTCCGCTGTCCATCTTTTCACTCAACTGCTCGTATTCGGCGCGGCTGATGGTGGGGATTGTATTCACTTCGGAAGGTTTGAGGTGGGGCAGTCCCGAACGGCTTACAATATGGCTGATGCCGGCATAGGAAAGACCCGAGACGAGGATGGCAATGAGTGCGATGGCTGCCACACGCCGCCACAGATGGCTGGTCTTCCGATGTCGGTCTTCAGCGTGGATGCGCCGCATGAGCCGGTCGGTGAAGTCGGCTGACAGCTGTTGACCGTTGCCGTCTTGCCGGAAAGCCTCGCGCAATGCTTCGTCGATTTTCTTTTCTTCGTTGTCCATATCCTTTTTTTATTTGAGTTTCATCTTTTCTGAGAGTTTCTTGCGGATGCGTTGCAGTCGGGTGGCCCAATAGGCGGCATCGTGGCCGAGAACGGAAGCGATGTCCTTCAGCGGCAGGTCTTCGGCATAATAGAGATGCACGACAGTCTGGTCTTCAGCCGGCAGCTGGCTGACGCTCCGCCGCAGCATTTCCGACGTGTCGTCACCTTCCGAAGGTTCTTCTGCGATGTTGTCCAACAACTCCATCGTTGGCTTCCGGCGTCGCAGGAACATCAGCGTCTGGGTATAGGCAATATGCAGTAGCCAGGTGGAGAAGGTTCCGCGTGAACCATCATAGCGATGCAGTTCGCGATAGACCTGCAGGAAGGTGTCCTGCACAAGGTCTTCGGCATCTTCGCGGATGGTGACCATCCTGCCGACGAATGCCATAACCCGATCGGCATATCGGCTGACCAGCCAGGCAAAGTCGTCGGTGTGACCCTCCCTGACCCGTTGGATGATTTCGTTGTCTGTCATCATACTGCTCTGTCTGTTCTATATGCAAAGCTAAGGATAATATATCACAGAAGGCTGTTTCTTTAGTGTTTTTTAATACTTTTTCGTGGTAAAGACATGGTTTCTCGAAATAAAGTGTTACCTTTGCAGTCAGCAAAATAAAAACTTAATAAGATGAAAACCAACCGAAGCTTTTGGCTCATAGCAGCCGCAGCCGTTGCCCTCTGTGTGACGGCCTGTTATCAAATTACCCTCATCCAGCAGCCTCATGAGGCATTTACCAATTCCACGTTCAAGGGCAAAGTGGTCGTCAAGCGAACCGGTGCCTCGGACAACGGCATCGTGCAGCATGTCTATGGACTATTCGGCATCTGCGTGCCCGAAGGATGGCAGACGGTGGGTGACATGGTGATGACGCAAGTGCCCAAGGAGACTACCGACGTGGGCGACGATGAATACAAGAAGACCATCACGCGCCGCATGGTCGCCAACCAAGCCTACACAGACCTGCTCAACCGTGACTATCCCAAGTCGGGCTACCGCTGGCTGGGCTTCGCCACGGAGAGCGACATCAAGAGTCTCTTCAACAGCGGCGACGGCTCGAAAGAGGTAGACAGCATCTATGTGGAGTTTGAAGTGCTGACCAATGACAAGACGGGTACGTTCTACATCGACTATATGGCCGGGCAGACACCTCACGACAAGATTGACGTCCTCGGCGTAGATGAGGACAGTTGGAACGTCAATGCCGCCAGCTTCAAGCTCAGCGAATATATGGACACCCATATCACCGTCACACGTCCCGACGGAACAATGGACGACAACGCCTTCACCGAACCGAAACTCGACCCCGACTGGCAACTCGAACACATGGCATGGTCGACACGGCCGGGCACGGCATACGCCTATAAGGACAAGAAGTACGACGGGCTGTTCTCGAGAACCCGCGGATGGAACGGCGGCGATGGAGTCTATACCATCGGACTGCCCAACGGCGATGTCTTCTGGACCTTCAACGACAGCTTCTACGGCACCGTCGACGGCCCCACCCGCGCCCGACTCGACAGCAACTTCCCACGAAACAGCGTGATGGTGCAACGTGCCCATGACGGCGTGCCGGGCGAGAATCCCGAGGACTTCGTGTGGCTGGCTGACTATATCAACTGGAGTCAGCCCGACAACAAATACTACTTCTACTGCCGTACCCACATCCGCCATCCACAGGGCGATGCGAACATCGAAAACCAAGGAGGCATCGATGCACCGATGGTCTACTGGTCGGGCGACGGAACCGTCGTCGACGGGAAGCTGCAGCTCTTCTGGATAGCACAGAACTCCTATGAACTCAGCTATCACGGAATGTCGATGGCTACCTACGACCTCGACGGCACCATCCCCGAGGGCTATTACCTTGACGACATACCCGACTATCTGCCAAAACGCGGCAACTACCTCTATCGGCGCACCACCCGCCACTTCATCAACCGCTATGACGTGCCCTACGGTTCAACCCTTGTCGAAGGCGACGAGGGCGACGAACACACCTACCTCTATGCGACGAAGGACTATCATGTAGTGGCAGCCCGTACGGAAAACCGCAGCCTGATCAGTAAGTGGCAGTTCTATGTGAAGGATGCCCAGAGCGGAGAGTGGTCGTGGCAGGACGAATGCCCCGACGGCGATACGATGACAGCCTCGTCTATCATGGACAATGGCTATCAGGGTAGCATGCCGTGGGTGTTCAAGGAGGGTGACTACTACTTCATGGTCATGCAGGCACCCATATTCAGCCGCGAAGTATATATCTATCGCAGCAAGTCGCCCGTCGGGCCCTTTACCGACCGCCGCCTGCTCTTCCTCTTGCCCGACCATCTCGACAAGATTGGTGAAACGGGCTATAAGTGGATCTATATGGTGAACCTCCACCCTGCCCTCTCCCGCGAAGGAGAACTCGTGATGTCGACGAATACCGAGGCACCGAACCTCGACTGGAACCACAACGACCCTGGGTCGGCAGACTTCTATCGTCCTTACTTCTTCCGCGTCTACAACTGGAAGAACCTCTATGAAGACCTCGTCAACACCGACATTCAACAGCCTGTTTCCAGCGAACGCCCCACAGCCACAAACCAGAGTGATGCCTACTACACCCTGCAGGGTCAGCGCACCCAACTGCCCCACAAAGGTGTCTATATCCATAAAGGCAAGAAGATTGTCATAAGATAAAGGCCAGTATTATGAGTTGGCGCGACATCATCTATCTTCCGAAGTCTGACCGTAAGGCACTGGTATTCCTGTTGATAGCGGGAGCCATCCTTGTGTGGTGCTTTGACCACTGTGGCATGAAGGAGGCAGAGGACGTGGCCTTCGTGGCGGAAGACACATTGGAGAATCGGATAATGGGCGGTACCGCCGAAGCTGCGTCGGAGCAGGAGCCTTTTTATGCCGTGCCCGTCAGGAAGGTGGAACGCTTTCCCTTCGATCCGAACACCGCCGACTCGACCCAGTTCCTTCGGTTGGGGCTGCAGCCGTGGCAGGTGCGCAATATATATAAGTATAGGGCGAAGGGAGGCATCTATCGGGAAAAAGAAGACTTCGCCCGCCTCTATGGCCTCACCGTCAAACAATATCGTGAACTTGAACCCTATATCCGCATCAGCGGCGACTATAGGCCGGCGGCTGAGGTGATAAGTAGCACCCAGGAGCCTCAAGCCTCCTCCCTACCCTTCCCTAATGGAGAGGAGAAAACGGAAGGACAGGGGGCCGTGCACAAGGAATCATCCAAGTTGTCACCGGGCCAAACGGTGTCCCTTTCTCATGCCGACACGACGCAGCTGCAAAGGGTGCCGGGCATCGGACCTTATTTCGCCCGACGCATCGTGGAGTATCGCGAACGGTTGGGTGGCTATACGGATGTATCCCAATTGATGGAGATAGAGAACTTTCCCGAACAGGCGCTCGACTACATTGACCTCGGAACGACAGAGATAAAGCGGCTGAATGTCAACAAGCTCACGTTGGCTCAGCTGCGCCGTCATCCTTACATTTCTTATTATCAGGCGAAAGCCATCACGGAATACCGACGTCTCTATGGTACGCTGAAAGACATCTCACAGCTGTCGTTGCTGAAGGAATTCACCGATGAAGACTTGCGCCGGTTGCAACCCTATCTGGAATACTGACGCTGTGCCTCTTTTTTGAAAAAACTGTCGAATAATTCGGCGTATTGCAATATATTTTGTAAATTTGCAGTCAAATTAACTCACTATATCCATTGCTTATGAGAAATCTTTTTCTTTTCATCAGTTTGCTGGTCAGTCAGGTGCTGACAGCCGGACCTATATCAAGAACAGAAGCCCAACAGAAGGCCGGAGACTTTCTGCGCAGTAAGACAGGACGTACGGAACAGCTGATGTTCTGTGAGACCATGAACAACCGGCTGAAGGCCCGCGGTCATCAGCAGTCGGAGGCTTTCTATGTCTTCAATGTCGAAGGCGACGAGGGATTTGTCATTGTCAGCGGCGACAGCAGGACAGAGGAAATCCTCGGCTATGCCACGACGGGACATTTCGATGCCGACAACCTTCCCGACAATATGGCCGACTTCCTCGATGCCTATGCAGAAGCTATCGGAAGCCTTCCTGCCGACATCCCCGAAAGAGAGAAGGCTGACACTGGCAGAAAGGCCGCCAAAACGTCTGTTGCCCCACTCATCGCTACCCGTTGGGGACAGGATGCACCCTTCAACGCCTATTGTCCTTCATTGCCCTATAACGGCGGACTAGTGAAGTCGGTGACAGGATGTGTGTCCACCCTGATGGCTCAGATCATGGCCTATCACCGCTGGCCCGAGGCAACGACAGCTCATATCCCTGCCTATTCGTTCAGCTTTAATGACAGTAAAGTCGAGGAGAGTGCTGTTCCTGCCGGTACTACCATCGACTGGGCAAACATCAAGAATAGCTATGGCACTTCCTATCAGGGTACGGAGAGCGAGAATGCTGTTGCACAACTGATGCATCTCTGTGGCGATGCCGTGAAGATGGAGTTCAGCCTGAATAATTCGGCTGCCAAGGAACATAATGCCCTTTCGGCACTGGCAACCTACTTCGACTATGACGCCACGACGGCACGATATGTCAACCGAAAAGACTATTCATACGACGAATGGCAAGACATTATCTATAACGAACTGAAGGCTGGACGCCCCGTCATCTATGGCGGACGGTCGCTTGGCGGTGGTCACGCCTTTATCTGTGACGGTTATGACAAGGACGACTTCTTCCATATCAACTGGGGATGGCGCGGCACTTCCGACGGCTACTTCCGTCTGCGCCTGCTGGCACCGGCATCACAAGGCATCGGCGGCAGTTCCACCAATGATGGCTATGGCATCAACCAGAGTGCCGGCATCGGTATCCAACGCAACAGTCATGCCGGAGTCCCCTATGTAGGACTGGTCGTAACGACGATGCGTCCGAACGCCAAGCAGGTGACGCGGACCGCCAAGGAGAACGACTTCATGTTGAGTTTCCAATACTCATTATCAAACTATGGTTTCGACGAAAAATATGCCCTGGCCATACAGGTGGTCGATGCCGACATGGGCGAGAAGGCCTTGATTACTGGCAGCGACCTCGCATTGCCAAATGGCTATAGCACCGGCCTGCGGACGGGAACGGCCGTCACAGGCAAGAACCTCGCCGACGGTCGTTATGAGATGCGCTTGGTGTGCAAACCCAATGGAACCGGCAACTGGAGACCCTGCCAGAATACCGAACGACACCACCTTGGCTTCACCATCAGCGACAACACCCTGACCTTCGACGACGAACCCGCCAAGGTCGCCCTCGAGATGGTATCGGCGAATGTAGAGAAGGTGGAAGGCAACAGCAACCGAAAGACCATCCGCATGACCTTCCGCAACAACGGCACCACCTTCCGCGATGACATCTACTATCAGGTGAACAATGTCAACGTACGCTATGCCTGCGCATACCTTGAGATAGAGAGCGGAAAGACCGGCGAAATCTCATTCCCCTTCAGTGCCAATGAGGCTGGCGACTATCTCCTCACCATCCTGACCGGCAGCGAGAACCGGCCCATTGGCGAAGTCAATGTGACCATCGTACCCGGCAAACCGGAAATCAAAGTCGACGAGCTGCGCATTCTCGACATGACGACAACCGGCGGAAAGAATGTCATCAGCGGTAACACCCTCAGAGCCAATGTCACCATCTCCAACAAGGGCGACGGCAACTACAAGGGCAGCTTCCTCTGGCAACGATATGTACATTCCGTGAGCGACGGCAAATGGCATGAGGTACTGTCGGTCGTCAACGAAGCCGTCAGCCTCGAACCCGGCGACGTCTGGATGACTACGATGAGCATGACCAATCAGGCCAGCGACGAATACGACCTCTATAAGATAGAATTCTATTATTCCGATAAAGACGGCAACAGAGTGACGCTGGGCACTACGCCGGAAGTCATCTTCGACGGTAACAAACTGCCCGAGATAGAAGTCCTGGAGGCCGTCATCGACGACTTCACCAGTGAGGGTGACATGGACTATGTCAACAGTCCCGTCTGCAGACTCTTCCTGACCCTGAAGAACGTAGGCGAAGGAAACTACGAAGGACAGCTCGAGACAACCTATACCTACTATAATGCCGAGACAGGAGCCTATCGCAATATCTATCCGCAGCGAGAGATAAGACCCTTCGAACTGGAGGTAGGAGCCACCGTCACCATGGAGGCTGGATATTTTGAAGACCCGCAGATGGCGGAGAACTATCGCATCCGTGTCGCCTATCGCAACAACGGGCGCATCCCCGTCATCTATGCCACCGATCCATTCGCCTTCCGTTATGTCAACGGCATCCACGAAGTCGATGCCGACACCACTGACGATGTCTTCTACGACATGCTGGGCCGCCGCCTGACGCAGGCCCCTGCAAAGGGCGTGTTTATTCAGAATGGCAAGAAAGTAATATATTAAGTGTTTGTTTTTTGAGAAGTTCAGAGGGTAGTGCGCTCTCTGAACTCCTCAGAATTATTATTCTAATTCTTTCTCATTCGTTTCAGAAACAAGAAACGAATTTATTCGAGTTATGCCTTGGCGAGAACCGATGGAGCAGCGAGGGCAATGCAAACTTGTTTGCACATTGCCGAGTCGCGACAGAGGAAGACAAAGTCAAAAGGTCGAATGAAAAACAACTAATTGACACAAATCATATTCGTGTCCGTCTTGTGAATGACCTGTTTTTGTGACCAAAGGCTGGTCACGATGAGACCAAAGGCTGGTCACAATGAGACCAAAGGCTGGTCACAATGAGACCAAAGGCTGGTCACGATGAGACCAAAGTGAGGTCGTATTTTTGGTCACGACGAGACCAAATTTCGTTAACCATTCTGGTCTCATCCGAAAGGCTGACTTTCTCCCGTCAAGTCTTTAGAAACCATTTCGTTAGCACCTTTATGCATTCAGACGCTTTTGTAAACATTTCCGAGCGGAGGGCACTGTTCTTCTTGCGCTTTCTCTAATTCACAAATTCGTGATAAATAAAAAAACGCCCATAAGAATTGCTAATTCTGCCGACGGAGGATAAAAGTCAGAGGAGTTCAGAAAGCATACTGCCCTCTGAACTCCTCAAAAACACTACCACTTAATATGTAACTTTTTTCCCGTTCTGAATAAACACGCCCTTTGCGGGTGTGTCATCACAAACGGTAGTTTCATGTTCTTACTTTTAAAATGTTGATATTCTGAATTCTGCTCCCTTCTTAATCTCAGTCCCGGCTGCCAAGGTGACGCTCCGCCAGCGGGTCTGGGCCGATGAACTGTCCGCGCGTGGCA
>JAFSRY010000045.1 GCA_017445845.1 Prevotella sp.
ATAAAGAACCTTTTCGTTAAGCCACAAGAGCAGACCAAGATTGCTTGATGTCTGCCTTGGCGAGAAAAGATCGGATGAAATCCAACCATTTATCGAGTTTTTATTCGACATGAATTATCACGAATTATCCATTAATTTTATGAATGGGAAAAATTGAACATAGGAAAAATATCTGTTTGATTTGCTTAGATTTGAACGATTTCTCGCCGCAGGCGACTGAATACCTCAACCTCGCTTATATGTGAGCCAATGGCCGTTTTTTTCCCCATTTTTGTTAATAAAAAAAGGCGGAACTATCCAATGCTTATCAACATTCTGGTACCGCCAAGTAACCATACATAACAACAAGCAAAGAAAAGCTCACGCCTTGACGACGTGAACTTTCAACTGCTTGTTCCCCGTGACGAATGTTTGGCGGTATTCTACTTCAAAGAACAAGAGCTAAAAGCTCAATATCTATATATATAAGTACGAACAGAAACGCTAATCTGTAAGTTTATTAAAAATGTATCCTGCCATCGTCAAAGCGATGGAGACGAGAGAGTAAAACAGTAGCGAGGCCCTTTGTTGCCTCGCTACCGTTGTATAAAGGGTTTAGTCGGCCAGCTTTGCCTTGATGAACTCACGGTTCAGGCGGGCGATGTTGGCGATGCTTTCGTTCTTCGGGCATACGGCTTCGCAGGCACGGGTGTTGGTGCAGTTGCCGAAGCCCAGCTCATCCATGCGCTTGATCATGGCCTTGGCGCGTCTGGCTGCCTCGGGACGACCCTGTGGAAGGAGTGCGAGCTGGCTGACCTTCGATGATACGAAGAGCATGGCCGAGCCATTCTTACAGGCGGCGACGCAGGCTCCGCAACCGATACATGTCGCGCAGTCCATAGCCTCGTCGGCGTTCTCCTTCGGGATGAGGATGGCGTTGGCATCCTGTGCCTGTCCGGCGCGGATGCTGGTGTAGCCACCGGCCTGGATAATCTTGTCGAAGGCGGAGCGGTCTACCATGCAGTCCTTGATGACGGGGAAGCCTGCCGAACGCCAGGGTTCTACGGTGATGACGTCGCCGTCGTTGAAGCGGCGCATGTAGAGCTGGCAGGTGGTGGCGCCGCGTTCGGTCTTGCCGTGGGGTGTACCATTGATATACAGCGAGCACATGCCGCAGATGCCTTCGCGACAGTCGTGGTCAAAGACAAACGGCTCCTTGCCCTCATTGATGAGTTCCTCGTTCATGATGTCGAGCATCTCAAGGAAGGAAGTGTCGTCGGGGATGTTTTTCATCTCGCGCGATTCAAAATGGCCTTTCTCCTTCGGCCCATTCTGCTTCCAATATTTAATCGTGAATGAAATATTCTTTGCCATAATTTACTTATTTTTATTGATGACTGATAACCTAATCCGACAAGCAACGTTCAAGATTGCTAAGGCAAGAGCGCCATACAGGTATACTATATTTTCTTTTTCCGCATCAAAAAAATACAGAATCACGAAAACAACACACCAAAGACCTGATAAGAAAACACCCTTCTGCAATTCGTTGGGGTTGCTCCATTCGGAAAAAAGCTCTCTCAGCGTCATCTGTTAGTTCTTATAGTTACGTGTTTGTACCTTGATAGCCTCGTATTCGAGCGGTTCCTTGATGAGTTCGGGAGCCTTCGTGTCGTCGCCCTGATACTCCCAGCAGCCAACGTAGAAGAAGTGCTCGTCGTCGCGCTTGGCTTCGCCTTCTTCCGTCTGGTGCTCCTCGCGGAAGTGGCCGCCGCACGACTCCTCGCGATGGAGGGCGTCGTAGGCTACGAGCTCACCCATGAGGATGAAGTCGCGGAGGTGGACAGCCTTGTCGAGTTCGATGTTGAGGCCTTCCTTTGTTCCGGGGATGAAGAGGTTGGTGTCGAATTCCTTGCGGAGTTCCTTCATCAGTTTCAGTCCTTCCTCGAGTCCTTCCTTGGTGCGTCCCATGCCGACATGTTCCCACATGATGTGTCCGAGTTCCTTGTGGATGCTGTCTACGGAGCGCTTGCCCTTGATGTTGAGCAGGCGTGTGAGTTCCTTGTCGACCGCCTTCTCTGCCTCGGCAAATTCGGGCAGGTCGGTGGAGATGCGGGGCCATACATCCTGGTCGGCCAGATAGTTCTGGATGGTGTAAGGCAGTACGAAGTAGCCGTCGGCCAGTCCCTGCATGAGTGCGGAGGCGCCGAGGCGGTTGGCACCGTGATCGGAGAAGTTGCACTCACCGATGGCGAAGAGGCCGGGGATGGTGGTCTGCAGCTCGTAGTCTACCCAGATGCCGCCCATCGTGTAGTGGATGGCGGGGAAAATCATCATGGGCTTGTAGTACTTCACGCCGTTGATTTCGTTGGCGAGGTCGCCGGGGAAGACGTCGGTGATTTCTTCATACATTTCGAAGAGGTTACCGTAGCGCTGCATGATCTGGTCGAGACCGAGGCGGTTGATAGACTCTGAGAAGTCGAGGAACACAGCCAGACCGGTGTTGTTGACACCGAAGCCGTGGTCGCAACGCTCCTTGGCTGCACGCGATGCCACGTCGCGGGGCACGAGGTTACCGAAGGCGGGATAGCGACGCTCCAGATAGTAGTCGCGGTCTTCCTCGGGTATTTCCCATCCCTGCTTTGTGCCGGCCTGGAGGGCCTTGGCATCTTCGAGTTTCTTCGGAACCCAGATACGTCCGTCGTTACGCAGTGACTCTGACATCAGTGTCAGCTTCGACTGCTTGTCGCCATGCACGGGGATGCAGGTGGGGTGGATCTGGACGTAGGAAGGATTGGCGAAGTAGGCACCCTTACGATAGCACTGGATGGCAGCTGTGCAGTTGCAACCCATGGCATTGGTCGAGAGGAAGTAGGTGTTGCCATAGCCACCGGTGGCGATGACGACAGCGTTGGCCGAGAAGCGCTCGAGCTTACCCGAGACGAGGTTCTTGGCGATGATGCCGCGTGCACGACCGTTGACGATGACGACGTCTTCCATTTCGTAGCGGGCGAAGAGTTTCACCTTGCCTTCTTCAATCTGACGGCTCAGCGAAGAGTAGGCACCGAGCAGCAGTTGCTGACCGGTCTGTCCCTTGGCATAGAATGTGCGGCTCACCTGTGCACCGCCGAACGAACGGTTGGCCAGCATACCGCCATACTCACGGGCGAAGGGCACACCCTGTGCCACGCACTGGTCGATGATGTTGTTGGAGACTTCTGCCAGACGATAGACATTGGCTTCGCGGGCACGATAGTCACCACCCTTCACGGTGTCGTAGAACAGACGATAGACAGAGTCGCCGTCGTTCTGATAGCACTTGGCGGCGTTGATACCGCCCTGAGCAGCGATGGAGTGGGCGCGACGCGGTGAGTCCTGAATGCAGAAGTTAAACACGTTGAAGCCCATCTCGGCCAACGACGAGGCGGCACTGGCACCGGCCAGACCCGTACCAACGACGATGACGTCGAGCTTCAGTTTGTTCTTGGGGTTCACCAGTCGCTGGTGAGCTTTATATTCTTTCCATTTCTCGGCTACTGGGCCGGCAGGAATCTTTGAATCTAATACTTTTGCCATAGCTTTTACTTGAATATTTTACAATTCCACTATTTCACTTTATTAGCACTTGCACTCAGAGCATTCGCAGGGGTCGCACTGGCAACCTTCTTTCTCGGCGCACTCGCAAGGGTCGCATTTGCACTCTTCGCATTTGCAAGCCTTGGCCTCTTCGCAGCATTCAGCCTTCTTCTCTTCGCAGCAAGCAGCCTTCTTCTCTTCGCAGCAAGCAGCCTTTTCCTCATCGGCAGGGCACTGCATGACGCACTCGGTCTGAGCCTTGCAGAGGCTGGGGGCTGTCTTGGTGGCGAAAGCCAGGACGACAACGAGGAAGCCGAGCATGAGAGCTGTCGTGTAGACAAGTCCGATTGCCTTCCAGCGGCAGAACCATGTCTTACCGTTCCAGCCGAAGGTCTGGATGGCTGACCAGAAGCCGTGAGAGAGGTGGAACCAGATGGCCACGATCCAAACGACGTAGAGCACCACGTAGATGGGGTTCGAGAAGGTGTTCACAATCTTTCCGAAGCCGTCGGCGGGAGCCGGGTCGAAATGGATAGAGGGGAACAGTTCGGCGAACATCATGTTGTACCAGAAGTTGAAGAGGTGCAGGATGAGACCGAGCAGGATGATGATACCCAGCACGAGCATGTTCTGCGAAGCCCACTCCACTTTCTTCGGGCGGTCGGTAACCTCGTAGCGTGAGCCGCCACGAGCCTTACGGTTCTGAGCCGTAAGGATAAACGCATAGACAATGTGAACCACAGCGAGGAAGGCCAGACCCATAGTAGCCGCAACGGCATACCAGTTGGCACCGAGCAGTTCACAAATCATGTTGTAGGCCTCTCCCGAGAAGAGAGCCGCGACGTTCATGCAGCAGTGGAACGTCAGGAATAGAATCAGCGCCATACCCGTTACGGCCATGACAACTTTTCTACCAATCGATGAGTTGTTTAACCACATAATTGTTTAATTGTTAAGTATTTAATGATTTTGATATATTTGTTTTCTACCTATAATTAAGTACATTGCACATAAATCGCTCTGCAAAAATACTATTTTTTAATGATATTTCAAAGTTTTTTAATACGTTTTTTATGCGTATCCGCTTTTTTTATGGATTACTGAACTTTAGGACGTTGTGTGTTGAATTATTAAGGCCTCAAGGTGTGATCTCATAGCATCGTTTTTGCGGGGTTTCAGACTTGTTTTCCTTATCACGCTTTGGTAATGGTGTTATCAAAGGCAGTTAATCGGATTACCTGTTGTTGATAACACCATTACCTGTGTGTGTTAATACCATTACCAGTGTGTGTTAATAACTCCGACGTAATTCATCGGCAGTCCCGATAGTAAGAATCGTCCCTCCCGAAGCTAAGTTCCGACACCTTTCCCATTAGTAATGCCTACAAAAAAGTCGGAAAGGCTCACGGCCCTTCCGACTCTTCTGTTTGAGATTATATAATCCGTTTTTGATTACTTCACGATCTTCTTGCCATTCTCGATGACGATGCCACGGAAGTTCTTGCTGACGCGCTGGCCAAGAACGTTGAAGCTCTTGTTGCTTGCCTTGGCGACGCTGACAGATGCAACGCCGGCACCCTTCTGAGGCTGGTTGACGGTGACAACGAGCTTGGCTCCTTCCTGCATGAAGGAGATGGTAGCGGAACGAGGCTCATCGGTCTCGTTGGCTGCTGCAACAGCTACGAGGTCGAATCCGAAACCTTCGAAGTCTTCGGCGTTCTGATCGTAGGTCTCATTGTCGTAGCGGAAGGTGAGCCACTCGGGGATATCCTCAGAGTCGTCGGTCAGCCAGAGGCGGGTAGTCGGAGTTTCATTGCCATTATCATCATCTGTATTTGAGCAATACATGGGCTTCACATGGATAGAAGCTTCACCGCCTTCGGCAGGAATGTTCAGTTCGGTCTCGTCTTCAGTGTAGAGGTATCCGTAGACAGCTCCCTTGAAGCCAATGAAGACATTGCCGTATGCACTCCACCATGCGCTGCCGGTATACTCAGTAGCACCGGAGACGATAGCGTAGGTCATGGTTGCGGGAATGTTGGCCTTAGAATAGATAGGAGAACCGGAGAAGGTACCATTGTCCCATCCTTCAACGACGATGGCGAATTCATAGTCAACGAGGATGCCGTCGAGGTCGACGTTCATGCCCAGTTCGTCTTCATAGTAGAAGTTGTTCCAGTTGACCATTGTGCACTGTGTGCCAGTCTGGATGTCTTCGAGGTCGAGGTCGGCCTGAGCGACGACATCACCCATTTCGAGCTTACCTGTCTGCGGGTCGCGTGTGCACTTCTGAATCTTACAGGTCAGGTTGAAGCCTTCCTTCTGCTCGAAGTTGTAGAGCATCATGTTGACACCGGTGAAGTAGAAGGGAGAGGCGGGCTTGCCCTGATAGTAAATCTGTCCGTAAACATCCTTCATATTGAACAAGCTGAGGCTCGTTGAAGGATTAGCCTTTGAGATGATGGGGCTGGGGGTTGCCTCATCTTGCCAGTCGAACTCGCTGCCGGCAATACCAGCATACCAGCGACCCTTCTCAGAATCTGTATAGTAGAAAGGATCAGAGGTTTCGCCCTCGAACGATGCTGTCAGAGAAACCGGAGAATAGGCCATGTCACCTTCTGTGAAGAAGGCAAAGTCCTGAGTGTCACCAGTGATAGGATCTGCGGCGGGCTCGTAGGCCTGTGCTTCAGAATTCCATGCCACGGGTGTTGTTGACCATTCAAAAGCGTCTGCAGGATCGGTTGTGCGGTTCATGAATGCAACAGAAGCATAGGCGGGCAGAAGTCCATACTGCCAATAGCTGAAGTTAACATTCAGACCTGTCATCAGGTAGAGGTCATCGGGTACATAGTTAGGAGCAGGGATAATCTTCTCACCGGGCTTCAGATACTGAACGTTGTCGATGATTTCGAGATAACCGGCATAGGTACCACCATCGCGTGTAGAGGTGTAGGTGGGATCAAACTCTTCGGAAGTGAATGCGCCGTAGAGAATGCTCTCGTTGTTGGCCATCGTCAGAGATCCATCTTCACCTACAGTGAGCTGGATGGTGTTGTCATCAGACTCACCACCGGCCAGGAAGATGTAGTAGGAACCCCACTGACCGACAAGCTGCGGCTGGATGGTGATAACGTCACCGTTGAGGGTATACTCGGCAGGAACTTCAGCCTTCTCTTCGGCCTCCCAAGGATTGGGGATAACATCGATAAGGACTGTTGCACCACCCTCAGCGGTAGCGGGCTTCATGGTCCAGGATACGCGGGTGTTGTCGGAATGGTCGGTTCCGAGACCGTTATACTCGGCCTGCAAGTCGGCCTTCTTAGGAGCAGCAACCACTTTCTTGGAAGGGGTGAAGTTGCCTGTCAGGGACAGCTTCTGACCGAACTTAGCCTTTGTTGAGGGGCCTGCGGTCATGATGGCTGCGGGTGCATTTGACATTGTAGCCATCTTAGCAGGTGTCATTTGCACGTTCTTAGCTACACGCTGAGCGTTACCTGTTTTCTGGTTGCCAATTGTCTGGGCACTTGCTGAAACTGCAATCACAGCAGTCAAAGCGAAAAGTAAAAATTTCTTCATAATTTTCCCTTTTTAAATAAAACAATCTTTATATCAATCTCTCTAATTCAACTTAAACTCTGTACCTGTTGACGAAACGGGCTTGTAGGTCGCACCTGTCGGCCTGAAATAGTTGTTGGGTGTCATCTCGAAGGTTCCGACGAGTGTGGCGGCAAACTTTCTGGTCTCGGCCTCCAGCGTGGTCTTGCTGAAGTTGGCCAGGTTCTTGTCTGTCTTGCTGTCGGCAGGACAATCAATAGCAATCTTTCCATATCCGGCCTTGCTTATCTCCATGCCCAGTCCGGCATTGTAGTTATTGGTCTTTCCCTTGGAAACACCATGATAGAAGAGGATCAGGCCTCTGGTGCCTCCGGTAGAGGTTCCCATGCCGAGGCTGTCTAAAGTCAGTGCAGCGTTGAAGGCCTTGATCTGTGCATTCATTTCTTCAAAGATGCTCTTTTGCTCAGCCGAGAACTTCTCTTCGTCGAGTGTCCAGATGGAGGTACGCTCAACAAGGTAGTTATCCCAGCAAGGAATCACCTTTGTCTGTCCGTCAGTAGAGATGAGGCAGGTGTTGTCATCGGCAAGGATGAGTTCGCGGAACTTTGTCTGAGTGGCTTCGTCGGTACCGAGCGTCTGCTCGTGTTCAAGGCTGAAGCCTTTGGGGGTGAAGACGCAAGCGAGTGAGTCGATGTGGAGGGGGTCGTAGACACGCTCGCAGTAGCGCATACGACCGTTGCGGAGCCCCGTGATGTAAAGCGTGTCCGTAGCGTTGGCTACATAATAGGAGCTGATGAGCGTGTTTGTGATTTTGTTTTTCATCGCTTCGGCATCGGCGATGTATTGCTGCCAGTCGCGGTCGCAAGCCACAAGACGTACTTCAGCACCATGACGCTCGCCACGCAAGACGACTTCGTCCTTGGTATAGGATGTGACTACGAAGTTGTGGTCGCCTTCCATTCCCTCACCATCTTTGACGAGTGCATCGGGTGCGTTATAGAACGTGACGGGGTCTACAAACGGCGTAAGGATGTTGTTCCATGTATTGAAAGCCAGCACAAGTCCATCTTCGGAAATGAGTTCATAGAGGCTGGCGTGTTCAGTATATTGGTTCTTGCGGCCATCGCGTAACATGCGGTGATTGCTGGCCATGAGCACCTTGCCGTTGGCATCAAACTTCGCAAAAAGGTTGAAACCTTCAAACTGGGCCACACCAGTTCCGCAATAGTATTGCATGACCCATCCGTTGGGCTGGCTGGTCAGAATGTCCTGCAGGTCATTGCCGGTGTGTTCCAGTCGCAGGGCAGCGGACTCTTCGAAGATGTTTTCCTCTTCAAATCTTACACACGAGTTCAGGAGCATTGCCGGAAGCAGTGCAACGAGTGTAATTTGGATATATTTCTTCATTTTCTTCATTTCTTTTGTCCTCCTTTATTTCAAACCGTAAATGGTGACTTCGTTCTGCAAATAGTCATTTATGTTCTCCTGACGTTCGCGGACTTCCTTTCTGAGTGTGAATGCACGGAGACCCCAACGGTCTGTATACCATGCTGTTGCGATGGAAATCTTCTTCAGCAATGCGTTCATGCCGGTGATGGTTTCATCTGTGGCGATGGGTACCCAAGGCAGGAAGTCATTCTTGAACGATGTGAAGTCCTTCAACTTCGTGTAACGATATTGGGGGACATAAGCCGTGTATTCCTTATTGATGACCTGTGCACCAAGGTTGCGGTGGCTGTCGAGAACGATACGGCCTGAGGGCTCATAGGTTCCTGTCTCGCTGTTGTATTCCAACTCGGTGAAGAGTGAGAATTTGTTCCAGTGGGCCCCGTCTTGATCGATGTTGATGCCAAGAGAGTCGACGAGTTCGAGAACCTGTTCCTTGTCACCTTGGCGAACACCTGATGCACAAGCGTTGATGATGCGGTTCATCCAACGGTGGTCGGTGTCGGTGATGATGCAAGAAAGGGTTTCTACGAAGTCCTCATAGTTGGCCGATGAAGCGTAATGAGTGACAAAACCCAGACGGTGAGATTCTACGGAGTCACGATCCTGCCATTCGATGGGGTCGTAGCTGCTTGAGGTCACCTGTCCGAAGGTCACGGGGTAGGACTTGGTCTGGTGAAGGATGTGGGAGAACTCGTGGTGCATCGTATGGAAATAGTTCTCGTTGAGCACTTCGAGGTCATCGGCGTCATACTGAACACCAGGCGTATAGGCTTTCATCTCGTTGATTTTATACAGGGTAATCTTCACACCGCCTGAAGCCGTACCGAGAATTTCGGTGCCGGTGGTGGCACTGTAGCCAGATGATCCGATAAAGTGGAAGATACGCGGACCATAGCGCTTCATGAAGTCTTCGCCTCCGTACTTGGTGTATACGTCATAGAACAGATAGCGGATGAAGTGAGCCAGCAACTGTGACTTGTCGTAGTCGGCAGGTGTCAGCTGGAAACTGTAGTCAGAAGCCGTAAGGTTAAACTGATACTGCACCTCAACATTGTAGGGCTTGCCAAAGTTATCGTAAAGCCACTGGTCGAAGTCATAGGTTGACTTGTTGGGGTCTACGACAGGCACAGAGGTATCGAAGATGGATTCTGTGAAATCGTCGTCATTACCGCAGGAGACCATTGCCATAAGAATGGTCGCCATGCTCATCATTATGATAATCTTTTTCATCTTTTCAATCAGCTTAATGTGTTAATTTGCAAGTAAAGGTGCAGATGTCATGGAAGAACTCTGATCGGGTGCCGTGTAGGTGCGGTCAGTCGAGGGGTAGCCGGCTGCGATGACATTGTTGGGGATCTGCAAGACGCGGCGCGGATCGTTCCACATGAGTTTGTCTAAATGGATTTCGTCTTCCATCGGGCCACGATAGAAGTGGTTCACCGTGATGCCATAGCGTTTGATGTCGAACCAACGCAGGCCTTCGAACATGGTCTCGACACGACGGAAGTGAAGCACGCAATAGAGAAGGTTCAGCGCATCGCCTTCAAGAACAGGGAAAGATGCGGACATGTCCTGCGGGTGCAGTTCACCGGCATATTTGTTGATGTTGTCGCCAGCATAGAAACGGTTGACGTTGGCTTGGGTCAGAGCCGCTCCGACTTGCTTGGAGGCAGTCCATATATTCAGGTCTTGGAGAGCTTCTGCGGTCTTGTTAAGATAAAGCTCGGCTTCAGCGCGGCAGAGCAGCGTTTCTTCTGCCGTGAAGGGCTGATAGATGATGTGAACCCATCCGATACCGGCAATCTTGTCACTATACTCAAAGTATTCATAAACGCGGAAGAGCCATGAACCGTCGTCGTTCTGTCCGAAACGGTAGATCTTACCATCGTAGGCGGGCAGGCGGTTGCTCCAGTTAGGTCCACCACCATAGATGACATCCTTCGTTGAAGGAACGGTATAATCGGTGCCATTGATGGTAACGGTCTTACCATCGTTGATGACGAAGCGGATAGCCGACAGCATACGGTCCTGCAGCGAGTAGGCTGACTGAAGCAGGAAGTTGCAAGGGGCACTCTCGTCATTGTAAGAGTTGAGCATCGAATTGATGGTGTTGGTGCTGATTGAGCCCCATTTACGCATCATAGAGGCTGCATTGCCGCCAAGAGCTTCGTTGGCATATTTGAGCACTTTTTCGTAGTCGCGCTTAAAGAGATAGAAGCGGGCGGCAAAGGCATTGGCTGCATTGTGGTTGAAGTGATAGGCGGGAACCTGATACTTCGAGTCGTCAATGAGGTCGATACCTTCGAGAATATCTTTCTCGATAAGGTCGTAGGTCTCGGCAACACTGTGCAGGTATTCGCTGTCACTATAGTCGACATTGACCTGAGTCTCGGGCTTTACCACATAGGGAATACCGCGGTCGAGCTTACTTTGAGCCTCATCTTTATAGGCTTCGGCAAATACGTTGACAAGAATAAAGTGGAGATATGCACGAAGAACGTGGGCTTCACCCCATGAATGGGCGAGGTCGGGGTCGTGGGCAGGATCTTCTGTCATCTTCTTCATTGCTTCGATAGCGTGGTTGGCAACGGCGATGCCTTGATAGTATGACTCCCAGACCTGATAGGGAGTGTCGTCCTCACCGGTTCCATAGTTCATGATGTCTTCCCACTTATAGGCTTCATCCTGGAAGAGGGCGTAGGCATCGCGGTGCGTTGCGGGCTTGACGACATTATTGTCGACGAGATTGTCGCCACTGAGTTCGCAAATAACTGCAGGCACCGACTGTGGATAGCCAGATACTAACAGCAAGCGTACCTTGGTCGGCGTGTCGATTTCTGTTCGGTTGTCAGGCAGTTCGTCGAGCAAGTCGTCACAGGCCGTAAAAACCATCATCGAGGCTAAAAGACAAAGCGGTAAAAACACTTTGGCTATTCCTTGTACCTTATTATATATATATGTATTCATAACTGTTCTTTCTTATATCGTGTATTATCTTTTGTCTTTGGATATTAGAAACCGAGGCGCACTGTGGCAGTGAACTGCTTGGTGATAGGCGAAGCCACACCACCAGAGTTGATGAACTCAGGATCCTGTCCGTTGAGTTTCTTGTCGGCATAGAGCAGACAGAGGTTCGTGGCGGCCAGTTTCAGTGAGGCACTCGTAAGAATCGTGTTCTTCAGTGCATTCTGCGGAACACCGTAGGTGAGAGCTATTTCCTTCAGACGCACAAAGTTACCTTTTGCAATACGGGCCGTTGAATAGTTGTAGGCATTGTAGGCTGTACGCAGGGCGGTAGAACCATAACGGTCAACCTGATTGCGAGAGGCGATGGTTGGGATGGCTGTCTTTTCCTCATCACCGGAGATAGCCCAGCGGTTTTTGAATTCCTTAGGCAGAGCCGACAAGTCACTGTATGCATAAGAGAAAACCGGGTCGAGGCGAACCACGTTACCACCGCTATAGGTGATGAAGACATCGAGGTTCAGTCGTCCCCATTTGTCGTTATAGGTGAAGGTGTTGTTGACCGAACCATACCATGTAGGATCGGAAGGACCTTCGTAAACCAGGAAGTCCTGCAGTTTCTCGGTTTCCTGGAAGTTAACGTCTCCGACTGTTACGTTTCCGGCTTCATTGTAGACCATGGGAAGGCCTTCGTAGTTCAGACCGGCGAATTTGTAGCTGAAGATACTACGCACGGGGTATCCTTCGAGGGCATAACCCTGTCCGCTGACGAGGTCAATGGCGCGGCTGGAAGTTTCGAGCGTTGTGATTTCGTTGGTTGCCTTTGAATAGATAATGTCAGAGGTCCACTTGAACTTCGGAGTAACGATGTTGACGGTAGAAAGACCGAATTCGATACCGCTTGACTTCATGTCGGCGACATTGGCATACTTCTGAATCTGACCGCCGGCACCCTGTGTGAATGTCGCACCAATCAGGTCGTAGTTGTTACGCCAGTAAGCATCGAAGTTCACGGCGATACGATCCTTCAGGAAGCTGAGGTCGACACCGATATTCAATTCGTGCTTCTTCTCGTAAGTCAGCTCAGAGTTGGCGATGTCAGAGATGTAGATCTGAGACTCGGCAGCCGAAGTGAACGGACGCCATGTGTTCTTTGTTCTGTAAATAGGCTGAGCATTGGTCACCCAAGAGGGGCCTGTGTCGGCTGTCAGCGAGTAGCTGCCACGGAACTTCACCTGTGAGAGCCAACTGCGTGTCTTCTCCATGAACGGCTCGTTGGTCATGTCGTAAGCACCTGAAATATTCCATGTGGGCAGCCAACGGCTGGAACGGCTCTTGCCCAGACGGTTGGTACCTTCATAGCGGAAGGTTCCGTTGATGGTATAGCGCTGGTCGAAGCTATATACGGCCTGTGCATAATATGCCAGCGTGTTGGTTTGTGTGAACGATTCGCTGAAGTAGTCGGTGTTTTCTTCGTTACGTTGCTTCAGCCAGAGATACGGAGTATAGACGATACCACCGTTGTTGTACTGGTAGCCCCAACCGGTCCAAGTGGTAGCGGTACGGCGTACGGAAGAATATTCCGAACCAATCATGGCATTTACGACATGCTTTTCAGCATATACGTCGCGATACTCGGCCATGAATCGATAGTTGTTGGAACGCATCTTGTCGTCATACTGATACTTGATACCACCTTGCGGCAGGATAGACTCAGGCAGTGCCAACTCGTTATCCGGGTCGGTATAGAGCAAGGGGTTGCTGTTACGGATCGTGGAGTTGTCGTCCTGGGCGTCTACACCGGCACGATAGGCATTAGCCTGATTGGCATCATCCATGACGTTGTGCTGACGAGTCGTCTTAGACATACGCGTCGAAATCAATCCGCTCAGGGTGACGGACTTGATGGGCTTGTATTCAAGTTCGCCGCGATACATCAACTCGTTGACCTGAATGTCATTGTAGTTGTTCTCCAGTTCAGAGAAGATGTTGAACGGAGTGTAGAAGCGAGTGTAGTGGATGTTAGGGTCAAGGCATCGGCTCGTGTTCATGGCGAAGCTGAAGGGGTTGATGTCGAAGTCGCGCTTCACTTCACCCGTCACCACGTCAGTGGTCTGGTTGAGCGAACCGGGAGCTTCCTGGTCACGATGGCTGCCTTGGGCGGCGAGTTTCACGGTGAGGTTCTTCAGAATGTCATACGAAACATTACCGTTGAAGGTGTAGCGGTTCACTTTGGAAGCACTGACATACTGGCCAGGGTCGTGCATGAGCGACATTGAAACATAGCTCTGCGACCTCTCCGTACCGTTAGAAATGCTGACCGAGTGGTTCTGCTGTACGCTATTGGAGAAGAGCAGGTCGAACCAGTCGGTGTTACGGAATTCTGCGTCCTGAAGATAACGGTTGCGGGCGGCCTCGGTGTTCTCCAGTCCGAACTTACCAGTCAGAGGGTCATATTTGCGGAGCTGCTGGAACATGTATCCATAAATACCCGTGTTCGAGGCGTTGACCATGTTGTCGAGTTGCAGCCAACCCTTGTTCTCCATTTCCTTGTAGACACCCATGATCTCCTGTGAGTTCATGATGTTGTAGTCGTTATACGAAGGCTTCAGGCGAGTCGTGAACTCACCGGTATAGCCGACGGTGGCACGGCCTTTCGAGCCTCGTTTGGTCTGGATGACAATCACACCGGCCATTGCGCGCGCACCATAAATAGAGGTTGCAGAACCGTCCTTCAGGATGGTGAACGATTCGATATCATCGGAGTTCAGACCTGCAACAGCACTGGAAATCAGCGTCTTGGCATCACCCGAAGCAAGTTCGTCGGCCGATACGTCAACGTTATCTTCATATATCACACCGTCGATAACCCACAAAGGCTTGGAGTTACCATAGATGGAGGTTGCACCGCGCACGCGGATTTTCGGAGATGCACCGAAGGTTCCGCTGACGTTCGTCACCTGCACACCGGCTACACGTCCTTCCAGCGAGCGGCTTACGTCAGCCATACCGGCCAGCTTAGCCTTGTCGGCGTCAATCTTTGACGATGAACCCGTGAAGAGGCGTTTGTCCATCTTTTGCATACCGGTGACAACGACTTCTTCTATTTCGTTGGCATCAGAAACCATTTCAATCTTCATTCCTTCTTTACCTTTCAGGGTTTGCGTCTGATAGCCTACATAAGAAACCACAATCGTCGGGTTCTTGCCGGGGGCTGTCAGCGAGAAATGACCGTCAAGGTCGGTAACGGCATTCACCTTCGCACCCTGAACGGTGATGGTAGCACCCATCACGGGCTCTTGATCTTCCTGAAAGACCACAGTACCGGACACTTTCGTCTGAGCCATCACTGCGCTTATCGACAGTAGCAGGCCCGTCAGTGCCATCATTAGTCTTTTGTTCATAAAAGTTTTTTCCTTTGTTGTTTTTTGATTGTTATTTTTTCTGTCTATTTTCTCTCTGGATGTTACCCTGTACGCCTTTTTTAAGTCGAAAGGTCGTGCAAAGTTACGGCTTTTTTTGAATTTATACAAAATTATGAAATAGAATGGATAATATTTAAACGTTTGTTAACACTTTTATGTATAATTATTGCATCTAATTGTTATTTCGGACACTTTTTTTGTGACAGTTTGATAATTCTTTGGTTCTGAAAAATGGAATTTGAAATGCGTGGCGGCTCTTTTGGCGTGTTCTCAGGGTCTGGTGTCGGCTGGAGGTTATTGCAGGGTCATTTTTACAAAAATATTCATTCTTCTTTGGCTGTTTGGTATTTTTGTTATAATTTTGTCCCTATGGAACGATGTGCTCCCCTTCTCCTACGGTTATTGGCTGCCCTGCTGTTGTTGTCGGCAGGGCTGTCGGCAAATGCCCAGAACGAAGGGTCGTGGGAGGCGTTGTTTGAAGATTGGATGGAGGATGCTGGCGACGACGAAGCTGCCGTCGACCAGGAAGCGGTCTTTGAGGTGCTCTGCGATTTGTCGGCCCATCCGCTCAACATCAATACTGCGACCCGTGAGGAACTGTCGCAGCTGCCCTTTCTCAGTGCGACACAGATAGAAGACCTTCAGGAATATGTCGACCGTTACGGTCCCGTCCGGTCGTTGAATGAATTGGCCATGATACCCTCGCTCGACTACCGCAGCAGGCAGCTTCTGATGAGCTTTCTCTATGTCGGCGACCGACAGGAAGAACCGTCCTTTCCGAGCCTTTCCCAAATAGCCCGATACGGTCATCACGAGCTGACCGCCACTGGCAGTGTCCCACTCTACGAGCGCAAAGGCGATGAAAACGGCTATTTGGGCTATCCCTATCGCCATTGGCTTCGGTATAATTTCAATTACGGCTCTTTCGTGAAAGCAGGACTTGTGGCGTCGCAGGATGCCGGTGAACCCTTCTTCGCCAACTGCAACCGTGCAGGCTATGACTATTATTCCTACTATCTCCTGATCAAACAGTTGGGCCGGCTGAAGACGCTGGCTGTGGGTCGCTACAGGCTGCATTTCGGTCAGGGGCTGGTCATCAACAACGACTTCTCTTTAGGCAAAGTGGCGTTGCTGCAGAGTCTCGGCCGTCAGGTCAACACCATTCGTGCCCACTCGTCGCGGATGGAAGCCAACTATCTGCAGGGTGTGGCGGCAACGGTTGCCTTGACAGAGCGCATGGAGGCAACGGCGTTTGTGTCCCATCGGTCCGTCGATGCGACACCGACTGCCGACGGTGACCTGGCCACCCTTCTCACCACGGGCTATCACCGGACCGAGAGTGAGATCCGTCGCCGACATAATGCCACGCAGACCCTCTATGGCGGGCGCATCGCCTATGCCGCCGGAGGACTTACCGTGGGAACTGCCGCTGCAGCCACTATGTTCAGCCAGCCGCTCCATCCCGACACCCGTCAGCTCTACCGACGCTATTATCCGCAGGGCAGCCGGTTCTGGAATGTGGGCATCGACTATGGCTATCAGTCCTATTGGCTGACCCTCTCGGGTGAGACCGCGACGGGTGACAGCCGAGCCTGGGCAACGGTCAACACGGCCTCCCTTCGCCTGACTTCCGACATATCCCTGATGGCACTGCAGCGTTTTTGTTCCTATCGCTATACAGCGCCCCTGGGCAGCTGCGGGGCTGTCGGTGGGAAGGTACAGAACGAGAGTGGCTTTCTCTTGGGAGCCCAATGGCGGCCGTCGCGAGGGCTTCAGCTGATGGCGTATGGCGACTACGCCTATCACCCTTGGGCCCGCTATCTGGTGTCACAGGCTTCAAGCGATGCCGACGCCTATCTGTCGGCCGTCTATGCGAAAGGCAGGTGGACATTTCGGGCGAAGGGCCGGCTGCGGTTCCGACAGCGTGACAATGATGACAAGACGTCCTTGGTGCGCCGTGACGCACAGCGCATGAGCGTCAGCGGAGGTTATGATGACGGTCGGTGGCAGGTGCGCTCACAGGTCGATGTTTCCTTCTCCCAGTATCAACAGCATTCGCGAGGGTATATGATTACCCAGCACCTTTCACGCAAGTGGAAACGGCTGCTCCTGTCGGCATCGGCCAGCCTCTTCCATACCGACGACTATGAGACGCGGCTCTATGCCTACGAGCGCGGACCGCTCTATACAATGAACTTTCCCATGAGCTATGGGCGAGGCTTTCGTGAGTACTTGTTTCTGAAGTGGGAGGTGTCAAAAAACGCCCATTTCATCGGGAAAATATCCCATCTTCACTACTTCGACCGCGAGGTCATCGGGACGGGCCTGCAACAGATTAACGGGCGTAATAAAACCGATGTCGACCTACAGCTGCGACTGAAGTGGTGAAGAAGGCATACTTATAGCGACCGCAACCGTTCGCGGCAATGTTCAAGAATCTCCATGAGGTCGTCCATGTGATTGGCCTGGAGCATGGCAATGCGCGTCTGGCGGAAGTCGGGAATACCCTTGAAGATAGGACTTGCCGCCAGGTGGCGACGGGTATGCAGGATGCCGCGGTATTCGTCGATGCGCTCTACATTGATGCGCAACTGCTCCTCAAGAATGTCAATCTTCTGGTCGATGGTCAAGGTTTTTCGCGAAAAGAGCCAGGGACAGCCGAACGTAGCCCTGCCAATCATCACTGCGTCCACGCCGTATTCGTCGAAGGCGCGGTCGGCATCCTCTGTAGAGCGTATGTCGCCGTTGCCGATAATCGGGATGTGGATGCGGGGGTTGGCTTTCACACGCGCTATCGGTGACCAGTCGGCAACACCCGTGTACATCTGTGAACGGGTACGTCCGTGAATGGTCAGCGCCTGAATGCCACAGTCTTGCAGCTGCTCAGCCAGTTCTTCAATGATGATATGCTCGCAGTCCCACCCCAGGCGCGTCTTCACGGTCACTGGCGTCTTCACTGCTTTCACCACTTCACGCGTGATGTCAAGCAACAGTGGGATATTCTTCAGCATACCCGCTCCGGCACCTTTGCCGGCAACTTTTTTTACAGGACATCCGAAGTTCAGGTCGATGACATCAGGGCCCGCCTGCTCGACAATCCTCGCAGCCTCCACCATCTGCGGCACGTCACGACCATAGAGCTGGATGCCCACCGGACGCTCCTCGTCGCTGATGGTCAGCTTCTGCACCGTCGACTTGACATCGCGCACAAGGGCTTCGGCAGAGACAAACTCCGTGTAGACCATGGCGGCACCGAAGCGCTTACACAGATGGCGGAAGCCGATGTCCGTCACATCCTCCATGGGGGCGAGGAACAGCGGACGTTCACCCAGATCAATGTTTCCTATCTTCATGTTTTCCTTTTTCCTTTTCTTTCGGCAGTCAGCCTTTCAGCCCCCTCGAGGCTTTATCCAAGGAGCACCGGAATGCAAAAATAACTCTTTTCTCATTCCCCTGCAAATAACTTTAGCATTTTTAACGGATGGCGGCACAGAATACCCTTCACCCCGAAGCCATTGTCAGCCACCCGACGCTTCCCATCGCCGTAGCCACCAATAATAGCGGGAATAAGGCAAAAAGATTTTTTGAGAGATTTTGATTAGATTTGTTAGATTTCAGTCATAAAGTGGCACTATGTCTTTTTGTGACCAAAGGCTGGTCACAATGAGACCAAAGCTTGGTCACGACGAGACCAAAGGCTGGTCACGATGAGACCAAAGGCTGGTCACAACGAGACCAAAGTGAGGTCGTATTTCTGGTCACGACGAGACCAAATTTCGTTAACCATTCTGGTCTCATCGGAAAGGCTGACTTCCGCCCGTCAAGTCTTTGAAAGCCATTCCGTTAGCACCTTTATGCATTCAGACGCTTTTGTAAATATTTCCGAGCGGAGGGCACTGTTCTTCTTGCGCTTTCTCTAATTCACAAATTCGGGATAAATAAAAAAACGCCCATAAGAATTGCTAATTCTACCGACGGA